>CALKWT010000170.1 GCA_938003885.1 uncultured Balneolaceae bacterium | reverse complement strand
CTTCCGATCTCAGCTAAAACAAAGAAAGCGATCGAAAGCGGACTAACCGCAATACTCTGTGTAGGTGAGAAACTGGAAGAGCGGAAAAATAACACCCACGAAAGTGTGGTCGCAGACCAGGTTAACTCTGTCCTGAATATCCTTACAGAGAAGAATGCCGGCCAGCTGGTAATTGCTTACGAACCGGTATGGGCTATCGGGACTGGAGAAACAGCAACTCCCCAACAAGCACAGGATATGCATGCGTTTATCAGAGGTCTTGTGAGTGAGAAGTGGGGTGAAAACGCAGGAGGCTCCATCCGCATACTGTATGGCGGGAGCATGAAACCGGAGAATGCAGAAGAGCTGCTTTCGCAGCCGGACGTAGACGGCGGCCTGATTGGTGGAGCCAGTCTGAAAGCAGATAGTTTCAATGAAATTATCTCTATCGCAGAATCAATATAATTTTGAATGGACCAATATAACGTTCTTTTAATCGGAAGTGGAGGAAGAGAGCACACCATAGCCTGGAAGCTGTCTCAATCCGAAAAACTGGGTACTCTCTTCATTGCTCCCGGCAACCCGGGAACATCTTTATATGGTAGAAATATCGATCTCAACTTGTCAGATTTCGATGAAATCGCTGCATTTGCAGAGGAGAAGAGGGTCGATTTGGTTGTCATCGGGCCGGAGGCACCTTTGGTCAATGGCCTGGCTGACTATCTGATTGAAAGAAATATTGCCGTTTTCGGCCCTAGAAAGCGTGCTGCCATGCTGGAAGGCAGCAAGGAGTTCGCCAAAGATTTCATGTCCCGTTATAACATTCCGACTGCGGGCTACGAAGTTTTTAATTCCGATGAATTTGATGACGTCCTGGTCTATGTTCAGACCCGGGATACCTATCCGATCGTACTAAAAGCAGATGGCCTTGCCGGTGGGAAAGGAGTCTTTATCTGTAAGCTTGAAGAAGAGGTGAGAGAGGTCCTTGATCTGCTGAAAAGTGATGAGAATCTATCCAGGGCTGCCAGCAAACTGGTCGTGGAAGATTTTATGGAGGGGGAAGAGGCTTCAGTTTTTGTGATTAGTGATGGCCACACCTCCCACATCCTTCACAATGCGCAGGATCACAAGCGAATCGGCGACCACGATACGGGCCCTAATACCGGAGGAATGGGAGCCTACTCTCCGGCACCGCTGGTTACGGATGAACTAATTGAAGAGATTCGACAATCCATCGTTGATCCCACGATTACCGGAATGCAGGTGGAAGAGTCTGCCTATACAGGCATTCTTTATGTCGGGCTGATGATTACACCGGAAGGGCCCAAAGTTGTCGAATATAACTGCCGTTTCGGAGATCCGGAATGCCAGGTCATTTTGCCCTCTCTGAAGAACGATCTGCTTGACCTTTTCCTGTCAGTTTCCGAACAGAGGCTGGATGAAAAAACGATTCAGCTTGATGGGAAATATCGCTGCTGTGTGGTTCTGGCGAGCGAAGGGTACCCAGGCCAGTATGAAACCGGTTATGAGATCACAGGCTTGGACTCTGTTGATGAAAACTGTCTGGTGTTTCATGCAGGAACCCGAAAGGGCAGTGATTCGAAGATAACAACCAGCGGCGGGCGGGTTCTCAATGTTGTAGGGGAGGGGGAGACCCTGAAAGCTGCCATTGATCACGCTTACGAAAATGCCGAAAAGATAAAGTTTGAAAATATCTATTATCGTAAAGACATAGGCTCCAAAGGATTGAAGAGATTATCCTGAACTTTTAACGATGAACGACCCTACTGCACTATCCGACATTACCTTTTGTCCGGAACTCTCTTTTGAAGAGAAAGTCATACGGGTTCTGAATTTTCAGCTCAAAGAGAATCCGGTCTACCGGACCTTTTACGAAACCTTGATTGGGCAAAAGCAGCCACCGGAAGATATTCTGGAGATACCGCTGCTTCCAATACGTGCGTTCTCTGTCAGGAAGATTGTAGCAGGAACTCTGGATACAAAAAGCACACCACTGATATTTAAAAGTAGCGGGACGTCCGGCTCCCGGCGAAGCACACATGTGGTGGCCGATCCCGCCCTCTATGAACGCTCTGTAGTCAAGGAGTTCTACCGCCATTTTCCGTCAGACCAGTATACACTGATTTCGGCTCTGCCTGGTTACCGAGACAACCCAAACTCTTCGCTGGTCCACATGATCCGACATTTAATTCAGCAGGATCCCCTTTCCAGGATGATACTTCAATTTGATCCGGAAGTACTGCAGGGAATAGAGAAGATAGCGGCCGCTGGGAAAAAGTGGATCCTGTTTGGAGCCGCCTTCGGCCTGCTCGATCTGATAGAGCAGGGGCTGCCGGAGTTCAGCACTCCGCCAGAGATTATTGAAACGGGTGGCATGAAGACCTACCGAAGGGAGATCTCCAAAGGGGATCTGCGAAACAGGCTCTCGGAGGCTTTTCAAATTTCATCTAAATACGTGCACTCTGAATATGGCATGTGCGAACTGTTGAGTCAGATGTATGCGATTGGCAGTGAATGGTTTGGGGCGCCTCCCTGGGTTCAGGTCACCATTCGGAATCCGGATAATCCAATGGAGCTGTGTGAGCCGGGAACCGAAGGGAAAATCGGTATTATCGACCTCGCTAATATCTATTCATGTCCTTTTATTCTGACTGACGACCGGGGAGTGATGAGGGAGGATGGAAAGTTCCGGGTACTGGGCAGATGGAACCAAGATGATCTTCGCGGGTGCAACTTTCTAATTGACAGAGATTAGAGGATGGCGTTTTCTGAAAGACATATAGAGAATATAGCCCGTGCGCTGACTACCTGGTTCGACAAGGAGAATCGTGAACTGAGCCGGGCGATCGAGCAGACAGTGGATGAGAACCTATTTTCATTAGAAGATATCAAGCATCAGATTCTGTCCCTCAAGCATACGATAAGTAAGGAGACGCTGAAAAAATGGGTTGCCGACAGTCATGTGGAAACGATCTCCAGGGAAGATAAAAATGTGCTCTGTCTGCATGCTGGTAATGTGCCCCTTGTGGGAATTCAGGATCTGATTGCCGTTCTTCTCAGAAATGGGACCTATATTGGGAAGCTTTCACGCAAAGATCCCTATTTAATGGCTTCGCTGCTGCGACATCTGGCTGGCCACGGCCTGGTAGAAGAAGATCTCTGGAGCGTGACGCCGGAGAGCCTCAAGCCTGTTCGAGCGGATGCACTGCTCTTTGCAGGATCTGAACAGTCTGCGGGTCCTGTGAAAGAGAAACTGACTCAGCTTGGACTGATTGGGGAAGATACCCCTTCGTTGATGAGAACGGCCGGGTTCTCTATGGCTTATATTGAGGATGAATCCTCTGAGACGTACCAGGATCTCACCGAAGCTATCTTCAGGTATGGTGGTGCGGGCTGCCGTTCTGTGGCCATTGTAGTAAGTCCGTTCCCTTTACGAAAGGTGCAGTGTGGTTTTACAGATTATATCGAGTCTTTCTGGCTTGCCAATCCCCCGCATCATAAGGTTAGTGAATCGGTACCCTACCGTTTTGCCCTTAACAAAGCCCTGGGAATCGACCAGGCCTGGCTGGATCATTTTCTCATGGAGGAGAGCGGTGAGATTTCGGGTGAAAAACATATCGTTCACTGGATACAGGGAGATCTGGATAGAGTAGAGGAGATCATCAGGAAAATGGGCTCCCGTCTACAATCGGTCTATTCTACTGCCGATTATATTGGCCGCAGAGTGGGTGAGCGAATTATCGAGCCGCTCTCTCTGGCACAAATGCCCCCGATCTGGTGGAAACCGGATAACCTCAATACACTGGTTTGGCTGAAAGATCATGGCATTTAAAGCAGTGTTTTTAAAAAGGGATCTGGTATTTTTCATAAACTATTACTATATCACGGTTAACTTATTGATGAAGACAAGTCACAACCTATATCGATTATGAAAACTACTACTCTCTTATTTTCCCTGTTCCTGGGTGCAGTTATCTCAGCCGGATGTACACAATCAAACCAAGAGGCCGCAACCGTCGATGCGTCTGTCTATCAGAACGGCGGGGATCAACACATCCTTTTATTTACCAAAACCGACGGATTCCGCCACTCTTCCATTGAGCCGGGTATCGAGGCATTGAAGAAGATGGGCCAGGAAAAAGAGTTCTCCATCACCCATACAGAGGATGCCCGAATTTTTTCAGATGACAGACTGAAGGAGTTTGATGCCGTGGTCTTCTTAAATACGACCATGACGCTTTTTGGGCCGGAGCAGCGTGAGGCATTTCAAAACTATATCCGTTCGGGTGGCGGTTTTGCAGGGATTCACTCCGCAACCGATACGGAATATGACTGGGATTGGTATGGTGAGCTTGTCGGTGCCTATTTCGCCAATCACCCTGGAAATCCCAATGTACGGAATGCGATTGTTAGGGTGGCTGACCCGAACCACCCCTCAACCGAACATCTTCCAGCGGAGTGGGAGAGAGAGGATGAGTGGTACAATTTCGGATACATCAACCCGGAGATTCAAGTACTGTTGATGCTAGACACCGACAGTTATGAAGGAAGTGACCACCCTGGAAACCATCCAATCTCCTGGTACCACGATTTTGACGGTGGACGTTCTTTCTATACCGGGTTGGGTCATACGCATGAATCTTTCTCAGAAGAGTTGTTTTTAGAGCATCTCTACGGCGGATTAAAATATGTGATGGGTACTGATCAGGAATAGGCTTCGAAACGAAATGTAGAAAGTCCGGCTGATATCTCAGTCTGTGGATCAGGTCTTAAACTGTAGCGTGGCAGGGCACGGCACGGATGATTGAGTTTCTTCTCTTGCCCGCCTGTCACCGGATCTTCCCTGATTCCTCGTTTTCCACGAGGTTTATGACCTGATTCATCCCCTAACATGTAACGTAACGAATAGAGCTTTTTATTTTACTTTCATGGCCAGAAAAAGTACCGGTCTTGACCTGTTCCGTAGTTTATTCAGAGAGATACGAAAAAAGGATCTTCTGAAACAGATATACTATCTTTTTGGAGAAGAGACCTTTTTGAAGGAATATATTCAGAAAGAGATTGAAAAACTGATCCCGGAAGAGCAGAAAGATTTTAATTTCGATCTTTTCTACGGGAATGAGTCGGAAAGTGAACGGATCATTGAAGTGGCGCGCAGCTTTCCGATGATGGCAGAATGCAGGGTGGTCATTGTTAAAGATTTTCTAAAGCTTCAGTCGGCGAGTGCGTCCGGGTTGACCCCCTTTCAGAGTTATATAGAAAATCCGAACCCGTACACCATTCTCTGCCTGATCGATACAAAACTCCCCGATGGGAGAAGTGAGCCGGGCAAAACATTAAGAAAGAAGTCTAAATCTCCCGGGGGAGCAATCGGGGTATATGAGTTTCAGAAAATTCCGGATCCACTCCTGCCTGAATGGGTCATAGACTGGACCCGACATACCCATAAGATGACCATCGAGCCCCGGGCGGCCCAGATTCTCAGTCAATTGGTGGGACAGGATTTACAGCTGTTGTCTACAGAAATAGAAAAACTGTGTACTTTTGTGGACAGTGATTCTGATATCACTTTGGGCCATATAAAAAAAATTACCGAGTCATATCGCGATTATAACGTGATTGAGCTTAAAGAAGCGGTAATTTCAAGAGATCTTGATAAAGCACTTCATATTTCGGAACAGATATTGCAAAAGAGTAACAGTAACGCGGGAGAAGTAATTAAAACCGTGGGGTTCTTTTACAGTGTGTTTAGCAGTATCTGGCAAATCACCAGATTAATGGAGCAAGGGTTAAACAGGTCCGAGATTCAAAGCAGACTCGGACTTGAAAAATCCTACGCATTCCGATATCAATATCAGGATGCACAAAACTTCCGTTTCTCTGAAATGCCCCGGATATTTGAAAGCCTTCTTGATGCAGACAGAGCAGCAAAAGGTTTTTCGACACTTGATGACTCCACAATATTTCTCATGCTGATACAACGCATTATCGGATAGTATCTACGTCCGGTAATGTTCAAACAGTAACAATGACCGGAGTACATACATGGAAGCAACGAAAATAGCTAACCTCTATCAGTTAAGTGACGAAGATTTAATGGAGCAGCTGCAAAACGGTGTCGCACCGGCCTTCGACATCATCGTTCACAGGTTTCAAGATCGCTTGCACAACTTTCTCTACCGTTATACACATAACCATGAAGATTGCGAAGATCTGGTGCAGGAAACATTTCTTCGGGTGTACAGAAGCCGTTACTCTTATCAGCGTATCGCGAAATTGTCTACCTGGATCTACACGATTGCTCTCAATCTCGCAAAAACGATGTACAAGAAGAAGCAACGTATGAAAACATTCAGCATTCACGCTGATGAATCGGATCCAGATGACAGAGTGTTTGAAATTGAGGATACAACGATTTTACAAGATGAATCGCTTCATCTGAAAAACTCTATTGGAGAGCTTGAAAAAGCACTTATGGAACTGAATGAGGATTTTCGTGAGGTCATCGTGCTCAGAGATATTCAAGAGCTCACCTATGAAGAGATATCAGAAATCACCGGTACGGCCATGGGTACAGTTAAATCCCGTATCAACAGAGGCCGGGCTCAGATTCAGGAGATTATCGGGGATTATGTGAAGTCAGAGAGTTACTGACACCCCGCCTGTTAAAGAGCTGAAAGTTTAAAGTAAATCCCGGCCGGACTTTTCCGGCCGGTACGATTTCTTTTTCCAGGAGATGGAAACATTCTCCCCAAGGTACAGTATCTAGTGTAGAATTCATTTATAAACACTATATGCTGTATCATTATGTCAGAAAATTCCAAAATAGAACCCGGTTATCTGAAATATCAGAATTCCGGTAGTTCATGCTGTAGAATGCATCCCTCTGAGCAGGGCCAAAACAACTATTCCGACGATGACTATGATGTACCCCGGATGTTAGGAGAGCTACCAAAAATAAAAGCACGTCCCGGGTTTGCCCAGAAAATGTCTGCACTTTTTGCATTGGAGCTGGAAAGAGAGACCCTTCAGAGAAACAAAAGCTGGATTCAACGCAAAAAGGGCGTGAAGTTACCCGGCCTCCGATCGGATATTAGCAAGGAGTTGCTGTAAATCATCGTTACCGGGATCTGTTTCCAACCCTTTTAATGCATATTCTTCAGCTTTACCATATAGACGGGCCTGCTGCAGAACCCATGAAATATTATAATACGCTTCTGTAAACTCCGAATCGAGTAGCAGGGTATGTTCGAACGATTTTACAGCTTCGATGTGTCTGTTCTGTCGAAGCAGAAAGTTCCCAAAATTAAAATGAGAGAGAGGATCATCGGGGGCAGTTTTCACAATATAGGAAAACACGTCATACGCTCTGTTCTTATCGCCATGCTCTTCGTAGCAATGTGCTAAATTTGCAAGTGAACCCAGATGGGAGGGGTCCAGCTCCAAAGCTTTCAGGTAGCAGGAGATCGCTTCTTCAAATGCTTCAACCTCCGAGTAAGAGTTACCCAGGTTGAAGTGATAGACAGGATTCTCAGGTTCCTGGTGTACCGCTTTTTTTAAAGACTCAATAGAGAGTAGATACTCTCCAACCAGGTAGTAACCCACGCCCAGATCATTTAACAGCTGAGGCGATTCCGGTGACTCTTCCAATTCCTCTTTGATGAGAGAGATCTCCTGAAGTATGGTTTCTTTTTCCTTCAAAATGTATGGCCGATTTGCAGTTCAAATAGGAAATTATTTAAGGTGCTGTTAGAAAATCGCAAGGTGAGCGGACCGATGATGGTGTGGGCGCCCACACCCAAAGAGAAGCCGGTCTCCAGCTCATTGAAAAAATCAAAATTCCAGCGATCCAGAAACTTCCCTGTATAGAAATCCAGATTGATAAACCGGTGGTAAACCGGTTCGAGCTGAATACCTGCAGAGATCATCTGAACATTCCGGGAGGAAGCTTTATATCGGGGGATTCCCCCAAATCGGATCTCTCCGAATACCGCATTATATCGGTTAGGTGAATACCAGTAAGACCAGGGCAGATCCCTGCCTGTGGTATATCCGGCCCACAATGAGTTGCGAAAAGAGAGTTCTGGAGTCACCTGGTAATATCCTTCATAAAATAGCGTACTTGCAAAAAAGGATACCGGGCTAAAGAGTATCGGATCGCTGTAGGCACCCTCCAGGATCATTTTGGTGCCATGATTAGGATAGGAGCGACGGTTAAATGTATCCCGGGTAAACCTGGCGATAGCCGCATGGTAGTCCTTGTCTGACACGGCAATCGTATCGGGATTAATAGTTTCCCTGTGAGTATTGAAATCCTTTCGGATCCCGAGGATAAAAAGGTTTTGCGTGCTGAAATAGTTGCCGGCTGAGATCTCCCCCCGGAAGTAGTTATCCTGAAACTGGGAGACACGTTTTCCTTCGCTGTACCAGTCTACTTTTTCAGAATTGAACGTTACAGAGGTGAGTATGGCAAGCCGGGAACCCATCGCCCCGTAGTAGACATAATCACCGGAGAAGCGAATTTGATCACCCAGCCTGGCATCAATTCGGTTGATCGATCCGGCATGAAGCAGATCCTGGAAATTCGCCTCCAGCAGGATAGACGCCTGGGTATCATTATCGTAGTTGAGTCCCACTTTGAACTCATTGACTTTACTCTCATTAATATGTATTTCCAGATGGTACTCATCCTCTTCTACAGGCATGATCCGGTAGATCACATTGCTGATATATTGTGAGCTGTAGAGCCGTGTAACCCTCTCTTCAATGATATCAGCATTGAGGCTGGTTCCAGGGGTAAAGTCGAGCCTTCTCAATATAAATTCATCATCATAGATCGTATTTCCCGAGATGTGAACTTCTGAGATGGGCAGACTGGCAGAAATGTCTATACGTTCACGCTCTGGAGGTGAACCATTTTGCATGGCGGCCAGCTCCCGAAACTTGTCGAGATGTAATTTTCCCTGTTCTCGTCCGATCTCCAGAATTTCCCGGCTATGAGTGAAATCGGGGACAGAATAAGAGTCCAGATCTTCTACCCGGATGTTATAATCGGCAAGTTCTTTCTGTATGGTGGAATTGTCTATAATTCTGAAATTCACACTCTGATTCAGGATGGAGGCGAGAGTATTCAAACTGTCAGCAGACATGAGTTGAGAACTGACATCTACTGCAATGGTATAGTTCGCACCCATATCTATCGCATCCTGAACAGGGATATTCCGGATGAGTCCTCCATCTATATAGATCTCCTCGTCTATAGCGTGGGGGGAGAATGCCGAAGGAATGGATATGCTGGCCCGGAGTGCATCGGGCAGATAACCGGAACTGAACACCTTCGCCTCACCCGTTTCGAGATTTGTACCGATCGCACGGAAAGGAATCATAAAATTGTTAAAATCATCTATGCCGTGAACCCCCCAGGTAAGGCGGGAGATAAAGGTGTAGACATTCTGACCGCTGATAATACTGATCGGCAGGTCAATTTTATTCTTGTCAATTGGAAAAGAGGCGATGGTCTGGCCTTCATGCGGCCTTTCATAATTGGATATATGTCTCCGGTTTCTGCTCTCCGTAAACAGCTCCATGAAATTCTTGGATTCCACAATTTCAACCAGCTGCTCTGTGGAATATCCGATAGCATAAAGCCCGCCAACCAGGCTTCCGATACTTGTTCCTGTAATATAGTCTATACGAAGCCCTGCTTCTTCGATCGCTTCCAGAATTCCAATATGAGCAATTCCCAGGGCCCCTCCGCCACTTAACACCAGGCCTACCCGCAAGGTATCCTCCTCTGTCGTTTGCAAATCCCTTGACAAGGCAGTGGATGTGCAGAGTGGAACCAGCAAAAAGAGAAGAGGAATAAATTTTAGCTTTATAAGACCAGTCATATCATTCGTTCATGAACATCCGCATTGTACTTCGTACCATACGTTGAAAGGGCTAAAATGATACAAAATAGGCTATTTAACTGAAATTCCTTCTTTCTCCAATAATTTTCGAATCTTATCTTCATGTGAACCTTGAACAGTTATGGTTTTTCCCTGAACTGTCCCGCCTGCCCCGCACGCTTTTTTGATCTTCGCAGAAAGCTTATCGATAACTTGCGGGTTGTGCTGGATATTTGAAACTACGGTCACCGGCTTTCCGTTTCGGGGATTTCTTTCCTTTGTGATGCGTACTGCCATAATTATTTATTTAATTTGAGTGAAAATTGATATCCAAGGAGAGCCGAAGGGATGCAGATCAGAATTGAAAGAGCGCCATACAGAGTGGGGTAGTTGCCCATGAGAGCATCTGCCAGGGAGAAAATTGAAAATATTCCTCCGATAAGGAGTGCAGGCAGCCGGCCTTCGGCCTGATGGAAGAGAAGGGTGGAGAGTGAGGCAGCGAAAAAGACAGATGTAAACAGGGAGGTTAGCTTGCCTGCCAGGAATGCATTATGGTTAAACAATTCTGACTCAGCCAGGCCCTCCGTTGAATAAAATAGCATATTGACATAGTTCATGATCGCCAGTATACCGATACCGATAATCATGGAAGTGAGAATCTGTATTGCTAATGAAATGAAACGACTCAGAAGATCCGGAATTTAAATTATAATCTGCGGCCAACGAACAACGGCACACTCCTGAAGGCTGAAGGGGAATGACCGCTATTGAACCATCGTTCGGAGATTTATAAATATAGCCTTATTTTAGAATAAAGAAATTCAAAATACTGGTTAGTAAGAAAAACATACAAAGTATGGAAGCATGCAGGAGAGCCGCATCAGGAGTATCTGTTTAACCGCATTCAAAAAATGGTTAAATTCAGGTGATAACGAACGTTTAAATAAAGGAGATGACATTGCAGAACATTAAAATGGACATTTTAGGCCTGTCCACCAGCCCGAGCAGCGGGGGTGCCTACGCACTCATATTGTCTGAAGTGGATGGGAATAGAAGACTGCCGATCATCATTGGTACGTTTGAAGCTCAGGCGATCGCCCTGGAGCTCGAAAATATCAAGCCGCCACGGCCTATGACCCATGACCTTCTTAAGAATATCATCTTAAGTTTTGATTCAGAAATCGAAAAAGTGATTATATACGATTTAAATGAAGGAACATTCTTCGCCCATCTCATCTGCTCGAAAAACGGGGAGCCAATCGAACTGGATGCCCGGCCGAGTGATGCGATTGCCCTGGCCATTCGTTTTAACGCCCCTATTTTCGCAGCTTCCCATGTTGTTGATGAAGCGGGAATCGAAACAGAAAATACGTCGGCAGAGATCGAAAATGAGGAGCGTCAGGAAGATAGCTATTCTGAACTGAACCAGGTAGAAGAGCTTGAAAAAGAGCTGCAAATGGCCATCGATACAGAGAACTATGAAAAGGCAGCCAAACTACGTGACCATATCAATAAGTTAAAAGGATAACGTGAAAATAGAGTCAATTTCTTTCAGCAACTTACCCTTCCCAAAACTTTTTCAAAACTATATCAATCAGGAGCAGACGCTGCTTCGTTTTTATGAAACCAACCCTTTTTCGCAGGAAGATCTGCAAAGAAAAATCGATAGCTACAGGTATGGAGGAGACCGCAAAGAGCTGGGCAGATACCTGCGCGATTACAATGCACAATTTGGCACCTATCCTCATATCGAAAAGTCCATTAAAAAATTGGAAGAGGAGGATGGGCTCGTTGTCGTAACCGGGCAGCAGCTCACCATTTTTGGCGGTCCTCTGTTTACCGTTTACAAAATTGCTACCGCCATCCGGAAAGCCCGGGAGATTGAGGAAACGTATAACCGGCCGGTAGTACCGGTTTTCTGGCTGGCAGATGAGGATCATGACTATGAAGAGGCTGCTGAATTTAATCTGCCGGCAGGGGAGGATATTCGTCGCTTTTTTTACGATAAGCCGGATAATCTGGACGCCAGGGTACATGAAATTCCATTTGATAATCGGGTAGATGCCCTTATCCGGGAGATTGCGGAGTCGCAATTTAAGACAGAGTTCTCCCCCCAAGTATGGGACCTTCTGAGAAAAGGCTACTCCAGTGGTAAAACGTTTGGCTACGCTTTTGGTACCCTGATCATGAATCTGTTTGCAGAAGAGGGCCTCATTTTGTGTGGTTCAAATCACAGATGGGCCAAGGAGGTTACCCGGGATATCTTTACAGAGTCGGTCAGCCGAAAAGATGCGATCTATGAGGCCCTGACAAGACAGACCGAAGCGCTTGAAAAAGAGGGGTATAGTGGTCAGGTTCAGGTACAGAAGTCCAATCTCTTTTTGATAGATGAGAAAGGGAACAGAAATAAATTAAGTGCGGAAGACGGCCACTGGGTAGAAGAAAATAGTGGAAGAACCTATAGTGACAGTGAACTTACTGCAAGGATAGCTGAATCGCCGGAGAAGTTCTCACCCAATGTATTTCTCCGTCCCATATTACAGAGCAGGCTGCTACCCGATGTGGTCTACGTGGCGGGTCCCGGGGAAGTGGCCTATTATGCTCAGTTAAAACCGCTCTATGAAGCGTTTAATCTCCCGATGCCTGTGATTCTTCCCCGTTTGAGTGCGACGATCGTGGAGAGTGCCGTGGAGAGGAACCTTCAAAGGTTGCCTTTCAGAATGGAGGACTTCAGTCAGCGAATTGAAGATCTGGAACGTGAATATATTGAACGCTCAGATGCGCCTGACATAGAGGAAATTTTCAGGAATTGGGCAGAAAAGATTGAAGCGGCCTCTGCAGATAGTATTCGTCAGATAGAGGAGATCGATTCCACCCTGGAGGGAACAGCCAAAAAAGCCAAATCACATTTTCTTAATAATCTTAATAAAGTGAAAGGGAAGGTGTACAGATCGGTCAAGGATCAGGAGAGGATTCAGATCAGCCGGATCTCTAAAGTTCAGAAGAGTCTTTTTCCGAACCGGAACCTTCAGGAGAGAGAGGTTGCCTTTCTCTATTTTATGAATAAATATGGTATTCATATCTGGCAGGAGTTACTGGATAATCTTGGCGATCTCTCCGTTGATACCCATAAACTGATCTACCTCTGATGCCCCAATCGATCCGGAAACAGAAGCAGGAGCTGCGTACCGAACTCCAGAGGCAAAGGGATCACCTGTCTGCTGATATCGCAGCAGAACGCAGTTCCCGTATCTGCAGCCGTATTCTGGAGATGGAGCTGTTCCGGACATCAAAAGTCATTCACAGCTACGTACCCATTCACCATAAAAATGAGGTGGATACACTTCCGATGATTCGTGGCGCCTTTGAAAGAGGCAAAGAAGTTGTGGTGCCGAAAGTTGTTGCAAACCACCAGCTCGATCACTATCGGATTGAGAAACTGGGCGATCTGGAGAGCGGCAAATGGGGGATTCCAGAGCCGGTCCGTGGTACTCTCGTCTCACCGGAGCGATTGGATCTGATATTTGTACCGATGTTGGCAGGAGATATCTTTAAAAACCGGCTGGGTTTTGGAAGGGGGTATTATGACCGGTTGCTTTTAAAAACAAAAGCTGTTAAAATCGGCCTGTTGTATCATTTTCAACTCTTTGAGACTCCTATACCCACGGATGTCTTTGACATACCGATGGATCTGCTTGTGACAGAGGAAACGATCGTTCGGTAAATTCTTTGAAACCAAATGAGACAATAGCCGTAAGTGAATTGTGAAATGAATGTACGATACTAAAAGATCAGGTTGAACCAATGGAAAGAACGTTGAACATCACTGAACAGGATCTTCGCTCTACATTGGATGATTTTTTGGAAGTAAAGGAGGAGAAAAAGCCGGAATCGATCTGGAATATCGCTACAGTCACAGGGATTGGCCTTGTTATGACTGCCACTGCCTATATTGGCAACCTGATCGGTTCTGCGTTTTTTGGATTCAATACGCCCGCATTTTTCTCGGCTCTCATCACGATTGCTCCGATAGCAGGAGGGACTCTTCTGCTGTTTATGCTGCTCACTGCTTTTGTAAAGAACAGAAAGAAGCAGAAAATATCAGAGAAGGAGATGGAGGCCATCCGGCAAACCTACGACAAACTGGATGAATTTCTCTATGAGAAGGATGAAAAACGGAGCCGGAGGCGAACCAAGAACCACCCATATCAAACTGCAAAGGTTCATAAATTGATGAAAAGCCGCACGGACAAGCGAATCAGCGGAGTCTGCGGAGGGTTGGCAAAGTATCTTGGAATCAACTCCACTCTGGTGCGAATTCTTTTTGTAACAGGGGCTTTTTTAGGGTCCGGCCTTCTCATTTTCCTCTATATTGCTATGAACTTTATTATGCCCAAAGAGCCGGTTGCAGAGATGGACGATTTTAACTTCTTAAGGACGCAATGACCAAACCCGGGTGGCTGATCACTTTTGAAGGTATCGACGGGTGTGGGAAATCTACACAGATTGCACTTCTCAGAGAGTACCTGGAAAAGAAGGGGATACGTTTCTCTGTCTTTCGTGAACCGGGTGGAACAAGTCTCTCCGAGCAGATCAGAACAATTCTTCTGCATCAAAAGGGTGCCATGAATCCGGTTACCGAACTCCTGCTCTTTTCTGCTGCCCGCTCGCAACTGATCCGGGAGAAAGTAATACCGCTTTTGGATAAGGGAGATATTGTTATCCTGGATCGCTTCTACGACTCAACACTCGCCTATCAGGGGCATGCAAGGGAAGCTATTGAAATTAATAAAATCAAGGAGTTAAATGCGCTTGCGGCACACGGCCTTGTTCCGGATCTTACTTTTTATTTAAAAATCTCTCCAGAGATGGCTGCGATCCGAATGGGTGGCCAGGAGAAAGACCGGATGGAAAAAGAAGGAGTTCAATTCTTCGAAAAAGTTGCAGACGGTTATGACCGGATCTCAGAGGAGGAGAGCCGCTTTAAAGTTCTCGATGCTTCTGCCAGCAGAGAAGAGGTTTTTAAGAAGGTCCGCTCCACTTTTGAGCATCTGATTAACGGAGAGAATCAGTAGCCTTCGGGCCAATACTCAAAACATCCCGGTATGGGTTTGTTGCGGGAAACGCGCCATCTGCCAGTTGTGAGGCTCTGTCTTCAAAATGATGTCGCTCTGCATAAGCCAGTTCTGCCACTCTTGAACTCTCTTCTCACGCCCTCTTTAAAATGTTCTTTTGAGCAGACCCTGATATCTCATCTGACGGGTAGCCCCGCCTCAACTGCTGATGGATCAGCCAAAAGCCGGAATAATATGAAAAATCGAGGGATAGATGAAAAAATACTATTCATTTTCTCAAAAACATTGATGCTTAATCAAAATATGCTTATTTTAGAAGCATTGTGGGTTTGTGTTACCTGCATTTACGTAATTCATTTCAACCTGAATCATAACTTTCATTTCCGAAGCGAAAATATACTTATGGCGCACGAACGAATTGAAGTAGACTTACCTTTAGCCAAAGTTTACGAATTATTAAACAATCCTGTCCACTACACCAAATTTCTTGAACGCATCGATACGATCGAGAAAGTAAATTCCCAGACATTTACTTACATAACGGAAATCGGCGGAGAGGAATTCCGATGGACAACGAATATTATTGACAATCTGAGAAATACCCGGGTTGCCTGGATCACCATCAATGGAAATCTAAACCAGACCGGGACCATTCGTTTTACGCCGCTGGATAACGGAGAGCGGACAAGGGTAGATTTTTCCCTGGATTATCGTACATTTTTTGGCGAAGCGGACGAAGAGCTTGCAAAATTTATTGAGGAACTCCCGGATCAGCTGGCAAAGGACCTCCAGACATTTAAAAAGCTGGCGGAAACCGATACGTTTAAGGATGAAGAGCAGGCAGAGAAGCCAAGTGAAGTTACAACTTGATCTGATAGGCGAAGGGTAGAATACTGATGCGGCCATAACTTGAAAAGGGCCGCATTTTTTTTATCTGCTGTTCTGTTTCTCAAGCAGTGTGTATAAGATCAGAACACCTCTAATTCATCTGGAAGGTACCCTCCGTATCTTCCTTTTATCTCCACGGGTTCCGGGCCTCTTCTGCTCAGAATCCATAGTAACTATCCTGTTTCCCGGATGATCAGGAAGCAGGAACCAGAGTCTACCTGCCTACTTATGGAAAGAGACCGTCTTTATTGCAGCCCTCGTATTTGCTAAATGGTATTTACGTTAAAAGAGTTTACTGAATCAACTTACTCCAGGGAACCGCACTACTTTGTGATCGGACATCCCATTTCCCACTCCCTCTCCCCGTTAATGCATCAGGCTGCGCTTGACCATTACGGTTTTCAGGAAAAGTATGTAGCCATCGATCTGCAACCAGATGAAGTTAACTCATTTATCGCATGGTGCAGCCGGCCTCAATTCCGGGGATGCAATATCACTCTTCCGTATAAACAGCTCTTCATGGATGCGGTGGATGAGGTAACAGATCAAGCCCGAAAAATTGGTGCTATCAATACTATTGTAAAAGAGAAAGAGCGGTTAATCGGGCACAACACCGATATCTATGGGTTTTTAAAACCGCTGGAACCTTTTCGGAATGAACTGGATGGGCGAGAGGCGCTTATCTTTGGGACAGGGGGGGCTTCCAGGGCTGTAGTAACCGCACTTTTTGAAATTGGAATCAGAAAAGTATGGCTGGTCTCACGGAACCCTTTAGCGGTATCGAATGATCATCCGGATGTAGAAATCATCTCCTATGATCAGTGGACGGCCGTGATGGATCCTGTCTCGATTGTGGTAAATAGCACGCCTTTGGGAATGCACCCTGCCACAGATCGTTCACCTGTAAGAGAGAGTGAAATCTCCTGGCTTTTGGATAGAATTTGTTACGACTTAATCTACAATCCTTTGCACACCAAGTTTTTAAGGGAATCTCAAGATCTGGCGCTCCAGTGTATAGGAGGATTGGAGATGTTTATCCATCAGGGTAGCCGCTCTTTCCAGCTCTGGACGGGTCGTGAGTTTCCCTATCAGAAAATTGAAACCAAGCTGCTCTCCTTTTTTTCTGATCATGCCTGATCTCATTGAACCCGAGCACCTGAACAATTCCATCACAGGAGCGTTCTTCGCACCAGCGAACAGAGATCACAAGGTGGAAGGGAGTCTCTATGAAGGGATCAATATCGGGTTGAGCACCCGCGATACACCAGACCAGCTCTGTAGAAGTGCTGAATATCTGCTTGCCTACCGTGATCTTGAGGCATCCAAACTGGCTCTGGGAAGGCAAGTGCATGGCTCCAGCGTCGCCTTTGCGGTTAAACCGGGTATCTATGACAACTCAGATGGCCTGGTCGCCAACAGTACCGATGTTGTACTGGGTATCCAGGTAGCAGACTGTGCAGCCCTTCTGATTGCTGATCCGGTAAATAGGGTGATCGGTGCTTTTCATGCAGGATGGAGGGGGGCAGCAGCAGGAGTGGTCCGGGAAGGAATAAAAAAAATGAACGGGGCAGGTGGAGATCCGCAACATATGAGAGCTTACATAAGCCCTTGTATCAGTCTGGAAAACTTTGAAGTGGGAGAGGAGGTAGCCCGGCAGTTCCCGAATGAATTCTGTGATTACGTCAGCTGGGATAAACCTCACATCGATCTTAAAGGATTTCTCTTTTCAGAACTGCTGGAAGCTGGGGTTTCGGAAAGTAATATCCACACATCAGAATATTGTACGATGGAAGATACTCGATTTTACTCCTACAGGCGGGAAAAAAAGAAGGCGGGGAGAATGCTCGCATGCATCTACCTGAAATCGGGATTTAATGAAACTGTGTAATGGTTATATTACTGAACAGAGGACTCACGATCCTGCCCTCTGATCTTGCCTCGAATGGGGTTGCAGTATGAGCACTACATCGGGTGACAAGGCAGGGGGAGTGATGGATCAGTTTCAAGGGACTAGCCATACAAACCAGCAGGATAGCAGTAATTTGAACATAGAAATGCTGGCGATCAGGCCTCGTGCAATCAGGTGTCAGCATAAACTGCATTACGGCACATGATAGCAGAGTCTTCGAGAATGTATACTTAAGAATTATTCAAACAATTTGAAGAAGAAACTAGCAATTTTTGGATCCACCGGTTCCATAGGGACGCAGGCATTGGAAGTGATAGATGAGACGAACCTGGCCACTGTCCATCTTTTATCAGCGAACAACAGTTATAAGAAGCTTGCCAGCCAGGTTAACAAATATAAACCTGAATATGTGGTTCTTGGAGATGAATCACATCGGAAGGAGTTCGAATCCCTGCTGATTCACAAACCCGCCACTATCGGTTATGGGATTAGCGAACTAAATGCACTTGCGGAGAGTGCAGATTACGATATTCTGCTCAATAGCCTGGTTGGGTTTGCCGGATTCAAATCGACCTATCAAGCCCTGAAGCGAGGGAAGCGGGTAGCCCTGGCCAACAAGGAGTCTCTGGTGGCCGGGGGTGATCTGATCAGCAAGTTGCCGGCTTTTAAGTCAGGAAATTTGATTCCGGTGGATTCAGAGCACTCTGCGATGCTTCAATGTCTGATCGGGGAGGATGTAGACGATATCCAAAGGATCATTATCACAGCAAGCGGTGGCCCGTTCCGTAACTTTACCAGGGAACAGATGGAAACGATCCGTGTCGAAGATGCCCTGAATCATCCTAACTGGGAGATGGGTTCGAAAATTACTGTCGACTCGTCTACGATGATGAACAAGGGATTGGAAATTATCGAAGCGAAATGGTTTTTCGATCTGGAGATTGATCAGATTCTCCCTGTGGTACATCCTCAAAGTATCTTGCACTCCATTGTTGAATTTAAAGATGGCTCATCAAAGGCTCAGATGGGCCCCCCGGATATGAAAGTACCCATTCTCTACTCACTTACTTATCCGAAAAGAGTCTCATTCAATAACCCGGTACTTGATTACTCAGAGAGGATCCGAATGGATATTGAACCGGTGGATTTCGAGAGGTTTCCCTGCCTGAATCTGGCCATTGAGAGCATCCGTCAGGGAGGTTGCAAACCCGCAGTGCTCAATGCTTCGAATGAGGTTGCAGTAGAAAGGTTTTTAAAAGAGGAAATTCGCTATATTGAAATTCCAGAAATTATTGAAAAGTCATTGGAAAAGATTCATACCGATTCTACGTTATCCCCTGATACATTACTTCAGGCAGATCTCGAAACGAGGAAATTTGCACAATCATATTTACGGTAAACTATGGAATGGTTATTAAGTATATCGACGACACTTCTCATTTTCATTGCCGCCATTTTTATTCTGGTGACAGTGCATGAGTTCGGACATTTCATTGCCGCCAAGTATTTTGGGATGAGAGTTGACAGGTTTTCAATTGGCTTTCCGCCGGCGATCGTCAAGTGGAAAGGGAAGGTTACCGAGTATGTAATCGGCGCGACTCCCCTGGGCGGATATGTTCAGATCGCGGGGATGATTGATGAAACAATGGATGATAGCTTTGTAGACGAGGAGCCACAGCCAGATGAGTTCCGCAGCAAACCGGTCTGGCAGCGGATTGTTGTGATTTTGGCGGGTGTCGTTTTCAATATGATTCTGGGTGTAATCATCTATACCGGGATTGCCTGGAATTATGGGGAAACCGTCATTCCGGTAAAATCTATAGAGGGGATCTATGTACGCGAAGGATCACTGGCAGACAGGATCGGGATCCGGACAGGAGATCAGATTATCGGTGTGAACGGGGAAGAGGTAGAGTATTTTAATCAGCTTTTCAGCCCTTCCAGAATTACTTCCAGGGATCTAACATTTATGGTACTGCGGGACGGGGAGAGGCTCAACATCCAGACCCCTCCGGATTTTCTGGATCAGATCAACGAAGAGGGCCATTTCCTGGACGAAACCCTCGGTTTGCCCAGCTCCATCTCTGCTGTTATGGCGGACAGTCCGGCTGAATCTGCGGGTATAGAGCCGGGAGACAGGATCGTGTCAGCCAATGGAAAGGAGATCTCATACTGGGTACAGGTTGTGGAAGCGATACAGGACAGTGATGGAGATATTCCCATAGAGGTTGAACGCGGCGGTGAACGGATTTCTCTGGTTGTTACACCCGATCCCCAAACGAAAACCATTGGAATTCAGTCACCAAATCCGGCAGAAGTTTTTGACTTCGAGCGCAGATCCTACGGCCTTGCACAATCGTTTGTCATTGGCTACAACAGAACCAGCGATACGTTCTTTGGAATCATAAAGGGGATCGGAAAGATGTTTTCCGGGGACATTTCCATCAGAGACAACCTGGGCGGTCCGGTAGCTATAGCCAATATCACTAAAGAGGCAACAGATGCGGGAGGCTGGCACGGCTTCTGGAATATAACGGCCTTTTTGAGTATTACCCTGGCGATCATGAATATGCTGCCTATTCCAGCCCTTGACGGCGGGTATTTTATGTTCCTGGTTTACGAAGGGATTACCCGAAGAGAACCTTCTCCAAAGGTGAGAATGGGGCTTCAGCAGATTGGTTTCATCTTTCTGCTTGGACTTTTTATCCTCATTACATTCAATGATATTTTAAGAACATTCGGAGGGTAGTGCAATGATTGCAAAGGAGGGGCTTGGTACTATATTTGTTGTTTTTCTGTTTGCCTTGATCGTGGCCTTCGGTGCCACCTATCTGCCGGCACCTATTCAGTATATCATCTATGCACTGCTGATTCTGCTCTGTTTTTTTATACTCTATTTTTTTCGTGATCCGGAGCGAGTGATTCCGGATACCACCAACAAGATTATTTCCCCTGCCGATGGGAAAGTCGTGTTGATTCAGGAGACCCCGGAATCAGAGTATCTGAATCAAAATGTAACACAGATCAGTATTTTTCTCTCACCTCTCAATGTTCATGTCAACAGGATCCCGCTCACCGGAAAGCTGGAATACCTGAAATATTATCCCGGTAAATACCTCATGGCCTGGGAAGATCTGGCCTCGGAGCAGAATGAACGGGCCCATTTCGGGGTGCGTCATGAAAGCGGAACAAGGATTCTTTTCAAGCAGATCACCGGATTTCTGGCAAGGCGGATTGTCTATCATCTGAATGAAGGAGAGGAGGTTGTGGCAGGTGAACGCTTTGGAATTATGAAATTTGGTTCCAGGATGGATATTCTGGTGCCAGAAAACGTGGCAATCAATGTGAAGGTTGGAGACACTACTGTTGCGGGTGAAACCATTATAGGGCAAATCATGACGGAATGAAATATCCCATTCAGAAAACTCGATTCAAAAGGCGCCAGATCAAACCGATTCCAAGGGTTGTCGTACCCAGTTTTTTCACGCTGATGAATCTTCTCTGTGGCTTTATCTCCATCATTATGGTGGCTGAGGGTAAGCTGGTAACAGGAGCATGGCTGATTGTACTTGCAGGTATGTTCGATGTTTTAGACGGGTTTATGGCCCGACTGGCCAATGCTACGAGCGATTTTGGGATGGAACTGGATTCTATATGTGATGTGGTCTCGTTTGGGGTGGCTCCGGGATTTCTGATGTACCATTTTGCTCTTCACGAGCTCCAGATTGTTGGCATCCTGCTGGCAGCTCTGGCGCCCCTTTGCGGAGCGGTGCGTCTTGCCCGCTTCAATGTGGAAGCCAGGTCGGAACCGGCGGACTATTTCAGGGGGCTGCCCATCCCGGCCTACGCCATTATGCTGGCCTCTTTTTATCTTACCTTCCGGAATCGGCTGGATCTGTTTGAGATGCTGAATCAGGGGGTGATTTCCGTTCTGATCCCTGTCATTATAGTGCTCTCCTTTCTGATGGTCAGTACGATTCCGTTTGATAAAATACCACCTTTCGACCGGGAGTCGGTTAGAAAGCATAAAAGCCGTCTGATCCTTTTTGCCGTCTACTTTCTGATTATCATCATCTTTCAGGATATCGGGCTGATGATTGTTTTCTCATTTTTCATTTTGAAAGGATTGGCCGCCGGAGTCTATATTTTCTGGAAACAGGCCTTCACCGATGATCCCGATCCAATGGAAGAGAGTGTATTTTAAAGCGGAGGATCCTCTTCTAAATTCCTCTGAATGAATTCCATCACTCTCTTTGCATCCTCCTTTTTCAGCGGAATAACCCGATTACTCAGATTATTCAGATAGATCCAATCGGTATGATTCCTGTACCGAACCTTGATGCAGCGGTCACCCCGCACAATATCATTTGAGAGGCTGTTGTTGGGCATCTCATCGATCTTTACAGAAGCAATATCATCCAGGTTCCACACCTCCTCTGCAATCGTCGTTCTCTTTGTCTGGTAATGAATAGAGAGTTCCCTGTTGGCTGACACTTCCATCCGAAGGGTTACCTTCCCGTCTTTAAGTTTGAAGAGAACAAGAATACCGGCAGCAAAAAAGGCAAACGACAAGACCCGGAAATAGCTTTCATTAAGTGCATTCTCCGTATTGACATAGAGCAGATAGAAAATCAGAGCTGCAAATAGCGAGACAACGGCTGCAGTGGGCCATAGTCTTGAAAATTTTTCTTCAACGGTCAGCTGATTCTTCAAGACAAGATGCGTTTGTTCAGGGTCTTACCGTTTTCGGTGATGTAGGCGTTGTGCAGGTTGGCGGTGAGGCAGGAGTGAGCCGGTATGACCGTAACCCAGTCCTCACTAAACTCTGCTGGCAGCGGCTGAATGGTTCCATGTTCCTGTGAGATGGCACCGATATACCCATCGAGGACAGAAATCTCCGCTTCTTTACTATAGAGTACCATCTGGCCGAAGTTTCTTCCCGACGCCTCGTCCACAAAATCCTTTGAGAGGTGGACAGCCCCGCCGTGGAGTATTCCTGTACGACTCTCCTTTTTTATCTGTGCCACTGGAATATTTACATATAGAGCAACATCATCCGGAGTGCAGCTGCCGATCTGAACCTGGGTCCAGTCGTAGAAGACAAAATTTCCAGCTGTGCACTCATCTAAAAAGCTCACATCATCCATAAGGCTGGCAGAAGGAGTATCACCCAGCGAAATTTTTGCATGGGGATAGATTTTTTTCAGTTCGAGGAGAATATCGACAGAGGGTTGAATTCTATTCAAAACCTCCTCTTTTCCGGAGCAACGGTAGGTTCTGCCATCATGAATATAAAATCCGTGGAACGTGGCTTTTGAGCTCCGTTCGGCTGCAAGAACCAGTTCCTCAATCCGCTCCTGCTCTTCGAAAGGAATCCCGCTGCGGCCATAACCCGGATCGATCTCAATATAGTAGGAGAACGGCTCCTTCAAATCGGAATCGAGCTTTTTAATGTGATCCGGGCTATTAACAAAAAGCCGCAGAGCTGCCTTAGTTTGCAATTCCTGTAGACCGGGGATCATGGCAGGGTAGAAGGGGAAGGCAATGGTCAAGTCTCTCCAACCGTGAGAGGCAAAATAGTGGCCCATGGAGACAGAAGAGACGGTAATAGCCTCAACGCCTTGTTCGCGGAACCACTCACCAACATCAGCGGATTGATGGGTTTTGAAATGAGGGCGGAACGTACAGTTTCCCGCAGCCATTTTATTGACCATCCGGTTGATATTTCGTTTACATCTGCGGGTATCAAGCAGAAGCCATGGGGTGTCGGGATGCGAAAACGTCATAGCATAGGGTGGTTAGAGTGCCAAAGTGCAAATTGAGAATGCAGACCAGTTAAAAACACCTTATTTTAAGGCAATATAAAACATTTTAACCAATCCCGGGACTCATTAAGAAGCAAATCCTCATAGGCCGGATCGAAAAGATCGATTTTCCTCAGTTGTCGCTCTATCAGCTTGATGCGAAAATTGACACCGGAGCATATACCTCGAGCCTCCATTGCCACAATGTGAAACTTTTTACAGAAGAGGGTGAACAAATCGTCGTGTTTCACGTATTGGACCCAAAGCATCCCGAGTATGAAAACAAACCCTACCGTGCCCGGGTTCACAAAATGAAAAAAATCAGAAGCTCCAACGGGCAAGTGGAAGAAAGGATTATCATCAAGCAAAAAGTTCAGTTTTCAGGAAAAGAAAGAGTGATAGAACTCTCCCTTTCCAACCGTTCCAAAATGCGGTATCCTGTCTTGCTGGGTCGAAAGTTTTTAAGCGGGCGATTTATCGTCGATGTATCTAAAAAGTATTTAAGTGAAGGAATTTAATCTATGCAAGACAACGCATTAAAGATTGCCATACTATCTCGTAACAAAACGTTATACTCCACGAAGCGATTGATCCAGTCTATAGAATCACGGGGATATCAGCCGCTGGTTCTGGACCATTTAAAATGTGATATCGTGATAGAGCAGGACAAGCCCTCTATTTACTATAACGGAATGAGTTTAAAAAATATCGGAGCTGTAATCCCCAGGATCGGAGCATCGGTTACCTTTTATGGTGCAGCTGTGGTTCGCCAGTTTGAAATGATGGATATCCCCGTAGTGGTAGAGTCTCAGGCTCTGGTACGATCCAGGGACAAGCTGAGAAGCCTTCAAATCCTCTCCAGTTCAGGGGTGGGAATGCCAAAAACCGTCTTTACCAATTATAGTAAGGAGGTTACCCAGTTGATAGAGAGCGTAGGAGGGGCACCGTTGATTGTGAAGCTTCTGGAAGGAACTCAGGGGTATGGGGTTGTTTTGGCGCCTACAAAAAAGGCAGCCGAGTCGATCATAGAAGCCTTCCACAGTATGAAAACCCGGGTCATCGTACAGGAGTTTATTGAAGAAGCACGTGGTGCAGATATACGCGCATTTATTGTAGGTAATAAGGTGGTGGGGGCGATGCAGCGTCAGGGGAAGGAAGGGGAGTTTCGATCCAATCTCCATCAGGGGGGGAGCAGTAAACTGATAAAGCTCTCAAAAGAAGAGCGAAAAGTTGCATTGACGGCGGCCAGGGCAATGGGCCTGAAGGTAGCGGGTGTGGATCTGCTTCAGTCCGACCGCGGCCCGCTTGTTCTTGAGGTGAACAGTTCTCCGGGCCTTGAAGGGATTGAAAAAGCAACCGGGAGGGACATTGCGATGAAAATAGTGGATTATGCAGTGACCTTGATCGAGCGAAAAAAAGAGAACAAGAACAAACGGCGAAGAATCAATCTCAATGCCTGATATTATCAAAATAAACGGGGAAAAGGTAAGGCCCGGAGAGGACCGTTTTATCTACCTCAATATTGCCCGGCTACCTACCTACACCGATATCACGCTTCCTGTGCGTATAATCCGGTCAGACAAGCCGGGGCCGGTGCTCTTGTTGTCGGGTGGCCTTCATGGTGATGAAATTAATGGAATAGAGATCGTACGGCGGCTGCTCTTTCGCGATTTGATAAGGCCTAAGCGTGGTACAGTCATCGCAGTTCCTCTGATGAATGTTTATGGGTTTATACAGAATGTTCGCGGAGTTCCTGACGGAAAGGATATCAATCGGAGTTTTCCGGGAAGTACGCAAGGTTCACTGGCCAAATTGGTGGCCCATACCATTATGAAAGAGATCATTCCTCTGATCGATTATGGTATCGATTTTCATACGGGTGGGGGTAGCCGTACCAACTATCCGCAGATCCGTTGCACATTTGATGAACAAATCAACCGGGAACTGGCAGCGGCATTTTCACCCCCTGTAATCCTCCATTCTCCGTTTATTTCAAAGTCTTTCAGAAAAGCTGTTCATCAGCATAAAAAGACAATACTGGTATATGAAACCGGAGAGACTCTTCGTCTGGACGAGCCTGGAATTACAGAAGGAATAAACGGTACGTTGCGACTGATGAAATATCTGGATATGATCAGCAATGCCCCGCATGCCACTGCCGAGCCTGAGATATTTGCAAAATCATCCTGGATACGGGCGGCCTATGCCGGGCTCTTTCTCTCAAAAGTTAAAATCGGAGATAATATCAAGAAATTTCAAGTACTTGGGTATATCTCTGATCCCTATGGATCTGAAAAATACACCGTCAAAAGCCGTTTAAAAGGGAAAATAATCGGCCTGAGTATGAATCCGGTGATCCACAAGGGGGATGCACTGTTGCACATTGCAACACAACAAGTAACCAATTTTTTAGAAGTTAAAAAAGAATGAATAACGACATCATTTTTCACGCAGTATCGAAGAGAAAATGGCCTGAATATAACCGGCAGGGAGCCTTTAATCCCACCGGTTTGCCAGATAGAGAGGCGGTCATCAAATGTACCAGCAGTGAGGGGCTTCAAGAATATTTGAACAATGGTTTTAAAGGCCGTAAAAATCTGTTACTGCTGGTGATTGACCGATTCAGAGTGGATAATAGAATTACAAAAGGTGAGAAGCCGGGAGAGTTGTTGATTCAGGGAGCTGTAAATATCGATGCGATTCTGGATAAAATCCGAATTGATTGCAATCAGGATGGACTTTTTGATATTGAATTCAAAAGTAGTTGAGCCGTAAGTAATCTTACAAAATAATCAGCCGCAGCGAAAGAGGTTGAGCAGCACGAAAGCGTGGAGTTTATCGTTCAGGAAGGTTATAGGGGATTGTATGTAGCTATATCTCTTGCGGTTAAGCGTACGAGTTCCCGATATGCAGACAGTTGAGGCCGGATTGCCAGATGAGAATGAGATGGTGCCGAAGTGAAAGACGTTCCTGACTGCGGTGTCCATTAAACAAGAGAAGTCATTTCGTTGAGAACGTACCTGCCAGAGGTCTGGCCAATAAAAGAGATAGCCATCTCAATCAGAACTTTCCACTGGGACGTGTGGCCAAAACAGATATGGCCATTCTAGATTCAAACATTTCTGTTAGTACGATTCTGCCAGAGAAGTTGCCCATCATAAGGGATCAAACCGATCTAAGCATTTCAACCACAGGTTTGGCCAGAATTGAAGATGCCATTCCAATCAGAGCGTTCATGAGAAAGAGCTCGCCAAAAAAATGGCTTTAGGAATCGGACGTTCCTTTTAGAAAGTTCACTTGTCAGAAGATCCATGCTGACAGAAAGTGTATAAGGGTGAAAGACACATTCACCTAAGAGAATGAAGTCGTTGGACCGAGCCTCTGCAGGTCGAATTTACATAACATAAATGAACTATAATATATATTATGTAAAGTAGAGTAGAGAATATACCGACGAAATGGTTGATCTTATGCGAAGCTACCTGATGCCCCCCACTACAAAGAGCTTCTAACTGGCATCAGAGTGCTTCAAATTAGGCTATTTTGAAAGTGCTTCTGCTATCTTCTTGTAGTCCGGCTCTTCAGATGAGTTCTCAAGTACCTCTTTGTAGATAATTTCATTCTCCTGATTGATAACAAATGCAGAGCGTTTTGCCACACCATTAAGTCCTTTAAACTCCTCATAGAAGCTGTCGTAAGCTCTTGAGACTTCCTTGTTAAAGTCGCTCAGGAGTTCAAAATTAAGATTGTTCTGCTTTTTAAATTCATGCAACGTGTGGTGGCTGTCTACACTAATTCCAAATACCGAGGCGTTCAGTGCGTTGTACATTTTCATATTGTCCCGGGTGGTACACATCTCCGCGGTACAGACGCCTGTAAAGGCCAGTGGGAAAAAGAGCAAGACGACTTTCCCTTTTTTAGTCTCATCAAAGAGGGTGGTCTCCTCTCCCTTGGTGTTTTTAAGTGTAAAATTTACAGCCTTTTTGTTCGTAGCCATTTCATTCAATATTTATAGGGTTTGTATTTATATGAAAATCTTTGAAAGTCAATAGAAACAGATAGTAAAGAGCCAATCCCCCAACTCCGATAAGGATGAGTTCCAGGTTTGGCATTTGAAATGGAAAAAGGGATAGATTTCTGTTTATCAGTACCAATGAAATTAAAAGCGCAATTCCGATACTGTATCTCCGTACGGCTTCTTTTTTCTTGTAACTGTCGATCAGTATAACCGCAACCAACACCGGGAGGATCCCGATCCCTGCAAAAAGGATATCTCGCAGAATCGCCACATCATAGATCAACAGATACGTCAAAGGCAATATGAGAGGTGAATAGGCCATAAACAAGGGGTATCGAAAAATCTCATGCTTTAATTTTCTGATGAAGATCAGCATAGAAACCAGTAGCAATGAAGTTCCAGTCAGGCAGCAGACCTGGTAAATAACATGGCTGTATGGCAGATAAAAGAGCTGAGAGAGTACTCCCGCTGCAGAGATACCCATCGCAACATAGAGTATGCGGAGGATATCTTTATGACGGGCGTCGTTACATAGTCTCCTTGTCAGATAAACTCCGATGATAAGCGAAGTTAATATAACAAGGAGTCCTGCCACTTCCGTTTAGTAAAAGTTGAATTAGAGATCGGCAATGCGTTGCCGTGATGCTGCTTTTTTATCAATTTCACGTTGCTGTTCTCTCTCTTTTTGATAGATCATGACCAGGTCCGCGATCTCCTTTAGCAGTTTTCTTTCATCCCGGATCATCTCCCGGGCAAAATCGAGTAAAGTGATGGTGTCCCCTTCTTCATTCACCAAGGTTCTTTCCCAACTGGTAAAGGGAAACTTATCAATCATGCTCAGAAATGAAGTACGATTTTTAATGATGAGCTGCAGCACGCTTTCCACATCTGCCTCATCATCAGGTTCCGATTCAAACGTATCGGTATAGTGCGCAACGGAGGTGAGTCTGAGGGTACTGTTTTCTGAAAATACCGATTCCATTACACGCCTGAAATAACTGTGCTGGGCGTGATTTATCAAACGAAGTTTATTGAAGATGGACATCCCTCCCTCCGGTGTAACCGCATATGGGACGCTTTCTATGACCACTTTGAGGGCTTCAGCCTCATCTGCGAGTTAGGCAGCATCCTGAACGAAATTGTCCAGGGTCTGCTTTGTAACCTCTTGCTCTGACATCACTACGTCTTCAGTAATTAAATAGGCCAGTGGGATGAGGCTTCTGTGGCATCATTTTTCTTCTGCTGCTCGAGCATGTCCACAAGTGAAAGTCCGGTATTCCATTCCCGGTCCCGATCCCTGACTGAGTGAATATTATTCTCTTCCTGGAAATCCCAGAACTGTCCGAACTGGTTGTTTCTATACTCTTTAAGGTAATCGAGCCGCTCTTTCAGCTCTTCTTTTGGCACCAGAAGTTTCTCTTTGTCGTAGATCGCTTCTTCACGTGATTCATACACCAGATCATACTCCTGACTCATGACGATCGCCTCTTCCGGGCAAACTTCTTCGCAAAATCCACAGTAGATGCAGCGTAGCATATTGATTTCGAACATCTCCGGATACCTCTCCTTCGGATCCTCACTTTCGCTGGCCTGCATACTGATCGCCAGCGGAGGGCATGCACGTGCACACAACCCGCACGCAACGCATCGCTCCTGATCATGATCCTTCACAAGAACGGGACGCCCCCTGAAAATTGCCGGTGGATCCCACTTCTCTTCCGGATAGTTCAGTGTGGACTTTGGTTTAAATATCAATTTGAAAGAGTACCAGAGACCTCTGAAAATTTCCGGCAGATAGATCTTCTCAAGAAAAGATAATTTTCTTTCATTCTTATAATCATCGGAAAGCGGGTTGGCGACCGGCTTATCAAACTGTAGTTGCATACTGCTGTAGATTATATAATTTGATGCGTAATAATTTAGCTAAAAATAACCCTTTGAAGGAACCAATTCAAAAGTTAATTGAAAATAGCGTTTATTTCTGTCGAAACACCATTGTGATAGGAACTCCCTCAAAACCGAAGTGTTCACGAATTTTGCCTTCGATAAATCTCCGGTAGTTTGCAGGCAATTCCTGAGGGTTGTTCATGAAAAATTTAAATACGGGAGGATTCGATTTAACCTGAACCGCATATTGAATTTTCAGTTGCCGGCCCCGCTTGACAGGCATCGGCCGCTCTTTCAGAATCGTTGAGATAAAGGTGGTAAGCTCTTTGGTAGAAATCTTCTTCTGTCGCTCTTCAATGACCTTCTCGGCCATATCCAATACTTTGTGGATCCTCTGTCCTGTAAGCGCGGAGATTGTGATTATCGGGACAAAATGCAATGTCGGAACCTTATTGTATATGTAATCTTCAAACTCTTTTACAATGTGAGTGTCTTTATCAGGGACGATATCCCATTTGTTTAAAGCGACGATGATGCCTTTGTTGAAGTTCACCGCTTCTCTGAGTATTCGTTTGTCCTGAACATCAAAACCCTGGGTTGCATCTAATATCAGCACGACAACATCGGCTTCCCTGATAGAGCGGTCAGTACGAACCGTACTGTAAAATTCTATATTCTCTTTCACTTTGGCCTTTTTCCGTAAACCGGCTGTATCCACCAGGATATAGGTTTTTCCTTTGTAGTCGAGCTTACTGTTGATCGCGTCGCGGGTCGTTCCCGGTATGTCAGTAACAATACAGCGTTCATCATTCAGAAGGGCATTCATAAGGCTGCTCTTTCCAACATTCGGCCTGCCGACAAAAGCGATTGCGGGATAGGACTCCTCTTCTTTTATCTGTTTCTTCTCTTCCGGGAAACTCTCCACAACATCATCCAGCAGTTCTCCTGTTCCTGTGCCGCTGATTGATGAGAGCGGATAGATCTTTTCAAAACCAAGGGAGTAGAATTCGTAGGCCTGATTCTTTTTCTCCTCGTTATCACATTTGTTCACCACCAGAAAAACCGGTTTCTCCTGCCGGCGAAGGATTTTTGTGATCTCTTTATCGATAGAGGTGATGCCTGTTTCGGTATCCACTACAAATAGGATCGCATCCGACTCATCGATGGCCAGGTGTACCTGTTCACGAATTCCACGAGTGATAACATCGACCTCTCCGGGCAGATAGCCGCCGGTATCAATCACGTTAAACGTTTTACCATTCCAAAAACTCTCCCCATAGTGACGGTCCCGCGTAACCCCGTCTTCATCATGAACAATCGCTTTTCGACGACCTATTAATCTGTTAAACAGTGTGGATTTTCCGACATTAGGTCGTCCCACTATGGATACCGTCAAAGACATATGTTCTGTATTTAAAAAGTGAAATTAATTCGGGATTCAGATGAGTTGTGACACAACCCTGGAAATATTGTATATTTCTATTCAATCCATCAGACAATAAGTTAACGAATTTCCAAGAAAGCTTATGCTAGAAACGCTTCATAATTATTTTGGATTTGCCGGCTCCCTGCTGGTAGCTCTGTTTGTTTTCTTATTTTTTATATTTTGGATTGCCGGAGTTGCCGGAATTTGTTCGAAAGAGCGCCCCCCTGGCCGTCAGGTTATCTTTCTTTCACTTGCGATATTTATACCCCCCTACCCAGTTGCCTGGCTTCTCGCAGATATGGTGAAACAGAAGCGGCAGCTAAAAAAGCTTTAAACCTCTGCTGATTTTTGCGTTTTATTGTTCCAACTGACGCTGATCCGCAGAACTCACGGCATCAAGGTTGTTCTCGCTCTCTTCCACCAACAGCCAGGGTTCAAGCATCGTTTTTGGAATCTCTTCCAGGAAACGGGATGGCTGGGAGAAGAAGTCACCAAAACGGCTTTGGAACAGGGCAGGATAAGTCAGGAAGAGATACTCTTTTGCCCGGGTAACTGCCACATAGAAAAGTCGTATCTCTTCATCCAGCTGTTCGGGGCTGTCCAGTGCATAAAGGGAGGGCAGAATTCCGTCCAGACATTGCATCAGGAACACCGCTTTCCACTCCAGTCCTTTAGCCGAATGGATCGTGCTTAAAATCAGAGGGGCCTCTTCCTTCTTTCCCGGTTCAGTATCTATCGCAGTGGCTTCAATCGGATCGAGTGCCACCTCCTCTACCAGAACCTCCACCGATCTGTAAGATCCCGAAATACCCACAAAGGTCTCCAGGTCCTTCATTCTTTTGGGATAGTCATCATATCTTTTCTTACAGAAAGTTTCGTAATACGTGACCACGGCCTGCAGCTGTTCGGTTACGGAGTCACTTTTTTCGTGAAGTTCCTGGAATAGCAGGGCCAGTGCTTTTAACTGTTTCAGATAAGACTTGCCTGCTGCCGGAGCCTGGTGCATCGAGTAGGGATTCTTTTGCTGCTCTGACCAGGCGAAGAGCTCCTCTGCTGTTTTCGGGCCGATCCCTTCTATCAACATGAGGATCCGGCTCCATGATATGGTATCTTTTGGATTCAGATAGACCTTCAAATGAGCGAGCACATCTTTCACATGCGCTGCTTCTGTAAATTTCTGGCCGCCATATTTAATGTAGGGAATATTCTTTCTGTTGAGCATCACTTCCAGATCGAAAGAGTCCCGTCCGTTTCTGAAAAGAACTGCAATGTCATTTAGTTCGGTACCGTTCTCTCTCATGTTCAGGATCATCTGAGTTAGAAAACGGCTTTGATCATTCACATTGGCAGCTTTCACCAGTCCGGGAAGCTCTCCCTCCTCTTTCCGGGTATAGAGGTTTTTTTCAAATTTATGAGTAGCCAGATTCAAAATACGATTGGCCAGAGCCAGAATGTGCTTACTTGATCTGTAATTTTCTTCCAGTTTAATCACTCTGGTACCGCTAAAGCGCTCCGGAAACTGCAACATGTTTTTAGGGTCCGCACCCCGAAATGAGTAGATGCTCTGGGCGTCATCCCCCACTGCCATTATGTTCTGATGTACACTGCCAAACAATTCGGTCAACTCTGCCTGTATAGAGTTGGTATCCTGATATTCATCCACCTTTACGTGCAGATGCCTGGCGGCTACCTTTTTACGGATATCGGGATGATTCCGGAGAAGATCTCTGCATTTTACTAGCAGGTCGTCAAAGTCCATTACAAAGTTCTTCTCCTTGTGCTCCTTGTAGTTACGAGATAGATCTTCAATAATTCCAATAAAAGGGATAAACTGCGGGTACTCCTCTTCAATTACCTGGCGAATGGGGATCTGCTTATTTGCAGCACTACTCAGGATGGAGTACAATGTCGATTTTTTTGGAAAGCGGCGGGCATTTTTTTGAATATCGAGACGGGAACGGATTTGATGGATGGCATCCATGGCATCAGAAGCATCCAGAATGGTAAACTGTTCGGGAAAACCAATGGTAGCTGCATGCTCCCTGAGCAGTTTGCTGCAGTAATGATGAAATGTCCCCCCTTCCACTCGCTGGCAGCGTTCATCCAGAATCTGTGATGCTCTTCGAAGCATTTCAGATGCAGCACGCCGTGTAAAAGTGAGCAGTAAAATTTGTGATGGGTCCACACCCGACTCAACCAGCCTGGCCAGACGGTAGACGAGTGTCCGGGTCTTTCCGGTACCTGCACCTGCCACAATTAACGCCGGGCCGGAATCATGCATAACTGCATCATACTGAGCCGGGTTCAAGACGTTTTCATACTCAATCGAGTAATCGGACGGGGCAAACTCCTCTTTCGAAAGTACAAACTTTTTCATGGAATAAATGTAACAAATACCTGCAATATGTACAATATATGTTTACCTGACCGTCCTCCATTCTCTTTCGTGTGATGGTGCTACAAATTGCCTTCCTTTTCAGCTTCATCTCTTATACCGGCCACTCAAACTTGAAAATTGTACCGCTGCTTTGTTGCAAAAAATAGGCATCCTCTATTTTTCGGGGAGAACACCGCTTCCTTTAAAAAAGGGATATCAATCCCTTCAGAGCATAGAAAAGATAGATAGCCAGGGCAGCATATCCGGCATAATCCCATCTCTTTTGTACTTGCTCAAAATGCTCAATGCTTTTCCAGCGTTTGTTTTTCCATGCAAGTTTTCTGCCTTGAAATCCCAGAATAACCATCATGAAGATGTTCAGGATGGGTACAAAACCAAGGAGTGCTACATAACTCCGGTTGCCTATACCCCAGATACCTGTTAGAAAGAACGCCCCCCAGCTCCATCGGATAATTTCTTCTGGAACTTCAGACTCCAAACCCCTGCCCGAACTATTTTCTATCATATTGACGTTTATTAGTAGATCGTTATTTAGAACACCCGTTTACCCGCGTTAAAATAAATATACCAATTATTAAGAAGTACGCAATGATTCGCTACAACCTTCACGCCTCCAATCAATTAATGCGAAATTCTATCTGAATTTTGTCATCCCCGACGCAGCTCTGCAATTATTTTACCATCCTTTATAACGGTAATTGTTATGTTGTACTTTCTAATGTAACAGATTCAACCGGTATTTAACCTACAGTCTTATGAATGGAGTCATTTTAGATTATCAAACGCTCAATCCGCATGAACTGCATATGGAGGAACTCAGATCCCTCCCCTTGCAATGGACATTCCATGACAAAACGTCCCCTGAGCAACTCCAGGAAAGAATTCAATCCACCAATATTCTTCTCACAAATAAAGTAGTCATCGATCGCAGAACAATCGAAGAGAATCCACAGATTAAAATGATCTTGATTCTTGCAACCGGAACGAACAACGTAGACTTGGAGGCGGCAAAAGAACACGGGATACCGGTCTCAAATATTTCCGGGTACTCAACGGAATCTGTGGCTCAACAGGTGTTCGCTTCTCTCTTAAGCCTGGAGCGCAATTTACACCGCTATCGTCTCAGTATGGAAGCCGGAGAATGGAGCAAGAGCCCTTTTTTCTGTCATCAGCCCTATCCTATCAGGGATCTGACCGGTATGAAGATGGGTCTGATCGGGTACGGTACCATCGCACAGCGTGTGCATGAACTGGCAAACGCTTTTGGTATGGAAGTCCTCATCTCTCAAAGTCTTATTCCTTCTAAGAAAGCAAAAGAAGGCCGTATTCCGCTGAATGAGCTGCTCAGTGAGAGTGATGTAGTCAGCCTTCACTGTCCGCTATCGGAGTACTCACGCAATCTGATTGGGAAAGAGGAGTTTGAAATGATGAAAGACTCGGCAGTTCTCATCAATATGGCACGAGGAGGCATTGTGGATGAGAATGCTCTCTATCATGCCCTAAAAAATAAGGAAATCGCAGGCGCAGTGACGGATGTGCTGACAACAGAGCCCCCGCCAGCCGACCATATCCTGCTGCGTGAACCGATGCATAACCTGATCGTTACGCCACACATAGCATGGGCCAGTGTACAAGCCCGGCAGATTTTGGTAGACCAGGCTGTAGAGATCGTCGATAGTTTTCTGAACGGAAAGTTGATGAACCAGGTAAACGGATGACCTGATCAAGAGTCCCCTCCCCCTGATTTGAATGTCTGATATCCTCAGTAGATGATCTGCCCCTTGCCAACCGTCGATGGGGTTGTCCACCACCGCAAATAGTGGATTGCCCCGGGACAGCTGGACCTATTGGATCTGAAGGGGCCGGATATCATCGGGGATAAACCGACGGTCAAGCAGTTCACTAATCGGAACTTCCCGCTCCAGTATGCCTGTTTCAAGGGCAATATCGTGGATCAGCTGAAGCTCCTGGTCTGTTGGAGAGAGCATCCGGTAGCTGACCCGATCAGGCGGACTCATAAGCACGTGCCGTACCACTTCAACATTTTGCCGGAAATAGGGTGCTGCAATCCGTGCCGCCTCTTCCCTGTTCTCTTCAGCCCACTCTCCGCTCTCAGCGATTCCCCGCACCAGATCTGCTACCAGGTCCGGGTGTTCCTCAATCAGACGTTCATGTACCACAAGTGCACAGGATATAAAATTTGGCCAGATATCTTTCACATGATAGAGGATCCGGCCCTCACCGCTTAATTCAGAGCTGGCGGGAAAAGGTTCTCCAACGAAGTAGGCATCGATCGCTTTAGCCGAAAGGGCTCCGGGCATGTCCGGCGGCGGCATCTCTATAAAGTTTATCTCCTCTGGTTCCACCCCCTGCTCAAGCATGAGCCTTCGGATCACCAAATACTGATTACTGTATTTGCTGGGAATGGCAAAGGTCATTCCGCGCAGATCTCTCAAATCTGCAATATCAAGATCCGGCCGTACCATCACAGTAGAGCCGTCCCGGTGGCCCAGGTAAACAATTCGAACCGGTACCCCCTGCTCACGCAATTTCATAGCCAGAGGTACAATCATAAAGGTAGCCTCCAGACGGCCCCCACGGATACTCTCTACCATGGTTGGAAAATCTTGGAATCGTTGCGAGTCGTAGCGATAGCTGTCACTTGTCTGAGAGGCGTAATCGGTTACCGGGCAGGTGAGATGACAGGTTACCGGTAGGAAGCCCACATCGATGATTTTCAGCGACCTCGTGTTCTGGAAAGCTTCAAACTTCCACGGTTCAAAGCGTAAAAATGTCAGAAGTACCGTAAATAAAAGGGCACCCAGAGCCCAGCGCTTCAGATGTTTATAGAGCATGATCCTCTCCTTTTTTTATATTCACAACATGGTGGCCATTTTGCAGATTCAGAAGCTTCAAAAGCTCTCCCACCATGTTTGTAACTGCAGGATCCGTCAGTGATCTGGGGCGCGGCGGGGTCATCTCCCTCACTTGCAGAATGGATCCGGGACGGCTTGACATGGGAATTACGCGATCCGCCAGCTGGGCTGCCTCCTCGATATCATGAGTGACAAGTATCACAGTTCTGGGGCGTTCACGAAGATAGGTTACCAGTTCACCTCGCATTTTCAACCGGGTAATGTAATCCAGAGCAGAGAAAGGCTCGTCCATGAGTAGAATATCCGATTCACCCGATAGCGCACGTGCCAGTTCGACCCGCTGTTTCATACCTCCGGAGAGCTGGTGGGGATAGTGGTTTTCAAACCCTTCAAGGGCGATCAGCCGGATTGCACTGAGGGTCTGCTTTTTCCGCTGCTCACTTTTAGTTATATGACGCAGACTAAGCTCTATATTTTCAGAAACAGTATACCATGGAAAAAGTCCGTCTTTCTGATAGATCATGCTTAATTTGCCGCGGCGGCAGACCGACCCTTCATCGGGATTTTCATAACCTGAAATGATATTCAGCAGCGTAGTTTTACCGCATCCGGACGGTCCCACGATGGCGATAAACTCCCCTCTCATCACCTTCAGGTTTATATTCTCAAGAACACGGACACTTCCGTAAGCGTGAGATACCTGGCTGATTTCGATAATTGGCTCTTCTGTTTTACTGCTCATATCCCCATCTTACACCTGGAATTTTGGTTAGCTGAACCAGTAAACGATCCAGAATCACACCGATGATTCCGATCACTATCATACCTGAAACCAGAAGATCCATCCGAAGGCCGTTACGGGCATCCCAGATGGCGAACCCGAGCCCGTCATTACCCGCTATCATCTCTGCAGCCACTACAACAAGCCATGAGAGACCGGCTGTAACCCTCAGAGTGGTGATGACCTGTGGCGCTATAGCCGGGAATGTGACTTTTCTCAAGATCTCACCTTTCTCCATTCCATAATCGTTGGCGACACGAAAATAGACCGATGGTATATTTTCCACGGCGGCGAAAGTGGCGAGGATGATCGGGAACAGGGCAGCGATAAAAATAAGAAAGATTGCCGGTGCGTCCCCTATCCCGAACCAGAGGATCGCAAACGGTATCCATGCGAGTGGAGAGAGGTTTCTGAAAAAGTTAACAACGGGTAACATCATATCCCTCAAAACAGGCTGAGATGCCATCCAGAGGCCAAATGGAATCCCAAGAATCACGGCCAGGCCGAATCCGATAGTGACCCTGAAAAGTGACGCTACAACATCCTGGTAAAGCCGTCCACTTGCGGCCTCTTCGACAAACCCCTCCAGGACTTCCCATGGGGCCGGCAGTACCAAATTGCTGAAGATTTGCAGAGAAGAGACAAGGCTCCATAACCCGATCGCTACCGCAACAAAGAGCAATGGCAACAGTTTTGTGCGCATAAAGAATTTATTTCGTACCTAAATATGTAGTAAAAAAGGCCTCGCCAATTTTTTATAGTAGTCATATTTAGAGTTTTTCACAATAGGGTGATCCTCTGTTAGGGTGCAATTTCTTGCTTGTCTGATGAACAGAAAACAGCTGTTTCGTATTCGTCTGCTGACGTACGTTAATCCTGGAAGTTGCTGAGATCATACTCTAAAAACAGACCGTCTCCTGACATCCGGAAAAGGCCAGCGGTACCTCTCGGTTCTGCGAGGTAAAATGGCTAGAACCTTAGACTAAAGTAATCCAAAGGTTTATAGCGGACATACCCGCAGCAGCCCACATAGCGGGGTGTATGGATCGAAATTCCCCTGTCGCAGTCATCAGAAGAGTCCAGGAGAGCAAACCAAAGGTGAGGCCGAGGCTAATGCTGTAGGTAAGCGGCATCAGTACGATCGTCAGAAAAGCAGCCACAGTATCCGGCCATTTTTGCATCGGTATTTTTACGATGTTTCTAAACATGAAGATACCTACAGCTACCAACGCTGGTGCTGTTGCATAGACAGGTACTGCATAGATGATGGGTGTAAAGAAGAGGGCAGCAAGAAAAAGAAGAGCCGTTGTAAAAGCCACCAGGCCCGAACGCCCCCCCTGGCCAATACCGGAAGCAGACTCCACATAGGCCGTCGTCGTGCTGGTCCCTGCAAGAGCACCGAAAATGGTAGAGGCAGCATCCGCATTTAACATAACATCGAGCTTTTGAATATTGCCATCTTCATCCACCATCCCCGCCTCGTATGAGCAGGCAACCATGGTTCCTACGGAGTCAAAAAGATCCACAAACATAAAGGTGAAGACGGCTCCCATAAGCCCCCACTGAAGTGCTGCCAGAATATCAAGTTGAAAGGCGACTGGACTCAGCGAAGGAGGCGTTGAAAAAATTGTCTCGGGCGGTGCAACCTGACCCGTAAAAATAGCAGCAAGGGTAGTTGCCAGAATGCCTATCAGAATTGCCCCCCTTATTTTTTTTGCTTCCAGAATCACGATCAGTACCACACCAAGTAATCCGAACATCAGGGGTGTCGACCACTCACCGATTGCGATAAGAGTTGCATCATCATGGACAATCAGATTCATATTCTGAAACCCGATAAACGTGATGAACAGCCCGATTCCTGCAGGAATGGCCATCCGCAATGAGAGCGGGATGGCATCTACAATCTTTTTCCTGAGGCCGAGCCAGGTGAGCAGCAAAAATAGAACTCCTGATAAAAACACAACGCCCAGAGCGGTCTGCCAGGTGATTCCCTCTCCAATGACCAGTGAGTATGCAAAGAAAGCATTCAGGCCCATGCCCGGAGCCATCGCCAGGGGTACCTTTGCCCAGAATGCGAAGAGAAAGGTGCCAAAAGCGGCAGAGATCGCCGTAGCGGTGATCACCGCGCCAAAGTCCATTCCTGTATCCGACAGAATCATTGGATTGACGAAAAGGATGTAGGACATGGTCAGGAAGATTGTAAAGCCGGCAGAAATCTCCCTGCCAATCGTTTGGGTTTCTGGATTGAAACCAAATAATCTGGTGAGCATGGGTGAGCGTTTTTGACCCCATTATACGATAAAAAAAAAGGCTTTGAAACATTGCGTCTCAAAGCCTTTTCTGTTCAACTTATGGCTATTTGCTGAACGAATTTGAACAGGAGTATCATTCTGCAGCCAGGCAGCCGCCGATCAACGGAGCCACTGTCAAATAGAGGATTATCTCCAGCCTGCACGGTCCATCAGGCGAATAGCTGCCGGGTTGTTCATTCCATAGGAGGTCACATTTACCGCATCGCTTTCATAATCGCCAAAAGCATCCAGGGCCGCAGGGAGCTCTACCCCATCCAGAACGGGAAACTCATTGTTGCCCACTGCATAGATCTGCTGAGCCTCGCGGGTGGCAAGATACTCAAGAAATTGAACCGCATTCTCTCTGTTGGGAGAGTTGGCAGCGATCCCTGCACCGCTGATGTTCACATGGGCGCCCCCATATTCTGCCGGCGGAAAGTAGATTCTTACTGCAGTGGCAACTTCCTGATCCTGACTGTCGTCTGAGCGGACCAGCCGGGCCAGATAGTAGTGGTTAGCAATGGTTACATCGCAAAGTCCGGCAGCAACGGCTCGAATCTGATCTGTATCTCCCCCTTGTGGATCCCGGGCAAAGTTTTGAACCAAACCGACGGCCCACTCTTCGGTGACTTCTTCCCCGTGGCTTTCAATCATGGAAGCTACCAGCGATTGATTGTAGATATTGTTTGATGAGCGGACGCAAAGTCTGCCCTCCCACTTTTCATCTGCCAGCTGTAGATACCCTTCCAGTTCGGAGGGATCTACCTTCTCATGGTTATAGATGATACCGCGGACACGCTGAGAGAGCCCTACCCAATGATCATCCACCTCCTGAAGACTTTCAGGAATGGTCTCTTTAAGAACGTCTGAATTGTGGGGTTGCAGAACACCCGCCTCCTGTGCACGCCAGAGTCGCCCTGCATCCACAGTGATGATGATATCTGCGGGGCTGTTGACCCCTTCATTAAGTATCCGTTCAATAAGCTCATCGCTGGAGCCTTCAATCAGATTGACCTGAATTCCGGTCTGTTCAGTGAAATTATCGAATAATTCTTGGTCAGTGTCGTAATGCCTTGATGAGTAAATGTTTACTACCTCGCTTTCACTGCAAGATATGGCAAATAGTGTGAGTAAAAGAACGATGGTTAGCCGCTGCATACCTATTATAATTGGTTGAGATTTTTATTTAGACTGAATCTAAAGAAAAAATAATAGGCATGCAACGCTTTTTTAACTAACCCGATATTTTATAGGATGATGAAGGGGGATATCATACACCCAAAACGATTCCGGGCAGCTTCCTCCCGGGCACTATCTGGTCTAACCATCATTCTTGCAGGTACAAATGGGTCCAACGAGAAGTCAGCCGGTCGAAAAATCCAGCTGCTTAGAGTACATTTTTTCTGGACTCTTCAGAGACGTGCTCTTTTATCTGGGCAAGTAAAAAATTGTGGATCTCCCTGTTCCCTGCCACAGCCCGTTGTCCGAAAGGCCAGCCATCTCCCCCATTCCAGTCGGTAATAACCCCTCCCGCTTCTGTTATGATCAGTGCTGCTGCTGCCATATCCCAGATATGGAGAGAGTATTCGAAAAATCCGTCAAAACGCCCACACGCCACACAACAGAGATCGTAAGCGGCTGACCCGGGCCGGCGAATCCCCTGCACGTCCCTCATTAACGGCTTAAGCAGTACCAGATATTCATCAATCAGAGAAAGGTTGTCGTAGGGAAATCCGGTAGCGATAAAAGATCGTTGAGGGTTGTCAACATCCGATACCTGTATCTTCTCTCCGTTCAGCCAGGCACCACCGCCCTTCTCGGCATAGAACTCTTCTTCCCGGCTGACCTCCAGAACGACGCCCACTTTGGGTTGTTTCTCCTCCCAGAGTGCCACCGAAACACAGTAGATGGGAAAATCATTGGCAAAATTGGTGGTTCCGTCAATAGGATCAATAATCCAGGTTCTGGCCCCGCTCATTGAATCATGTGCAGCGGACTCTTCCGCCAGGACCTCATCGTTCGGAAAGTGTTCCTTTAAGACACTCAGGATTGCTTTTTCTGCCGGTGTGCACTTTTTCGGTCATCGAAACGACGTCGACAGTTTTTATTACATGACCGA
>CALKWT010000169.1 GCA_938003885.1 uncultured Balneolaceae bacterium | reverse complement strand
CTTTATCGATCAAGAAAATGTATCCGAAAACTTAATTATTTTACGCAACCAAGTATCTGCTTTCCAAGCGATTAGTCAAAAGCTTGTCGATCAAGGGGTAATTTTCACCGATATTTTTACAGCCCTTGTCGATTCAATTGCCGCCCTTCAATTTATACAGGGCCTTGTTCCAGCGACGGATCAGGTATTTAAGCTGGACACACCGCGACGGGATCGTCATCTGGTAGAGGCTGTCGTATCCACCACCAACATCTTGAATGGTAAAACGATAAAAGAAGGAGAATTTCGAAATGTATATGGTGCCGTTGTCCTCGCAGTGTCAAGAAGAGGGTCCCGGGTTAATAAAAAAGTAGGGGATATTATCCTGCAGGCGGGGGATGTACTGTTGATGGAAGCTCCCCGTGACTTCTCAGCCCGATATAAATTCTCCAGTGATTTTCTTCTTGTCAGCACTCTTGCAAGGAAAACCAGTTACAATTATAAAAAATCGGGTGTGGCCTGGGGAATTCTTCTCTCTATGATTTTGATGGCAACCTTTCAGATCGTAAGTATGTTTCAGGCCTCATTTGTTGCTGCAGGCCTGATGATTTTGACAGGTTGTATCTCCATGAACCACGCGCGGAACTCCATAGACTGGCAGGTTTTGATCGTGATTGCAGCAGCTTTAGGGGTCGGTAATGCATTGCAAATTTCTGGCCTTGCTACAGAGCTGGTAGAGCTCTTTACCGGGCTGGCAGGTAGTGATCCCTACTTGATGCTCATCGTCCTTTATCTGATAACCTGGATACTCACTGAGTTTTTGACAAATAATGCTGTGGCTGTTATTACATTTCCTTTTGCCATATCTTTGGCTGCCAGTACATCCACAGATTTTATGCCTTATGTCATGGTGATCATGTTTGCTGCTTCTGCCAGTTTTGCTACTCCAATCGGTTATCAGACCAATTTGATGGTATATGGTGCGGGGGGGTACAAATTCTCCGATTTTCTAAAAATCGGAATCCCTCTTAACCTCATTGTAGCGATTATCACCATCTTCCTGGTGCCTATCATCTGGCCTTTTTAATAAATCTAACAGAACCATCTCTCTATGTTTAAAGATATCCTTGCTCTTGCCCGGCAGGCGGGCGTTAAAATATTGGAATTTTACGACGAACCAATTCAGGTTCATGCCAAATCAGATCAGTCACCCCTGACCCTTGCGGATCTGGCAGCCCACCGTGTGATTGTCAATGGCCTGGAAAATATATCTCCTGATATTCCGGTCATTTCTGAAGAAGGAGGTATTCCGGCTTATGAGGTAAGAAAAGAGTGGAGTAAATTTTGGCTGGTGGATCCGCTTGACGGTACAAAAGAATTCATCAATAAAAATGGAGAATTCACCGTGAATATTGCCCTGATAGAGGCGGGAAAGCCCGTTTTTGGCGTCGTCTATGTTCCGGTATCCGGAGTGTGTTACTACGGTGCAAAAGGAGAGGGAAGTTTCAAAAGTTACCAAGAAGGGAATGAGCAGCGGATCTTTTCTGATAAACCTGATTTGTCTAAACCTGTTACTATCGTCAGCAGCCGATCTCATGGGAATGATAGAATGGATGAATTACTGCGCATGGAAGGAATAGAGCCAGGCAGGAAACTGATTGCAGGGAGTTCACTTAAATTCTGCCTGGTGGCAGAAGGGATTGCTGATATCTATCCCCGGTTCGGGCCTACCATGGAGTGGGATACGGCTGCAGGGGATGCTGTTTTCAGATACTCCGGCAGGAAATCTGACAGGTCATCCGCCCTGAAATATAATAAGGAGTCTCTGTTAAACGGGGAGTTTATGGTTGGCCGGGATTAGGTTTCCCGGAAGCTATATGGAATCAGTTTTTTCAAGACTCTAAAAGAATCACGTGGATCCCCGGCTTCTGCTGTTTTTTGCATTCCGTTGAAATGCATCCACAAATACTTTACCTTTTCATCTTCGAAGATCTGTTTTAAGCATCGTATAATATAATTTTATGACAGTAATTAAAACTCAAAATCACCTGAAAGTGTTGGAAGATGAAGGGATCTTCATCATGAGAGAAGTGGCTGCCCAATTTGAACGGCCCACTCTTCTTTTTTCCGGGGGAAAGGATTCTATCTGCATGTTCCACCTGGCACTCAAGGCATTCTACCCCGGCAAAATCCCCTTTCCGCTGATGCATATTGATACAGGGCATAACTTTCCTGAGACGATAGAATTTCGTGACAAACTGGTTGAGAAGCATGGTGTTGAACTCATCGTCGGGAGTGTTCAGGAGTCCATAGACAGCGGCCGTGTGAAAGAGGAGACCGGACCGGATGCCAGTCGAAACGCTCTTCAGACTGTAACTCTTCTGGATACGCTTAAAAAGTATCAGATAGATGCGGCCATTGGCGGCGGACGAAGAGATGAAGAGAAAGCGAGGGCCAAAGAACGATTCTTCTCACACCGAGACGTTTTTGGACAATGGAACCCCAAACAGCAGCGGCCGGAACTTTGGAACCTGTTTAACGGCCGTAAAAATCCCGGTGAAAGCTTTCGTGTCTTTCCGCTTAGCAACTGGACAGAGATGGATGTCTGGCAGTACATTGCGCAGGAAAACATAGAGATTCCTGAGATCTATTTCTCACACGAACGACGTGTTTTTGACAGGCGCGGTATCTGGCTGGCCGACACTGAATTTGTCAACAGACAGGAGGATGAAGAGATTGTAACCCGTAGAGTCCGGTTCAGGACCATAGGGGATGCGACCTGTACAGGAGCGGTAGAATCCAATGCTTCGACTCTGGAAGAGATCATTGAGGAGGTCTCGGCAGCGCGTGAAACCGAAAGAGGAAACCGCCATGACGACAAGCGGAGTGAAACTGCAATGGAAGACCGGAAAAAGCAGGGGTATTTTTAAACGTCCCTCATCCGCTGGCTGGCTGCAGAGGGGTGTTCGGGATCTGGTATCTATCGCACCGGAATTACTGAAAAACAGAATGGAAATAAAGAAGGTATAACAAAATGCAGAACTCCATGTCTGCGGGCAGGTTCTGTATCAGAAATTAGTTATCTGGACTTTTTGAATATAAATATGAGCACAAATAACGGGACTAGGAAAGCCACTACCGGCAGTAATAAATATCTGGATATGGATCTGCTGCGGTTTACAACAGCCGGAAATGTAGATGATGGAAAAAGTACATTGATCGGCCGGCTCCTCTACGATTCAAAATCTATTTTTGAAGATCAGATGGAGGCGATTGAAAAAACCAGCAGGAGCAGCGGGGAAGAGGAGGTGAACCTGGCCCTTCTGACCGACGGATTAAAAGCGGAGAGAGAGCAGAAGATCACCATTGATGTGGCCTACCGATATTTTGCTACACCGAAAAGAAAATTTATCATTGCGGATACGCCGGGGCATATTCAGTATACAAGAAATATGGTTACCGGTGCGTCTACCGCAGAGCTTGCGATCATCCTGGTGGACGCCACAAAAGGGGTTCAGACACAATCTAAAAGACACGCCTTTCTCTCCACACTGCTGCAGATTCCGCACCTGGTTGTTGCTGTCAATAAAATGGATCTGGTTGGTTACAGTAAAGTGCGGTTCGATGAGATCGTGCATGATTTCCGAAGTTTTGCCAAGAAACTGGATGTCGATAATATTACCTACATTCCCATCTCCGCCCTGAAGGGGGACAACGTGGTGGAGAAAGGTGAGGAGATGTCCTGGTATCAGGGCTCAGCCTTGCTGCACCACCTGGAGACTGTAAAGGTTAATTCTTCACATAACATTGTTGATTTCCGTTTTCCTGTCCAATATGTCATTCGTCCCAACCAGAACTTCAGAGGATTTTCCGGAAGGGTGGCATCGGGGAGAATCAAGGCGGGAGAGGAGATCCTCGCTCTGCCTTCCCGAATGAGTAGCAGGGTCAAGGAGATTGTAACGAAGGATGGAAACCTGGATGAAGCGATGCCGGGAGATTCCATCACACTTACCCTGGAGGATGAGATCGATGTAAGCCGTGGCGACATGATTGTCCGGAAGAATAATGTTCCGATCATTCAGAATGAGTTTGAGGCCTACCTCTGCTGGATGAATGAGGAAGCGATGGTGCTGGATAAGGCTTATCTGATTATGCACACCACTCAGACAGCCCAGGTCTTCATCAAAGAGTTGATTTACCGGATGAATGTAGATACCATTTCCCGGGAAAACGCAGACATCCTGAAGTTGAATGAAATTGGAAAGGCGCGGTTGCAGACCTCTCGTCCACTCTTTTTTGATCCCTATCAGATCAATCAAAAGACCGGCAGTTTCATCATTATCGATCCCGATACCAACGTGACGGTCGGCGCAGGGATGATCCGCTCAGCTTCTACAGGCCCGGCAGCTGCTGAAGAGGCAACAGCCATTCACAAAACGAGCCCGGATGTTGTTTGGGAAGAGTGGAATATTCCCAGAGAAGAGCGTGAGAAGAGAAATGGCCATGCAGCACAGGTGCTCTGGTTTACAGGGATATCGGGAGCAGGCAAGAGTACCATCGCACGGGAACTGGAGCGGCAGCTCTGGGACGAAGGGAAGCAGACGATGCTTATAGATGGTGACCAGATGAGGCACGGATTGAGCGGAGATCTCGGTTTTACCCCTTCTGACCGGGCTGAAAATATTCGTCGTGCGGGCGAAACAGCTAAACTGTTTTATGAACATGGAAACATCGTCATCTGTGCATTTGTCTCACCAAATAGAGAAGATCGGGAGAGGGTCAGAAGCCTGTTTCCGGAAGGAAAGTTTACGGAAATATTTGTAAAATGTGATCGGGAAACAGCGATAAACAGGGATCCCAAAGGGCTCTATAAAAAAGCACAGTCTGGTAAAATAAAGAATCTCACAGGATATGACGCCTTACATGAGAGTCCTGAAGAAAATAGTACAAGCAGACTGATCGTTCTGGATACGGATAAACTCGAGGTGCCGGAATGTGTATCCCTCATAAGAGAAAAGTTGAAATTTTAAATTCAATTAAACTCTGATGTGTTGTACTTTTCCAACGTGATGAACCTGGTAAAATGCTATAACTCTGATAATTTATGCATATTCAAACAATAAAAGTCACCATCTGATGCCACACACTGCTTCGATGACAGATTCATACGGAAGATCATTCAAATCGGGAATAGGGGTCAGGTTCTTATTGTTTGTGCTACTTGCGGTTTCCATATCGGTGGAATCTGCTGCGGCTCAGGATACCCCGATCATCTACCTGGAATGGAAAGAGGACCCTGCATCCTCGATGGTAATCAACTGGATCGCCTCAGAAAATAGTAACCGCACTTTACTATACCGGGCTATCGGGGAGGATTGGAACTCCATTAATGCAGCGCATAATACGATTCCGGGATCCAATTTAAGACGCTTTAAAGCAGATTTAAAGAGCCTGGACGATAACACTGTTTTCCAATTCAGGGTTCCGGGTGATTCAGAGACCTATACATTTAAAACGGCCCCGGCGACAGCTGAGGAACCGGTCCGTTTCATCGTTGGAAGTGATGTCTATTCCGACTCCAATAATCCTGAGACAGTAAGAGAAACCAGACGGACCTTTGCAAAGATGGCGAGCCACGCGGTAGAACTGGATCCGCTCTTTGTTGCACTGGGAGGAGATCTGGCACATGCCGGATCGGATCCGGGTTCGGTTTCTCTCTGGTTCGATTTTCTGGAGTTGTGGCAGGAGAATATGGTCACAGAAACGGGACGGATGATCCCGATGGTCATTGCAATTGGCAATAATGAGATTGAAGGGAATTTCGGTGCTTCACCGGAGGACCTGGTGCTCATCAATAATCTGTTCAGTTTTCCTAAAGAGCAGTGGAGTGCAACTTCTTTCAACCACTATGGTGTCCTTGATTTTGGTGACTATTTAAGTCTCTTTATTCTGAATACAGATCACTCGAACCGGATGGAAGGGGCTCAGACAAATTGGCTCCGTAATCAATTAAACAACAGGCGCGGTGTGGACCATGTTTTTCCTGTCTATCACGTCTCCGGATGGCCCACATATCGAACCTTCAGGGGTATACCGGAAGATGCTGTGCGAAATAACTGGCATAATCTCTTCTATGATAGTGGCATTCGGTTTGCATTTGAGCACCATGATCATATTTTCAAACGTACCAAGCCACTTGGAAACTGTGAAGAACCGATTACTCGTTCTCAAGAACATTGTGAGACAACAGAGAAAGGGGTGATTTATATAGGTGGAGGTGCTTGGGCCTCGCCAAATGATAGATCATTTAGAAAAGACTGGCATCATGAAATAGTTGAGAAAGTTCACAACTTTATGCTGGTAGAGGTCACGGAAACCTATCGGAGCGTGACAGCAATAAATGATGAAGGCCAGACCATTACAGAAGAGACCGACTTTATCAGGCTTTCCCCGCCCGAATCTTTTGAAATCGTTGTAAGGACAGAAACAAGTTTTAATGCGCGCTGGAATGAGGTGGAAGGGATCGACAGATACCTGGTTGATGTGGCGTATGATGAAGATTTTGAAAACTACGTAAGCGGCTATGAGAACAGAAGTCGTAACAACAACATCATCCGCATGAGAGATATACGACCAAACCAGGCTTATTTCGTGCGTGTTCGTTCAGAAAATCTTTTTACACGCAGCAGCAGGAGCGAGGTGCTGAAAGTAGTGCTGCCACCCGAGGCTCCGGAAATCAGACAGGCGGGTGAAATCAATGCGACGGAGTTTACAGCGAACTGGCGGCCACTAAAACTGGGCGACCCCTCTTCAGACTATCAGCCTGAGTACTTGTTAGATGTGAGCTATAATGCCGAGTTTACAAACATTTTGCCTGACTATAACGGTAAGAATGTCGGCACAGAGAACTCCTTTACTGTCACAGGCCTGACACCGGGCACAACCTACTACTACCGTGTTAAAGCCGCTGTGGAAGATCAGGAGGGCGAGTTCTCAGAATCTGCCGAATTGAGAACCGTCGGTATCGATCTTGTGGAGACGACGGTGACTACGGATATCACCCGTATTCTTGCCAATAGCGACCAGATCTCGACGATGGATATCAGAGTGATTGGTGAAAACGGCCAGCCTGTTTCAGGTGTCCCTATTGCCATTGAACAGATTGGAGGAGAAGTGTCCATCGTGTCTGAGCAGGAGCGAACAGACGGAAACGGAGAGTTACAAGTCCTTATCAGCGGGGCCGAAGAAGGAAATGTTACGCTTCATGTTATGGTATCCACCATCGAAATCGGAGACCCGATAACCATTGAAGTTCAACCTTATTCAGAAAAAGTTGTCATAGGAAATAACTTTCCAAATCCTTTTAATATCCAGACATTCATACCCATTACCATCCCGGAAGATCATACCGAAGTGCATCTCTCGATCGTTAATTCGGCAGGAGCTCAGATTCAGACTCTCCTTGATCGTGAAGTGATGAGTGCGGGATACTATGAAGTCCCTTTTACACCCCAGGGCCTGGCATCGGGGGTTTATTTTGCCAGACTGATCACTTCTGATGGTGTAGAGATTGGAAAAATGTCTTATACCAAGTAACCGGGCACTTCTAACCTACAAGCTTTGAATATCGGGAATCTGCAATTCCAATACGGCAATACCGGGGCAAACGTTGTGAAGAAAATTATATCGATCATGCTTCTCCTGCTAACTCTTGCAGGAGCGGCAGCCTCTTCTCTTGCAGCGCAGGATATAACACAGGAAGAGATTGAGCGTGCGAGAGTCGTCCGGCAGCACCTCTCCGAGACAGGGCTGCTGGTCACTGACGTCCCTCTAATAGAGCAGAATGTTGATATTGGCAGCTCTCGTCTTCTCGATTTCGCCAAATATACCAGGAATAGTGTTGAATTGGCGGATATTGGTGGCAGTGACGCCAATACAAGGGGCCTGGAGTTTCACCCCGACGGAACCCGGCTCTATGTGGTAACCCGGACAAACAGACTGGTTTCACAGTACGATCTGCGGAGGCCCTGGGACATAGGAAGCGCCCGATTTTCCGGAGATTTTAAACTAGACGATCTGGACGGGGGAGAACAAGCAAAGGAGACCTTTGCAGCCCATGGCATCTTTATCAGAAAAAGCGACGGTAAAAAGATGTGGATATTTAACCGGATTGAAATATGGGAGTTCGATCTGGAAACCCCATGGGATATTGAATCTGCCAGTGTGAATAAGCACCGGGTGTTTAAAGGAGAAGATGGAGTGGTCCGCGGGCATGACTTTGATTTCTCTTCAGATGGCAAGAACCTCTTTATTGATGATCGGGGTGCTGCTATGGTCCATCACTTTACTCTTTCCAATGCGTGGGATGTAGATAGCGCTACAAGGAGCAATAAATCGATGGCGTTTCCATCCGCTATTCCGCATGATCAGGAGATCCGGGGAATTCAGCTCTCCAATTCGGGAGACCGTATGTTTCTTATGGATCCGGAATACGGCTCTCTTCATGAATTTTATCTCTCTAAAAATTTCGATCTGGGATCTGCAAAATTGATTGGGACCTTTGATCTGGGCAAACAATCAGGCGCTCCATACGGTATGGTTTTCAGTGAAGATCTTACCCGATTCTACATTGCTGATAACGATGACAACCGGGATAAAATAGTATATCAATACAAGATTTCTGTAGTAGATGCAGAAGAGTCTCTCATCAGCTCCAACCTGAAGAAGGTGGTCGCCGACGGAAAGGCTACGGCAAGAATCAGTGTAACTGCCAAAGACCGGGATGGAGATACCATTTCAGGGGTTCGGGTGAGGCTCAGTGCAGATAACAGCAACGTCACGATTCAGAATGTCCGAAATACCACCAACAGTAGCGGAGTGGCTACCTTCGACGTAAGCCACGACAAGGCAGGCGAGGTGGAGTTTCGCGCTTCGGGAATGGGAATTGAGATCGAAGATCGGGTTTCGGTCGGATTTGCAACCGTAGATCAAAATAACTCTTTGATTGCTGTAAACCGGAAGAAAGTACTGGCAAATGGAAGTGCACGTGCCACAGTTACCGTCACGGCCCGGGACAAGGATGGAGATCCGATCGGAGGGGTTGATTTCAAGTTGAACAGCAGGGGCCATACCGATGTGGAGATCGATAACTCCAACTCCAAAACGGATTCAGATGGAAAAGCTACATTTTTGGTAACCAGTCGCTCCTACGGTACCACAGAATTTATTGCGGAAGGATTAGGCGTGAAGCTGGAGGGTGTTTCTGTCCGGTTTGTGGATGTAGACCCGGAGGAATCGGAAGTTGTAGCTGAAAGCAGAAAAGTTCTTGCAAACAATTCAGCCGAGGGGATCATTACCGTGATAGCACGGGATGAGGATGGCGATGAGTTGGAGGGCGCCCCTGTAAGATTGCGTTCAGACAGTGATCATCCCAATATTGAGAATTCCACCATCGTAACAAACTCTGATGGGGTGGCCCGGTTTAAAGTGCGGAGCGGGCAATCGGAAGCTGTGAACTTCTATGCAGAGGCTACAGGCAACAGATTATATCAAGAGGCAGAGATACGGTTTGTCACGGTGGACCCGGAACATTCCGTAATCGCCATAGAACCGGAAGAGATAGAAGCTGATGGCGAACAGTCTACTACCTTGACAGTTACCACACGGGATGAAGATGGAGATATCCTGTCGGGTGCAAGGGTAGAGATCGAAGCTTTAAACGGGTCATCCACCATTTCCGACAGGAGCCAGGTTACCGATGAGGAGGGGGTAGCCAGTTTTACGGTGACAAATGGACGTCCCGAGATTGTAAGGTATAAAGTTATTGCAGAGGGGAACCTACTTTCTGATAACAGTGAGGTGAGGTTTATTCCCGTTGCACCGGTGGCACTCTCTGCATCCTCTGTAGAGACGCGCACCTTCACTGCCAATTGGGAATTGGTTAACGGTGCTGAGTATTACCTGGTGGATGTTGCTACAGACAGCACCTTCTCTGAGATGCTTCCAGAGTACAGTGCATATCATACCGGCAACCGAACTTCAGCAGAAATAGAGGGGGTCTCACCTGGCGTAACCTATATGTATCGTGTCAGGGCTGTGAGCGACGGTTTGATCGGTGCAAATTCGGGAACGATCGCTACCACTACCTATCCTGATACGCCGGTAGTATCAGAAGCTACGGATAGAAATGCTCTCAAATTCAGGGCGAACTGGAATGCCGCTGAAGGCGCAGAAAGTTACCGTGTGGACCTGGCGAGGGATGCTAATTTTGAATCGCTTGTTTCAGGTTATGAAAATACAGATGCCGGTTCCGCCACACACTATACCTTTACGGATCTGGAACCGGATACCCGCTATTTCTACAGAGTGCGTTCTGTTGCAGGCCCTCGTACGAGCGGCAGCTCTGAGGTGGCTGAGGTGACAACTCTGGCTATTAGCAGGGATCAGTCTGTTATGGAGACTGAACAGCTGAGAGTCCTCGCCAATGGCCAGCAAGCGAACACAGTCTATATTACCGTGAAGAGTGAAGAAGGCATCCTTCTGGAAGATCTGTTGGTCGATTTCACACAGCCGGAGGGTACTGCACAGATTGATCCGGTTCAGGAGAGGACCAATGAGAATGGGGTGGCTATATTTAACGTAACGAGTACGGTCTCCGGGCCGGTTGTCTTTCATGTATCAGTAGCGGGGACGGAACTGGGAGATGTTGCCTTTGAATTTTTACCCGATAGCGGTGTATTGGAGCTTGGAAACAACTATCCGAATCCATTTTTGATTGAGACGACCCTGCCTGTAACCGTCCCATATCCGATGCATATTAACTTGCAGGTGTACAATGCGATCGGTGCACCGGTTCGAACCGTAGTCGATGAGCGGTATGATACCGGCTATTATGAATTTACATTTGACGGAAATGGCCTGGCAGCAGGAGTTTATTTCTTCAGGCTGACTGCCGATGGCGAAGTCATGAGCAGGAAAATGGTACTCATCAAGTAGGGTGTCGTGCTGTTTTTGGGTAAGTAGCACAAACCTGGATGACGTCCCTTGTTTTTCTAAATCCTTCCTTCAGATGATAGCTTCAAAATGGGAAGAAGATGTTTGAATGTATATCTGACACTCTTGTTATCCGGTTTTTCTGACTTTGAAAACTGAGTGTTTATGTAATCCTTATCAACATACTCCCATATGAAACAGTTCTGGCTGCTATCGATGATATCTTTTGCCAAACCTACATTCCGATCCTGAAATCCTTCTTTGATCTTCGTAGTTTTCTTGCCCCTGAAATTAACCAGCCGCTTGATTCTGGGCTCAATAACTTTATGCTGCAACCGGTACGCTGCCCTCGATAATTTGGAAGCTTCCCAGTGGAGACCGGAGGAAAAATGAATGGGTTTGTCCTCGGCGTTCGTCAATGCATTTGTCAGACGGTGATAGATACTATTCTTATGGCTCCGGTGCAGGGCTTTCTCTTCACAGTTAAAGATCAGAGTTTGAAACGAATCCATCATAAGAGGTAAAAACTTATCAACAGTATGGGAGTCGTTTCCTGCACTCACTCTTTGGAAATTAAATTCATACCTCTCTTTAAAGAGGTGGTACTTTAATTTGTGATCTTTTCCCCGGCCGGAAATAATCTCCCGATATCTTTCTGTATAATGTTTCTGAAGCCTCGTTCTGAGATGTTCAATGGCATCTTCTGTAAAAAGGTTGGTATCCAGTCCTTTCAGGGCATTTTCGATATGTCTGCCGATAGCTTCTTCCCCTTCGAGTTCATCCATATAGTTTCGTTCAAAAATTCTCCTGTCGGAATTACCCCCCATTCCTTTCAGCAGAACTCTGTGGTGATCCCGGTCATAGAGCTTTTGAAGACTTTCATGAACCATATAGTCAAATACAGCACTGTATTTGAAAAAAGGATACCTCGAATCTGCGAGGAAACGGTGAAGAGTTTCAAAGGATGGCAACTCCGTTGAAAATGAAAGGGTGTGATGTTTCAGTCCGAAATCCTTCGCAACCTTTCGGGCAATTTTAACATCATAATAATTATCATTGTACGAATAGCTGTCCAGCGAGCTTTTATCAAACTTCCAAAACATACTCAGCATCAGCCTGCTATCATATCCGCCTGAGAGTGTGATTGTGGTGTTGTGATTATGGATGAGGTATTGCGCAGTGGACGTGAAATCTGAAACAACCTGATCAAGTAACTGGTCAACGGGAGTATCGCTATAGACCACATCTGAAACATCTTTGTATTGATCTATCTGCACCTCATTTTTTTCTTGAACCCAGCCCAGCCTTCCATAACGAGGGAGCAAATAGACGTCTTTTTCCTCAGTTTCATTAGAGAAAATATTTTCGAATGCGAGCCAGTCCAGAAACGCGTAAGTGTTAATTTCTGACTCTTTTATTAACTGCAGGAGTTTTATATAGTTTGTGACATACACCTTCTTATCGGGGGAGTGATAATAGAAAACATTATGCTTTCCAAAATTGTCAGTGAAACATTCAAACTTCCCTTCGGATGCCTTTACAACTGCAAAGCTGCCATATATGTTTGAAATGAAATTTACAGGATTCCGGGAAAGCGCAGATATCGATTCTGCTGTCCGGTAATCTGTCTCACCAGATTTGGTGCCAACCAGCAGGCCACTGTAAGAAGTCAGCTCGTTTCTATCGCTGACGTGATTATGCAGCTTGCCTGATCCCGGCGGGGTGAGATCAAACGAGATATAATCTACTCCCTCTGCCCGATATTCAAACAGGTTGAGGTTATGATTGTCAGAAAACCTGAATTCCTTTCGCAACAAAGTTTGAAATTTATCTATTGGAAGGTTTTCATCTCCGCCAAGCCTGGCCAGCCAAATATTCATAGTACTTGTATTATTATAGATTGTTTTAGACTGTAATTCGAGAGCTTATACCCCTGACTTCCCTGTTAAACTACTAACTAATTGAATGTTAAGAATGCGGGCTCTATATGAAGCTTGCTCTAGAAAGCTATATAATGTAATATATAATCTGACATAAAACACAAGGTTATTCTGCATTTACCTAATTGAAACTATTCGGTTTCTGACGATATTTTTTCAGATGCTCAATAGCCCCTTTGTCAACCATGCCGACACAGGCAGGTATTTTCTCTAATTGCAGTGCTTTCGAAATTGAAAGTCTGTGAAATCCATTCCCGCCGAATACCGGCTTTCCCCGATCATCGATATGAACCAGGATGCCATCTTTTTCTCTGAAATTTCCAGGGTCCATCTCTTTTCTGGTTTTCAACCGGCCTAATTTTTTTGTCTCCTGGTACGCTCTGTCCAGCATCTCAAATCTCGCTTTAATTTTTGAAAGAGGCCAGTTTCCATACTTTCGGGTTTGCTGCATATGCTGAAAAACTCCAAGCTCTTCCCATGATTTACCTTCGACCCAGTGCATATGACAGTACCGGATGCGGAACTCATCTTCAAGTGGATAGGGTTCAGCAACACTCTTCCAGTCAACAACCACTCCGCTAGCTAGGTTTCTGTGCATTCCGGTGGCTTCCAAAACTTCACTTTTCCCCAGTGCGGTTGTAATTTCGCCCGGATCTACCCAGATCAATTCCATATACACGGGCGCCGCCGGACCGTATTTCAGTTTATTGCCGATATCTTTAAAAAATATCCGGATACGTTTGAACAAAGATTGAGTTTTTCGATAGATCTTTTTTAAGATTTTTTTCATAAAGCATTGCCTTCAGGCGCAGGAGTAAACTTTTAATTGTTAGGTAAACCCTCTGGTAGTGGGGGATGATTCATACCTTATCCAATTCTGATGAAGCGAATGATAGTAAATTTAGATAACCGATGTTGATAAATGCCTCAGAAAAGGAGTATACTCATGTCGTGTACTTCCGAATGCAAGAAGGGAGTGATCCTATGAGGTCAGTCCGGTGAAATAACTACAGTAAATGAACGAGCTACTCTACAGAGCCGCCCTCAAAACTCTGTTAATTTATAACAGAGGCAGAACAAGAGTAACCCCTGTCAACATCTTTCTTGAGAAAATCATCCACTTTTCCCGGATGAATTATTATCCAAACTTCAAAAATCCACGGATCTGGTCTGAATACATTTGTCAAAAGAAATTTTATTTCGATCCTCATCAACTTGCCAGAACCGCAGACAAGCTCAGATCGAGAGAATATGTGGAGAAAAAAATTGGTAAAGAGTATCTGACAAAACTCTACGATGTGATCTCCTCGGAATCAGATATCACGGAAGCCTGGTACAATGGGATCCCCACTCCCTCAATTATAAAACCGAACCATGCATCTGAACGGGTATATCTGAATAGCGATAAAAATTTCAATAAATTCAGGGAAGGAACAGCCGCCTTTTTAACCGAATTTGGAAACAGAAATAATGAATTCTATTATAAGCTCATTCCGCCGAAACTGATAATCGAGGAGTATCTGGACAGTGCAGGGATGGGGATGACGGAGTTTAAATTATGGGTCTTCCACGGTAAAGTAGAGATCATTGCAGTATCCGGGAATATTCATGCCATGAAGCAACGGCAGAATTACCACTTCCGCCTCTACGACAGAGAGTGGAATGACGCGCCTGTACAGGTGAGTAACCCTACAAAAGATCGTATGGCCAGGCCGCCACTTCTTGAACGAATGATCGAACTGGCAGAAACTCTGGCTGGTGATCAGGACTTTATTCGGGTGGATTTCATGAAGACTCCGGAACGACTGGTCTTTGGTGAGCTGACCTCTATTCCGGCAGCGGGCAGGATTTTCAATATCTCGCTGGAAGATCAGCGGTTTATCTTTGAACATTATCAAGATTCAAACAGACGGCGACATGGTCATGAACGGTTGGCCCGTTAGGGGGAACCGGACCTCCGGGGAATTCATACAGAGTCACACTACTTACAGATATAGATAACTTAAACCAATAATTTAATTAATCATATCAGGTTACTTTTGAATAGATCGCCCCTTTTAACAGTTGTTATACCCCTTTATAATGTGGAGCTCTATGTGGCCGATGCGATCGGCTCGATTCTGAATCAGGAATTTGATGATTATGAAATCATCGTGATCAATGACGGCAGCCAGGATCGTTCAGTTGATGTAGTTAAACAGATGATGCAGACAGAGGAAAGAATCTGCCTCTACCACCAGGAGAACCGGGGGTTGGCATCCACCCGTAACCGGGGGCTGGATCTCTCCTCGGGAGCCTACATCTATTTTCTTGATGCCGATGATATGCTAAAGCCCGGTGCGCTCCGTAAAATCATGGATAGAATACAATCCACCGGGAGTGAACTGGTCTACTTTCCAGGACAGGCTGTGGACAAAGATGGCAAAAGTATTCCCGGGAAACCGGATTTCCTCTGTTATGAACAGCATTCCCCGGTACAGGGAGAGGAGGTGCTGCTTCAACTGGTCCGTCAAGGCTGTTACTCACCCAATGTTCAGAAGTATCTCTATCGAAAAGAATATTTACTGCAGAATAGGCTAAGATTCGAAGATGGCTTTAGCCATGAGGATGAGGCCTTCACGATCAGGGCGGTCTGTCTAGCAAAAAAAATGGTCTCTTTTGAAGAAACGCTGATGTACAAGCGTTTCCGTCCGAACTCCATTATGTCTACCAAAAAAGCTCTGCATAATGTGCAGGGGTGGCTGCAGTCAGCAACCACCCTGACCCTTTTTGCCGAGGCTCATCAACTTCAAGATGAAACCGTAAATTTCATACACCATAAAGCCAAATCCATGATAATAACCGCCAAGAGAGTTACCAGAAATCTCAACCGGCAAGAGAAAAACAGGATTTCAATAAAGGATCATCTTCAGAACGATATTCCTTCGAAATTAGGCCTTCGTTTTAAGCTGCAATTGAAATTTGATCGTCTCTTCGGTCTGCTGAATACTATCTACTCCAGATGAGATCTCAACCCCAAGATGATGGAAATGTGAGTCGGGCCTATAAACCTGCAATAGTCATTCCTGCCTATAAACGGGCAGAGTCACTGGAAGAGCTGCTGATCACTTTGAACAGAGCTCACTACCCCGGAGACGACCATCATCTGGTGATCTCCCTGGAGGGGAATAGTACAGAAGCCGTTCGGAGAGTTGCGGGAAGTTTCAAATTTAATCATGGGACGGTAGAAATGATTGAACATCGTGAGCAGATGGGGTTAAAAAAGCATATCTACCGGTGCATCTCCTTGTCTGAAATTTATGGAAGTGTCATTTTATTGGAAGATGACCTCACCCTTTCCCCGCTATACTATCTATATGCGATGGAAGCGTTGAATGCATATGGAAAGTCGGATAGGGTTGCTGGAATTTCCCTCTATGCCCAGGCATACAATGAGACGGCCCAGTTACCTTTTATCCCCCTTTCTATTCCAAAGGCAGCCTATTTTATGCAACTGGCTTCCTCGTGGGGTGCGGTATGGAGCGAGGATCAGTGGAGATCGTATGATGATTGGCGGCAAAATCATCTCCAAAGGGCTGAAGAACTGTATTTGAATGAACTCCCCCAAAATATTCAGAAATGGCCTGATACTTCCTGGAAACGTGAGTTCAATCTCTACCTGGTCAGTCAGAAGAAATACTTTACGTATCCATATGCAAGTCTCGCCTCCAACAGTTCACGCTATGGGGGGGAACATATGAAACAGACCGGGAACCTCTTTGAAATACCCATATTGTCAGGAGACAGTGAATCTGTATTTCATGCATTTCCGAAAGAGAGTGGCAGATATGTCTCCTATGATATCTTTATGGAGGCAAACGGATCCGCTCTGCAAGAAATGACGAGCCATAGCCTGCGTGATATTGAGGTAGACCTGTACGGAACCAAACCGCTCCAGATGCTCAAAAGGAAAAAGTATGTTATTACCTCCCGTATACCGGAAGAGTCAGAAGGAGGGTACCCTCTGTACCGGCTTCCCCTGGAGCTAAATCTGGATCGACACTTTCCAGAAACCCGTGAACCTTTTTTCTATTTATGCTCAACTGATAAAATAACCTCCCTTCGCAGGAACAGATGGGCATACGCAAAGCTCGCTTCGTTACTCGGAACCAACCGGGTGGGAACCAGACGATTTCTTCTGAACAGTCTGTTTTACTTTATCAATCAAAAGTTTAAATAGCTGGCTTCATCAGAGCCTTGTCAGAAAACAAACGTTGACCTCGTGCGTTCAGGTTTCTTCAACTTTCGTTGCGAATTTTAAAACTTAGCCTGCTAATTATAGATAATGAAAGATGAAATAAAGGATGAGAAGGTGATGCAGGCGGAAGTGATTTTGCCAAGTAGAAATACCTTCGATAATAAAGCCGGCTGTTAAGAAGATTATTTTTATATTTGACCTCATGTTTCAGCAGATTAAAAGTTGTCGACAAATTGTATTTATGATCACCAAAAAACTCTTTCTACTCTTATTCTTCAGTGCTGCTATTACTCTATCGATTACTGAAACACCCCAGGCACAAAGTATCATGGGATTCAGTGTGGAGGATCTCTCTACGCTGAATCCGGCAGATATCAGTGACAATCAGCTCCGAATGTTTATAGCAAGAGCACAACAGGAGGGGATCTCTGTTGAAGAAGCTTTTCAGATGGCACAGATGCGTGGACTCCCGACTTCCGTTGCGACGCAGCTCCGGATGCGGATTCAGCAGCTGCAGGCCAGCGGAGATACAGCGATTGATCCTGATTCTATGAGTTTCGGACAGCCTTCTGAACTGGATAGAATTTTCAGCAGGCCGTCGAGAGAAGAGACAGAAACGATGAGTCGGACATTTGGTGCCCATATTTTCCGTCAACAGGAAACGGAGTTTGTTCCGACCCAGAACGTACCTACCCCGGTAAATTATGTGCTGGGGCCCGGGGATGAGCTCGTAATCCATATATGGGGGGATCAGACAAATGTCTACAGAGTACCGGTAACCGGGGAAGGGACCGTAGTTATCGATAACCTGGGCCCGGTCATGGTGAGTGGGATGACCATTAAAGAAGCGTCCGATGCGATCTCGGAGGAGCTGAAAAATCTCTATTCGGGAATGGACACCAGCCGGGGAGAACAGACTACATTCTCCAGGGTTTCTCTTGAGAGATTGCGATCGATTCAGGTTGCAGTTATCGGTGAGGCTGTAAACCCGGGCGACTACGCTGTCCCATCTTTCTCAACAGTCTATCATGTGCTCTATCGGGCAGGCGGACCGGACGAAAACGGTTCTTATAGGAGAATCCGTGTGATCCGAAATAACAATGTGGTTGCTGAAATGGATCTCTACCGTTTTCTGGTGGATGGTATTCAGGAGGGAAATATTCAGCTACGTGACGGGGATGTGGTTCAGATTCCTACGTACGAAAAAAGAGTGGAGGTGCAGGGGGAAGTTAAACGAAACGGCCTCCTTTTTGAAATGTTAGATGGGGAGTCTGTTGAAGATCTGATCCATTTTGCAGGGGGATTTTCAGACAGAGCCTATACCCGTCAGCTGCGTATTCACCGTACCACCCCTACAGAAAGAAGGATTGAAAGTATTTCTTCTGAGGAGTTCCGGGACATGGAGCTGAGAAGCGGTGATGTTCTCTTTATCGATGAAATCCTTGACAGATTCGAAAACCGGATCACCATAACAGGAGCTGTCTGGAGGAGCGGTGAATATGAATTAAAAGAAGGAATGACCCTGTCAGAGTTGATCCGTGAGGCGGAGGGGATTCGTCCTGACGCTTTTTTGAGCCGGGGTCTGATCAACCGTCTGCAGGATGATTATTCGCTCGAGCAGCTCTCATTTGATGTGAGCGGCGTGTTGAATCATCCTGATGAGCATGATATCGTACTCAAAAGAGAGGATCATATACGAATCCGGAGTATTCATGAGATGGCTGAAGAACAGACGGTTCAGATAAAAGGGGCCGTTCGCAGCAGCGGAACCTATTACTACAGGAATGACATGACCCTGGAAGACCTGATCCTGCAGGCGGAAGGATTTACAGATGCGGCTTCCGAGGCACGGATTGAAATATCCCGAAGGATTTCCGGTGATGGTGATCCGGAGAGCTCTTCAGATGAAATTGCTGAAATCTACTCCCTCGGAATAACCAGAGATCTGCAGCTGCAAGAAGAAGACAGAATGTTCCGATTAAAACCATTTGACATCATCTATGTACATCGGAAACCCGATTATCAGGTTCAGCGGATTGTCCGAGTCGAAGGTGAGGTGAAATATCCGGGACTTTATACGCTGAATACCAGAACCGAACGCGTTTCGGATATTATCAGACGGGCCGGTGGGCTGACTACAGAAGCGTATGAGCAGGGCGCAAGGCTGATTCGGCAGCATGATGCGATTGACCGGCCCGAAATCGAGCTTGATTTCCTTGCAGGGGAATGAATCGTCGACGACAGGGTATTTGCCGCTCTCCCCGGGGATGCAAGGGATGATTCCAGGCTGGCAGAAGATGAAACGACTGCCGTTCAGGAGCAGGAAGAGAGTGAACAATCTATAGAGCAGAGAAGGGCGGAACTAAACCGTCAAAACCTTCGCCCTGCAGAGACAGACAGTGTCAACCAGAATTCAGAAGAGATGGCATTGCGTTCGAGGAGAATCAGTATTGACCTGCCTTACATTCTTTCCAACCCCGGATCCAGCGATGATCTGTATCTTCGCGACGGGGATGTAATCCGGATACCAAAGGAGCTGCAGACTGTGGCCATAAATGGAGCTGTTATGCAGAATGTGGAGGTGCGATACAGAGAAGGGGCGGGAATGAGTTACTACATAGACAGCGCAGGAGGTTTTACAACAAATGCTCAGAAGGGAAGAATTTATGTAGTTTATCCCAATGGGGATGTGGATAGAAAGAAAAGATACCTTTTTGGTTTAATCAACAATTCACCTCCCATCGAACCCGGTACTCAAATTATCATCCCTGCAAAACCAGAACGCGCAAGATTGACGACGGGTGAAATAGTCTCTATTTCAGCTGCGGTAGTTGGAATGAGTACGTCATTGATGATTGCGATTGACCGACTGAGACAATAATTCTTTAATTTTTATAACTGTTTTGCGAGGTGACGGACAGTAATTAGTTCGTTCAGCAGATAATAAATGTAACATGAGTGAAACCAGACCTGACAACCCTGAAGTTCGTTACGTACCGGTAGAGATCGTGCAACAAGCAAATGCCGAGAGTGAAGAGATAGATCTGCTGGATCTGATACAGACCGTGTGGGACGGACGATGGCTGGCAATTAAAATCATTGCCGTATTTTCTGTTCTGGGACTATTCATTGCACTGACATCCATTGATGAATATACCTCAGAGGTCAAAGTGTTGCCTGAGTCACAGCAGAGTTCGCCTCTTGGGAGTCTGGGAGGGTTGGCCAGGCAATTCGGTTTCTCCAGCGGACCAACGGAGACAAACGGAGGAATTCCCGCCAGAATGTATCCCTCCATTACACAGAACACACTCTTTCTGGTAAATCTGTTGGATCACACGATTACACTTGAAGAGACCGGAGAGGAGATGACGATCCGGGAATATCTTCAGGAACACCAAAAAAGACCACTAACCTACTACATGCGGCGCTATACGATCGGGTTACCCTCCCTGTTGATTTCTAAAATCAGAAGCAGTGGTGAGGAAACCCCGGAAAATTTCACCAACCTGGCGGGCCTGGATGAGGATCTCCAGACGTCAGCACATGGGGTTGAAACCATCCGTCTGAGTAATCGTGATTGGAGTACGGTTCGTCAACTAAGATCGCGTATTGAAAGCGTCAACGATTCAGATACCGGGATTGTGACAATCAGTGTTAAGATGCAGGACCCGGTTGTCGCTGCTGAAATTGCCAGACTTGCTGTTAATCAGTTATCCGATTATGTCACACGCTACCGAACTGAAAAATCACAACGAGACGTTAAATTTTTTCAGGAGCGTCTGGAAGAAGCAAAACAAAACTTTGAAGTGGTTCAACAGGAACTGGCACATTTTACAGATGCAAACCGCGGGCAGTTGACTGCCGTGGCACGGATAGAAGAGCAGCAGCTGCAGAGTCGTTACAATCTTACATTTAATCTTTATAACACGATGGCGGAACGTTTCGAAGAGGCTCAGATTAAACTTCAGGAAGACACACCAGTGGTTAATATCACTGAACCTCCTGCAGTTCCTGACCGGAGCAGTGAACCCAACCGTCTGTTTATCGTTGTGGTATTCATCTTGCTGGGAACCATACTGGCTGTGGGTGCTATCTTTGTTATCAAAATATTTCGGGATATCCGACAGAGGATGGTATTGGCTAATTCTGAAAACTGACACCTCTCCAGATACTCTATTCTCTATTTTCCCGTAAGAAGGGGAGTTGATGCATTCCTGTATCTTGAGGGGAGAGTATATTAATCGCCGAACCGCTACTCTCCTGTACAGGCGGGGTGAGATTTTCTGAACTGCACCCTGCCGCTGATCCTCCTCCTATCCATGCTGACTGTTGCGTCCCTCCCCGTCTTATCAAACACCCGTCTTAACTAGTGATATCATCGGATATATAGGTGGAAAAATGAGAAACCCATTAATGCATATAAGAAGTATTATTAGTCATTTATGGGAAATATATGAATCATCATTGAAAGGTTCGATTGCCTGTTGACAATTTTCAGGATCTTATCTCTATTGTAATGTTTTTTATATTCGATCAGATCTCACAATTGCATAGATTCAGTAAGTAAAAAAGGGTCGTAAAGGTAAGATTTTCGAGGCAGATATACTCGTAGATGTATACGTGGCAACGAGTGATATGCATTTCAGATTTGGGTGGGTTATTAGAAAAAAGGTGGGGTAAAAGAAGATGGACAGGAAATTATAATTAGGCTTTCTAGAAAAAATTTGTTTTCTTGACTGTTTTCTCTCTGATGAAAAAACGGGTGTTATAGTTGCATGGGTGTGCATAGAAATTATTATAGTAGGCAAATTGTCTATTATCTCATAATTTTCGCTGTATCTTTTAGTTTACAAGCAGAATATTTATCTGCTCAGAATAATTCAAATGCTGTTTATTATGATGGGGATCAGCTTAGATATAGAATAGATTCAGAGAAAAATCGAATACCTGATTATAGTCATGCAGGGTACAAAGGTGGTACAGAACCTCTGCCTGTTTTTGAGACTATGATCACACTGCAACCTTCGGGGGGTGACGATACTTATCAAATTCAATCTGCCCTGAACCGTGTCGGCCAGCTGCCGATGAATGAACGTGGTGAACGTGGGGCGGTCGTTCTATCACCCGGCGTATACCATATCTCTTCGAATATCAGTATCAACCGAAGCGGAGTGGTATTGAGAGGGGCTGGAAAAGGAAACGATCCATCAAAAAACACCATCATCCGTGCAGGCCAGAACATCCGGGGCAATGTGATTACCATTGGTAGCCGGGGAGAGCCCTGGCTGAGTAAGGTGGCTGGTAGTGAGACAGAGGTTATAACGGAATTTGTACCTGTAGGATCCCGTCTGTTTCAGGTTCGGCACCCCGAAAAATTTAATGTGGGAGACCGTGTGATTCTGAGGCAGGAGAGTAGCGAGGCGTGGCTAAATGCAATAGACAGAGGGGGAACACATGGAGCTCCATCCTGGGAGGAGGGAGAAGTGGATATATTCTACTACAGAATTATAACAGCTATTTCGGGAAACACTATTCAGATTGATGCCCCGGTCTTTGACCATTTAAATCGGAAACTTGCTACAACCTATATGTACAAACCCGATATCAGCAATCTGGTGATCAATTCAGGTATTGAATCCTTGACTCTGGATATACAGACACTATCGGAGGATTCTCAAGATCATGCAGAGACAGGAATCTTTTTTCATGGTGTTGAGAATGCATGGGCTTCCTCGATTACCGTCCGACATTTCTGGCTCTCAGGGATCAGTATGAGGGATGCGGCATATGTTACCATCGAAGACTCTGACGCTCTATCGCCCCATTCCCCGATTACAGAAGGTACGAGATACAATTTTGCGGTCTTTCTTTACTCCAATAATATACTGTTTAAAAATCTGAAATCGACATTCAGCAGACGGCCCTATATTGTGAATGGCAAGAGCACCTCCTCGGGAGTGGTCTTTTACAATAGTGTCTCCGAAGGTGCAGTGAACGCTGCAGAAGGGCACCGCAAATGGAGCCAGG
>CALKWT010000168.1 GCA_938003885.1 uncultured Balneolaceae bacterium | reverse complement strand
CCGGCGGCGCGCAGGAACTCGTCGATCGCGGCGACCGGATCGTCGGCGGGCTTCCAGTCCCAGCACAGCCGGCGCACCGTGTCGGGGGACAGCAGGCTGAATCACATTCCGGTAAGGGCCATCTCCCATTCCCGGGATATGGACATACCCCAGCCTTCCGTTACTCCTCTCATCCACCTCTTTTTCGTTCATTCGGACAAACCTTTCGTAGAGAAGTGATCGCTCCTCAGCAGGTGAAATCGGTTTCACCGTAACCTGCTGCGGGTTGCCTCCATCTCCATCCGTGATCTCCAGCAGTACAAACGAACCGGCTTTCCGGTTCAGGTAACGGGCCACATCCCGATCCGCTGAAATCACTTCCCCGTCGATTTTTTTAATCAACATCCCCGGTTCGATGGTAAATGAAGATCTGTCCAGCGGCCCGCCGCGCATCACTTCTGTAATTTTAATACCATCCTCCTTGTGATTATAATCCATAAATATACCCAGCGATGCCGTCTCATCCGCATTCTCAATGGATCTGCTGTATCGGGCGCCGGCGTGGCTCACGTTAAGCTCACCGAGCATCTCTGAAATCATCTCGGAAAACTCATACGAATTCCCCAGATGCGGCAGATATTTCTGATAAGCTGTATAGAGACTGTCCCAGTCGTTCCCGTGGAACGTAGGCTCATAGAAGATGTTTTTCGTTCGTATATAGACATGGTCGAACATCACTCTCCGCTCCTCTTCCTCATCGTAGGCCATCTCTCCAGCAATGGTTACCGGGCTCGCGCTGCCGCCGTTCAGATCGACTTTGTATACCCGGCCGCGGCTCAGCAGATAGAGATTTTCCATCTCCTTGTCCCAACTGAGGCTTCCCGGCCCCGCAACACGGACAGCCGCTTTTGTATCCCGGGTTCTCAAATCCGTCTCCCAGATATTGTAAGTCCCGTCAAACTGTATCAGATAATAGAGTTTATTGCCATCTTTCGAGAGAACGGCATCGCTCAAACTTCCGGAGTGGATGGTGAGCCGTGCCGTCTGATCCTTCATCCGGTCCCAGTCGAATGTCAGCTCTTCCGGAGCGTCGTCATCCTCTTTATCTTTCGAGTCATCCTGCTCCTCCTCTTCTTTTAAAGCCTTCTCCCTCTCCTCCCACAGAGCGTACTCCTCCTTGCTCATATTAAACTTTTCCCACTCATCGCGGGTAAAAAACATAGTATAGACATCTCTCTCCGTCCGCCCGCTCGCCGCATAACTCCTCAGGCCGTCGCGGTTTGCAAACCAGATCATCTGTTTTCCGTCACGGGTCCATTTGGGGGAGCTGTCCTGATAGCCGCTTTCAGTCAGGTTAACCCGCCGTGATCCGTCTGCCGCCAGGAGCAGAACCTCACTATTGTGCAGAACTTTCGGCCACCCAAACAGGAGCCACTGGCTGTCCGGGCTCCATGTAAAATATTTGTCTCCGTCCCGCATATGAAACAGATCCTCCGGCGTCAGCAGATCCACCGTCTCTTCCGATTCAAGATCCAGGATACGAAGGGTACGCCTGCCTGCAATATAGGCCAGTTTTTTCCCATCGGGGGAGTAAGCAGGCAGATAGTTGTCCTGATCATCCCTTACCACTACTTCTTCTCTGAGCAGGGTGGATGCATAGAAGAAAGGCTCCTCCTCCCTCACTTTCACACTCTTATAGATGCTCCACCGGCCATCCCTTTCACTTGCATATACAATTCCGTTTCCGTCTGGAGTAAACTGAACGAATGCTTCCGTTTCGGGGGTGTGGGTAATCCGTTTTGTAAGGGATCCGTCGACAGATGTAACAAACACTTCACCCCGGGCGATAAAGGCGATCTCTTTGCCATCGGGGGAGATATCCATCTCCTGAACACCGCCGTTGATGGTGATAAAGCTATCGGGATTGCTGATGTTCTGGGTGCGGATGGTAATCTCTGTCCTGACCGGTGCTTCCCCTTCTCTCATGGTGTAGATCTCGGTGGTCGCCGTATCATTAAACAAGCCGCCACCGCTGCTTAAAAAGCGAACCGGATGGCCCGTAAATCGGGTCAGCTGCTCAGAAGTGTGCTCTCCGTCCAGCGACATCCGATGGACATTGAATGAACCGCTCTCTTCACTTAAATAGTAGAAACCTTCCTCATTTTCAGTGAAAACGGGCTGACGGTTCTCCCAGTCAGAAGAAGTGATCATCCGGTGGTCGCTGGAATCTGCATCATAGAGCCAGATATCCCTTGTAATGGCAGAGCGCTGATGCTTCCTCCACTCATTCTCCCCTCCTTTTTTATCGTGATAGAGGATCTTCTTTCCGTCCCGGCTTACCCGGGCATACTCCGCAGGAATCGTAAACACCTGATCTACACGCCCGCCTGTTGCCGGCACGCTGTAAAGTTCCGGCTGGGAGGGGGTCGGGTACTGCCGGTGTCGTTCCGTATCGAGACGCACACCGCCAAAGAGTATGGAGGCGTCATCGGTAGTAAATGAGTAGGGAAATTCATCAGAAGAGTGGTAGGTGAGTCGCTCAGCCGGCCCTCCGTCTGAATCCATCACATAGATATCGAAATTTCCGTACCGGTCGGAGGCAAAAGCGATTTTGGTTCCGTCATTACTCCAGACAGGCATAAAATCGTGAGCCTCATGGAAGGTCAGCTGCTGTGCCTGCCCTCCCTCCGGGGGAACCCGATAAAGATCTCCTTTATAGGTAAATACAATAGCCGATCCATCCGGCGAAATGGCCGGATAACGCAACCAGTTCGGGTTCTCCTGTGAATAGGCCAGAACGGGCAGGCCTATCAGACATGCCAGCAAAATATATGTTCTCATGAAGTCAATTCTTTTTAAATAGTGTTCAAATAGTCAGAAGCCACCGGCAAGGCCACGCTCCCGCTTCACTCCCGGGTGCTTTTACAGACGCGTTCAGGTGGAGACCATTCGTGCCTTGCTGCTCTTGCAAAGCCTTCAGCCGGAGCCTCTGCCTCATCGCTGCCTAAGGGTACGGAAATATCTGTCTGAGTAAAAGTGACGGATGACACTTTCTATCCGGTTATGACGAATTAAGAGGTATGCCGGCATGAGAAAGGGAAATTCCGCTCGCTGCGTGGCAGCCTGAAGATCCCGGATGATCACCCGGCTCCCGGAAAGGTTTTGTGCAGTTCCGGCCATTTATGTCTGTATCTGATTTTTTTGGAAAATCCGATGCGGATATGTCGACCGGTTCATGGTTTTTATTTATCTTCTGATCAGCCAGTATCTTCGGAGGTTTCTAATCCACCCGGGTTGCGGTCTATTTTCCGTTGCAGGTGATCTGTCGCCGGTGAGTTGCCTGAAACTGGATTTAAATCATTCTGCAACAGAGTTACGCCAGCGGCCACCGGATAGCGGATGAGCGCTGTTTCCGGCAATGTTCGCCGCCTGGTGTGTGCAATCAACGATTCAGCAAGGCAGTACCCATTTAAGTTTGCAATGAATGCAAGAGGTTAGTCAGCATTAACAAGAGTTTGTCATGGTAATCAGAAAGTGTCTGTTGGGAGTAGTTTTATTTGCCTCTATATACTGCCCGGGGTATATGCTGCTCTATGCCCAAAACAGCTCTTCGGTCATCGACCTCCGGCAAAACCGCCTCCACTATTTTTCTGATGCCGAGTATAATCGCATTCCCGATTTCAGCCATGCAGGCTATATGGGAGGGGGTGTGGACCTACCCCGGATACCGGTAAGGAAAACGATCGGGCCGGTTGATGGCGATAATACCCCTCACATTCAGCGTGCAATCGACGAAATCTCCTCACGGAAACCGGACGAAAACGGTTTCAGAGGAGCTGTGCTGTTAGAACCGGGCCTCTACTCCATCCGGAATAACCTCTTCATCAGAGCAAGTGGTGTCGTTTTGAGAGGATCCGGTGACGGGGGGGACCCCTCCCGCGACACCATTCTGGAGGTCTCCATGACCGTGAAAGGAACGGTCCTGGAGATCGGCAGTGAGAATCTGAACTGGTACCGAAGGCGCCCCGACACCTCCACCGAGATCACCTCTCCATACCTGCCTGTGGGATCCCGGGTGTTCACCGTATCGGAACCAGACAAGTATGAGGTGGGGGATCAGGTCGTGATCCGTCACTTCAGCACCGAGGAGTGGCTTCGTTCGATCGAGTTCGGAGGAACGGCCAGCAGTGAAGGGTGGGAATCAGAGTATATCGACATCTACTACTACCGAGAGGTCGTGGGAGTGCGGGGGGATACGCTCGCCGTGGATGCCCCCCTTTTCAACCATTTCGACTTAACTCTGTCCCGGCCGATCGTCTATCAGCCTTACCGCGATCATCTTGTGGAAAATTCCGGTGTGGAAAACCTGCGTATCGCTTTCCGTACCAACGGAGCCAACTCTGAAAACCACGGAGACAACGGTGTGCTCTTTCGCGGAATTGAAAATGGATGGGCAGATGGGGTGACGGTCATCCATTTTAAGATGAGTGGATTCATTACAGATACAGCGAGAAACATCACCATCCGCAATTCCAGAGCTCTTGAACCCCACTCCACCCTTACCGGGGAACGCAGGTATAACTTTAATACCGGTTTTTTCTCCAACAACATCCTTTTTGATAATGTTGTAGCCTCCGGAGGGCGGCGGGATTTTGTATCGAATGGTACAAGTGTGGCGTCGGGCATCGTCTTCTACAACAGCAGGTCAATCGGGACTCAAAACTCATCCGAAGGCCATCAGAAATGGTCCCAGGGGCTCCTTTACGACTCCATAACCTTCGAAAACCCGCGTCACTACAATGTCCTCTCCCTCTACAACAGAGGTAGTTTGGGCACCTCACACGGCTGGGGTGCCGTGCATTCCGTGGCCTGGAATATCGAAGCAGCAGGTTCAGAGATCTACATTCAGAAGCCGCCCGGAGCTCAGAACTACGGGATAGGAAACCGGGCGAATGTGAATGGCGTGGGACTTTTTGAGCATGCATCGGGTTTTATCGCTGACAGTGACAAAATTCCCAATCCGGCCTCTCTCTACCGTCAACAGCTTGAAGAGCGGCTCACCTACGGAATACCTCCCGACATGCCGCTGGAGTTGTCGGCCGACACAGATACCCACAATCAGATCACTCTGCACTGGACCCATTATGCCCTCTCCCCGACCCCCGTCGTCATTGAAAGAGCTGCAGGAAATTCAGATCAATTTACAGAGATCGGCCGAACCAACGGCACAGACAACCGGTTTGAAGACAGAGATGTAGGAAAACAGCAGTACAGGTATCGTATCTATGCTGAAAATGAAAATGGCAAATCGGCCTATACCTATCCCGTTCAGGCAACCCCCGTTTTTTCAGATGATTTTCTTACAGAGTTCGCCCTGAATAAACCCGAACACAATTCTGAATATGTGGTTACCGGTTTGGCTGAATCCCTCATGGAATTTGAATGGGAGGCGATCGGTGACCAGACGACTACCTACACCTTCTATCTGTACAATTCGAAGGGTGAAGATAGCGCGCCGCTTCTTCAGGAGGATTCCCTCTCCGTTAACAACTACAGCCTCAGTTATGAGCGCATCAATGAATTTTTCGAAGATGCGGGGCTCTCGACAGATGAAACCCTGGAGGCCTATTGGACGGTTCAGGCGAGTAACGAAAACATGAGCAGTAACGCCTCCCGCACCAACCGTATCTATCTGAAAAAAGGAGTGCTTTTTGGCCTGGATGAAGATAATGAGTCGGGTTTTCAACTGGACCAGAACTATCCCAACCCTTTCAATCCGGTAACCACCATTCGTTATCACCTGGCGGAACCAGCCGAAGTGGACCTGAGTGTCTTCAACATAGCGGGTGCACGGGTGGCTGTTTTGGATGAAGGTTACCGGTCCGAAGGGAGTTACATGGTGGAGTTTTCAGCACAAAACCTGGCAAGCGGCCTTTACTTCTACCGACTCCAGGTGAATGGCCAACTCCAGTCCCGAAAGATGGTGATCATCAAGTAGCTCTATTCAACTGCTACGGGGAAGGATCCCTTTGACGATCCATACCGGCTCCGGGCCTTTCTCAGAATCGAATCTCAGTAATGACACTGAATGCGTGGCTTCCTGCATCTCCGAATGGCACTCCATCCTCCCGGTTCTTGTAGCTCAGGATGATTTTAGAGCTGTTCGGGAAGGTATAGGCAACTCCACCAAGAAACTCCTGCACGGCAAGCTCTCCACTCTCCCGGTGAGTGATGTTATCATACCGGCCCAGAAGGCTGACAGGGATAGAGAAGGGTTTTAATTCATGAAAAAAACTCCAGCCGTAAATCGGCAACGCCACCATATCTTCATCCACCAGAAGTCCGGCGCTGTCTCCCTCTCCCCAGAACCCCTGCAGCAGGGTAGTCCATCGCGAGGATTCATAGGATATACCCGATCCGGTAAGGGTGAAGTCGGGACTTTCAGGGATATTTCCTCTGCCGTAGGATCCAAAAAAGCTGGTCTGGAGCCCCGGCAATGCGTACGGCAGAGGCCGCAGGGTGAGCCTTCCCTCTACCACTTTATTTCTGTTTTTTTCAAGAGCTGAATAACCGCCGCCATTGTATACACCGAAGTGGAAACTCCCATACCGACCGCCATCCGATCCGATTGACTCCCGCTCTTCCTCCCCCAATGCATCTCCCAGATCGGCCGACAAGCTTACTCCATAATCAGCGGAGACCAGAATCTTGTTGTTGTCCAGAAACATCGACTCCTGACTTCTGAAGTCATTGATACTCTGTTCAAAGTCCACCCACGGCCGGCTGATCACACCGACTTCAGCCCGGGGATTTCTGATGATGGAGAGATCATTCAAGGTGAGATTGACAAGGGCATATTTCAGCCGAAGCTCAATATCTCCTTCCCCGTCCCCTTCCTGATCAATGGTCACATCCTGCGTAAAACGTACACTGATCCGTTCGTGGATATCCCTTCTGAAGGTGATATATCCCCTTTTTAAAATAAATTCATTCGATACCTCCCCCTCGGTGGAAATGTGATCGTAAGAGAGAAAGAACTGGCCACTGAAGCCAAAATCATTCACATTGATCTGTCCGTAGGTGACAGGGATGAAGAGAAACAGAAAAGCGGTCAGCAGGCAGAAAATTCTGATGATCATTCAAATAGAGTCCATATGGGTGTCAGGTTAAACGAACTCTGTCTTACGGCACCGGTTGCAGGCCTATGCGTAAACGCGGTTCAGGTTCACAAAATAGATGTTCTGCCGCTCTAATTCAGAAATTTTTCAAGCTCCTTTCGCATGCAGGGTTCCACTTGAGCCGGCACCCGGCCATACTCTTCCAAAACCTGCCTCCATTGCACCAGAGTATCTGTGGAATCCATCAAAAATAGAATAAATCACAACTCCCGGGAAACAGGCGGGGTCACTCCCCATTTGGAAATCGTCTACAGGCCTGCAGTGCCAGGGATCAAATGGTGTAGATGCCACTCTATTCGTAGCGAAGAGACTCCACCGGATCCACTCTCGCTGCTTTTATGGCGGGAAAAATTCCTGCAAGCAGACCGATTCCACCCAATACGGTGGTGGTGATCAGCAAAGCCATTCCGGATATCTCCGGTTTGCCAAGAAATTCACCTGCGCCAGTCGTCAGATCCAGAGAGAGAACGCCATACACAATGGCGGCCGATACCGCCATCCCCAGGCCGCCTCCGATAAACGAGATGAGCAGGGATTCAACAATAAACTGCGTGATGATGTGAACCTTCCGGGCACCGACCGCCAGTTTAACTCCGATCTCCCGGGTTCGCTCCTTGACAACGACAAACATGATATTGGCCACGCCTACCCCCGCTATCATCAGGGTAAAAAAGCCGATCGTGAAGAGGAATATTTCCAGCCCGGTTGCTACTTTCAGGCTCATCTCCTCCTGTTCAATGAAATCCCACACCGGCAACGCCTGCTCATCTTCAGGGTCAAATTTGTATTTGGTTGCCAGAAAAGAAGTGATACGCGACTTGAGGGTCTCCTGCTGTTCCGGGTTCTCAGGACGGATCAGCATGGAGTTCAGATAGCGGTTGCCAAACATATTTTTAAAGGTACTATGGGGGATAATGGCCCTCTCTGCATCGGGGCCATTGTTCATCGATGTCTGCATTTTCGATTTCATGGTCCCGACTACCGTAAAAGGCGTGCCGTTCAGTAAAATTTCTTTTCCCACCGGATCCTCCCCGCCAAAAAGTGTCCCTGCAATCTGGTCGCCCAAAAAGAGGGTTCGCCGCTGAAGGGCAACGTCCTGCTCATTGATAAAGCGTCCTCCGCTAACCGGGTACATCGTCCGCATCATCTCGAAATCGGGATTCACCCCTTCCATATAGGTGGTGGTGATACGATCCTTATACTGTAATCGCGTTCCCCACTGCCCATACTGCGGGCTGGCGTAGGCGATTCCGGGAATTGCAGAGGTGATCATGGAGAGGTCCTCCTCTGTAAACCGGATGGAACGCCCGATGCCCAGCCCTTCAAAGTTGATGGTGGTCTGTCCACCGTAGAAAACCATCACCTGATCCCCGGCACCCCTCAGGCCCTCCATCAGACTCGTCCCCAGCCCGCGTCCAAACGCCAGCAACAGGACCACCGATAGTGTTCCCCAGCCGATAGCCAGAATCGTTAAAAATGACCGAAGCTTCTGTTTTGCCAGATCGCTGAAAAATTCCCTGAAGAGATTGGCCCACATAATCTTACCTGTTTAAACATTCTGTGATTTCAAGCCGGGATGCTCTCCAGGCAGGAAGAAACCCTGCGGCAAGCCCGACCAGTGCGAGTACAACAAAAGCGACGAGGCCTACTTGCGGTGCAAAATAGGGGGCACCTACAAAATCCTTGATCGGCAGATTCTGGGTAAGCTGTACCAGCAGCCATCCGATCCCATAGCCGGCAGCTGCGCCGATTGTGATCACGGCAAAGGTCTCGGTAAAAAATTGTCCCATGATGTGGTATCTCCTGGCCCCTACCGATCGCCGGATACCGATCTCTTTCATTCGTTCCTGAACAATCACAAACATAATATTGGCGACACCTATCCCACCCACAGCCAGTGTAAAAAAACCGATCAGCCCCAGGAATCCGTTGATCCCGAGAAACATCACATTGATGAAGGACCAGAACTCGTTGGTATCCCAGATACCGAGAGCATCCGTATCGGCAGCGTGAAACTTGTGTCTGTTCCCCATCACCTCATACACCTGGCTGCGGACTGCCCCGGACATGGAGGGATCCTTCACTGTATAGAGCAGATTGTTCACCAAATCGGTTCCCATGATCGCTGAGAATGTTGTGGCGGGGATAAAGGAACGGTCCCTGTCCTGCTGATTGTAGGAGGAGTTCTGAATTTTCTCGGTCATCACCCCGATCACCGTATAGGGCGTATTCAGGACCATCACCCGTTTGCCGACCGGATCCTCTTCTCCAAAGAGGTTTTCCGCCAGCCGGTTTCCCAGAAAGATGACTCGTCGCCGCTCTTTAAGATCCCTCTCATTGAGCCAGCGCCCGCCCGGCTGTGCAAAGATGTTCCGAAGATCCTGATAGACCGGGTAGACCCCGCCTACGGACGAGTTTCTTCTTTTATCCCCATGAGTGACCCGGAGGTTCCGGCTGTATTCCGGAGTGGCGATATCGATCTCTGCTATCTGGCTCTCCAGCAGCCGGGCATCGGCCTCCCGGAGGCGGATAGGCCGGCCGATTCCATACCCTTCGAAGGACTTCGTGGTCTGGCCGGGAAACAGGATCACCAGCTGGTCTCCCATCCCCCGCATATTCAGAACCGTCTGATCCCGGAAACCCCAACCGAACGCAAGGAGCAGGATCAGAGTGGCTGTACCCCACATAATCCCGAAAATGGTCAGGAAGCTTCGTAACCGCTGCTGATTCAGGTTGCGGAACAGATCACCGAAGTAGTTAAAGATATTCATGTCAGGCTCATTTTATGGTCTGCATTCAGTAGGGTCTTCTTATTTGGGAAGGTTATGACGTACTCTGGATTCCATTTAGCGGATCGTCAGGGTGCGCTCAGGCTTTTCCAGAATCTTCTCCCCCTCCTCTACGCCACCCACGATCTCCACAGTGATGGCGTCACTCAGACCGAGCTGTACCTCTTTCTCTTTGCGTTCGCCCGGCTGGCTTCCGGCAGTCTCCACATAGGCCATACCGTCCCGCATGGTTATCACCCGTTCCGGAAGCGTTACAATGCCGCTGGCCCGCTCGATAATGATGTTCGCATTGGCAGAGTATCCTGCCCGGAGGGTTGCGCCGTTGGTATTTGTGATGGTGATTTCAACCGGGAAGACCGTGGCATTGTCAAGCTCCTGAGATTTGAGGGAAATTCTGGAGACCACCCCTTCGATCAACTCGCCTGGCAGGGCACCAATCTTGATTTCGGCCGGCATCCCCTCCGCCATTTTACCAACATCAATCTCATCGACTGTCCCTTTAAAGAGAAGCTTCTCCATTCCAGCAAGACTCATCAGGGGAGTTCCCGCCTGGTAGGAGGTCAGCGGCACAACCGGCTCACCCAGGTCGACCATCTTCTCCAGAATGAATCCATCCACCGGGGCACGGATGACCGACTCAATTACCATATCATCCATCACGATCCGCCCGTTCTCGAGCAGTTCGAGACGCTCTTTGCTGATCTGCTCCCGGACCCTGACATCATTGTACTGCTGTTCAACTCTGTCGAACTCCTGCGGGGAGATCAGTTCCCTCTCAAGAAGCGTAACCATCCTCTCCATCTCTGCAGCTAAGTTCTCTCTCTCCAGTTGGGTACGTTCAAGTGCCCGTTTTGCCTCCGCCAGCTCCAGCGGGGTGGGGTCAGGCTTGACTTCAATCAACGGATCACCCGCCCGGACGAACTCCCCGGGCTGTGCAAAGATCTTATGAACCACCCCGGAAATTTTGGATTTCACTTCGATCTCATGCTCAGGTTCGATCGCCCCGACCGCAAGAGCGCTTTCAACAACCGTACCGATCTCTGCAATTACATGGGGCATATCAACGGGCTCCTTCTGAGAGGATTTTCCCTGGATGAAGTAAATGAGGCCGCCGACAACAACACAGATAGTAATGGTAAACAGGGTGATTTTGAATTTCATGGGACTAAACTTTTAACAGTTGGATAGGATCAGATATTCTGTACGGGACTTTTTTTAGATAGTTACCCATCAGGACACAATTAATCTCAAAGAACACAGTTTAAAGCCAGAATAAGTTATGCCATCTGCTTGATTAGTCTATGGATATGAATATTCATAAAATATTCACATTTTCCGGGGCTACGAGAAGAGACAGGAGGGAATTGCCACTTTTTCCGGCAAATTTTAAATGGAATGAAACCAATTTGAAGGGCCCCGGGCCAGCAGATTTCGGGCCGCCCGGGATGTAAAAAGTGTGGCAATCTCTTGCAGTTTTTAAACTGAAAAAAGGAGAGGGAGGTTCGGGCAGCACGATCATCGTCCTGCTCACTCAAGGAAAGATTCAGCTATCGGAGAGTAGGCTCTCAGGCCACAAAATTTTAACCCATTAATTTTTTCAGAAAAGCGAGCCCTTCGGTTGCCAGCTCATCAGGCCCGGAGGCAAGTGGCCTCCATATCGCAGCAGCTTTTGCAAGCAGCTCATTGTCCTGAGAAAAAGTCTCAATGACAACATCCCCCTCATATTCGATCTCCCGGAGAGCCGAGGCAATATCTTCCCAGTCGAAATGGCCAGTACCCGGTGTTCCCCTGTCATTCTCTGCCACCTGGATATGCCCGAGACGAGAGCCGGCTGTCCGGATGGCATCCCCCAGACTTTTCTCCTCAATCCCTGCATGAAACAGATCGATCATCACCTGACAGTTGTCATGGTCTACCTGACGTACGATATCCACGGTATCCTTTGTGAGATTCAGAAAGCTTGTTTCAAAACGGTTCAGCGCTTCCAGACAGACAACCACATCTTTTTCTGCAGCGTATTCGGCCAGTTCCTGAAGTTGAGAAACAAGCATTCGAGTCTCCTCTTTTTTCTCTTCCTCTGTTGTTTTCCAGAGGCGGCCCACCTCAGAGTAGAGGGGCCCTACATATCTCTTCGCACCCACTTGATTGGCGAAATCGATAGAATCCCTGAAATAATCCATCGTCTGTTCCCGAACTTTCTCATCCGGACTTAGCAAATCCCGCCCTTCGCCCATCGCCGCACAGGTGGTCACATGGAGATGGTTCTCTTCCAGCGCCTTCTTTATACGGCCGGAATCAAGAGTTGAGGGGTCTTCTACGGGAATCTCCGCTGTATCAAATCCCATCTCAGCAATTTTAGGCAGATAATGTTCAATGGTTTCATTATTTACGGGAGATGTCCAAAGCCAGATACTTACTCCAAATCTCATGGGTAGTGATGTTTAATTAATAGTTTAGTTTGATGCCAAACAGAGCCCTCTTCCAGTCGGTCACTGTCAAAGAACCCTTCCGAATTGTCTTTATTAACTTGGCAGCCGATATAAAAGTGAACGTTGCCACACGGTAGCATAGGTATTTTCCGCGATGGGCCGGAGGCCGTAGACGCCCCCAGCCATACTCAAACTGCGGTTGTTACTTCGAATGCAGACGACCCTGCATCATGGTAAAGTGGCCCGGATAGGTACAAATATAGGGGTAGGTACCGGGTTCAGGGACAGTAATGGTCAGATAGACCGTTTCACCGGGCCGGGCCAGCTCTGTCCATCCAAACATACTCTCCTCCATATTCATGGGGATATACTCTGTCTCCAGGGCCTGCAGGGCTGCGATCCCCACCGGATTGATATCCGCTTCAGAATTAACAAACACCACATTGTGCGGCATATTGCTCTCATTAGCATACTCCAGTGTAAATTGAGTGCCCGCTTTGGCGTTGATCTCAGTAATATCATAGCTCAGATCTGCCCCCACCGACCGGATGGTCAGCGTATCGCCGTCAGCTACAGTTACAGATTTGGGAGGAGCGAGCTCTTCGGAACCCACATGGCGGTGCAGATCACTCTCACCCCTGACCATGGACCATGTAAATAACGTAAGTGTGATCAGTGAGAGAGAATAGACCCAGATTTTTTGCTTCATTATTATATACAACTGTCTGTTGATGATTTTAGTGACACGCCAGCAGAAAACGGGATTCCACCTATTCGGCGTTATCCCGTTGCATATCCAGACTTGTTCTTTATTGTTTCCGGATAATTAATTCTTGTGGCAACTGCTGAAGATGAACGTTACTCAGACAGATTCATTTTCCAGCGGGCGGATAAAGTTTGTAAAACTTCCCTGAACTCCTCATCCGCTTCCCTGTAGAGCTCCTCGATGGATGAAAGCAGCTCAGCTCCACCACTGAAGTCGCTCTCTTCCGGCCAGCCCTCCGAAAGCCCGGTCAGGAAACCTTGTCTGATCACGGCATCCATATCGTTCAGACTCTTCACATGTGCCGAAATAGAATTGGACGCTTCTTCTCCAAGGGCATAGTGCCTTGCTATCGTTTCTACGGCGCCCTGAACATTGGCCTTATAGGTACTGTCTGCATTCTCCGGCAGATTTTTGCCAAGTGCCCGCTCCAGGAAACTCTCCTCATTGCCGTTGGCAGCCGCTGCGACGATGGCATCTCTCATCCATCGGTCATTGGCATTCTGCGGCATCACAAGCAGTTCTGCGGCCGCATAGCCGGTCTTTTCGTGCGATGGGAGTTCAGCCAGAGCCAGAAGAGCTGCAAGCCGGAGCTGCGGATCTGCGGCCATCAGTACGCCGGGATGAATAGTGTAAGACATATTCCCGTACGTTTCTGTGTCGGGTACAAACCCGGCCGCCAGTACATGCTCCAGCACTTCCTCTGTACGAGGGAGGGTCATCAGGGCTGCTCTGGCCACCGCAGTCACCGGATGATGCAGAGCTTCTAAAGCAACTTCAACGGCCTGGCGGTTACCAGCGTTCTCATCCAGCACACCCAGGCCGTGGAGGGTCCACAGGGCGTGGAATGCACCCGGATTGAGACCGATCTCATCCATCGACAGATCCTGCACCAGCTCATAAAGCTCAGGCAATATATCGGTTTCACCTCGCTCTACAAGCAGGCGCTGGGCGGTGAGGCGCCAGAACATGTTGTCGTGGGCGAGTGTGGCTACGATTTCAGAAGGAGATGCGTTCGCCAGATTGGGAATCTCCCGCTCTTCCGCACCTTTATAATGGATACGATAAATCCTTGCGTGGTCGACATCGCGGTGCTCCGTTTCGTACGCGTTGCCCTCACCCACCTCGAAACCGGCAGGAGTTGGGTTGTGCTGAATAATCAGGTTGTACCAGTCTGCAATCCAGAGGGCACCGTCGGGCCCCACTTTCGCCTGGATAGGTGCAAACCAGTCGTCCAGGCTGGCAAGAAAATTGAGCTCATTTCGCGCCCGATAGGTAGAACCTGCCTGATTGAAATCAAACTGGCCCAGAAGTCGTCCGGTAGGTTCGCTGATGAACCCCTTCTTGTTCCAATACTCTTTTGGAAAATCTCTGGCTGTATAGAGTTCAAAACCAGAGCCGGCCGTATAGTGGCCATGCTGATCCACCTGACGGATAAATTCACGAACCGGAAATATAATGGTTCTGTCTGCGATAGCCGGTATTCTGGGTGCCTGGCCGTACCCCCGGATGGAGTTGTAGAAGCGGTTAGGAACTACACTATGAATCGGCACGTCCCTGTTTGCGGTAGAACCAAATACAATGCCATCTTCCGAAAACCCGAGGCCCCAGGTGTTGTTGGTGGTGTTGGAGATGCTCTCCAGGGATGAGCCGTCCGGTGCAAATCGGTAGATTCCACTGCTAAAACGGTGTTCCACACCTCCCACTGTTCCATCAAAAGCTGAATACCCCACCACTCCCCAGATCTGATTGTCAAATCCATATCGTAAATTACTGGGCCCGGCATGGGTATCGAACGTTCCCCATCCTGTGAATAGAACTTCCCTGTGATCCGCTTTGCCATCTCCGTTGGTATCTGCCAGATAGATAAAGTCAGGGGCTTGCGAAATAATCACCCCATCCTTATAGGGGACCAGTCCTGTCGGGATGTTGAGCCCCTCTGCAAAGATCGTAAAGGTGTCCGCTTTGCCATCTCCGTTTGTATCCTCCAGAATTTTAATCCGGTCATTCCCCTCTCTGTTGTCCGTCATATTGTTCGGATAGTCTACCGTTTCAGCGATCCAGAGTCTTCCCTGCTCATCCCATGCCATATCGATCGGGTTGACAATATCGGGTTCTGATGCGAAAAGGGTGACCTCAAATTCGGGTTTCATCACCATATGGGTAAGTGCATTCTGCGGGCTTAGAGGGTTCTGAATCTCCTCAATCGGATCTCCCACGGTCCCCCACGGCTCACCTGCCGGATAGTACGGAAGGTTTCCTTCCCCGAATGTAAACTCTGCCGGAGTAAAATCAGCCTCCAGGGCCCAGTCTCCTGCTGTCCAGCGGAAAGCGTTCTCCAGAAGCTTCTGAAACCCTTCGTTCGTCCAGGTTCTCTGGTCGTGTCCCCAGGCTGTATAAAAAACTCGTCCCTGCCCCTCTTCCCGCACCCAGGTCCACGGCTCACGGTGGTTCCCCTCCACCCTTTCGGATAGGATATGGTTACGTGGATTCAGCTTGGTATGAATATAGGTCTCATCCCAGCTCTCAAATCGTGGGACATCTTGTTTTACCGGATGATTCCTGTCGACATGCTCTACACGGAAGGTTCCGGCTCCATGAGCTTTAAAAGCTCCGCCCACCAATTTTACAAAGGCATCAGAATCATTAAAACTGGCAGATGACGCGTGGACCGAAACGAAACCGCCTCCGTTATGCACATAATTCAGAAGATCTTGCTCCTGCTGCCGGGTCAGGCCGGACCGGTTGCCGTATTGCATAAAGACATCATACTTATTCAGGTTTTCCAGGTTTATATCCTCCTGATTTTCCGTGTAGTGAATCTGGATTCCCTTTTCCGCATAGACATGAATCACATCTCTTAACCTTTCCAGAGGGCGATGCCCGCTGTTATCCCCTAAAAATAAAACGTGAAGGTTCGTCCTGTTTTCATCCGCCGCAGCTAAAGGTTGCTCCTGGTGCAGGGGCCCATTGGCTGAGGAACCGGCTTCCATCCCCTGAGACGTTGCGCAGGCTTGTACGATAACAAATGAGAGCAGAATAATGCCCCCCATCTGTCTGAGAGTTGATTTATTTAGCATAAGATTGATTGTTTATTCTAATGAAAGTGATGTTCATTGGGTATGGTTCAATAAATTTTTCTTTTGGCTATCGGCTATCCGTGCCCCTGATCTACAAACACAGTTGAAAAGCCTTTCAAAACAGTTCCCTGCTCTCTGTGCAAGAAATTAAACGCACAGAAATCAGGTGGATATCCCAGGGCATCCGGTTCGTACTTCTCAATCTTCACCCCTCACTCCAAATCGGTAGACGGTTTTTGAGCGGTACTCTTCACCCGGCCGCAAGATGACGGAAGGGAAAGACTCCTTGTTGGGAGAGTCCGGAAAGTGTTGAGGTTCGATACAGAAACCTACATGTTTCCGATAGGGTACCCCTTCAGGAGAGGTAAATGTACCATCCAGAAAATTTCCTGTGTAGAACTGAAATCCCGGTTCAGTAGATAGTACCGTAAGCTCCCTGCCATTTTCCGGTACAAAGGCGTGAGCCATCTCCTTCAGGCTTCCATATGGCCCGGACATCACGTAATTATGGTCATATCCGCATTCCACACTGGCAATTTCTTCGCCGATGAGCTTGCTCCCGGTAAAGTCAAACGGCGTACCGGCAACATGCCTGATTTCTCCGGTAGGTATCATATCCGGCCCGGCGGGGGTATACTGTTCGGCTGACAGTTTCAGGCTGTGATCCAATATCTTTTTCGAAGGATCTCCCCACAGGTTAAAATAGGTGTGCCCCGTCAGGTTCACAGGAGTGGGCTGATCTGTAACTGCAGAATAATCGATGTGCAGCTCGTTCTCATCTGTCAAGGTGTAGTGAACCTCAACCTTCAGCGTTCCCGGAAATCCCTCCTCCCCGTCAGGGCTGGTGCATGTCAGTTTCAATCTGTTGTCCTCTGTAATCTCTGCCTCCCACACTTTTCTATCGAGGCCTTCAAACCCGCCATGAAGGTGGTTCTTTCCATCATTCACCGACAGTTGATACTCTTTCCCATCGAGTGTGAATCTGCCTCCGGCAATCCGATTCCCATATCTGCCTACCAGGGAACCGAAATAGGGGTGCCGTTCCAGGTATCCGCTCATTTCGTCAAACCCGAGTACGATATTTCCCCGGTTTCCATCTCTGTCGGGGGTGTAGAGGGAGGTGATGATACCGCCATAATTAATAATACACACTTCCGTCTGATGGCGGTTCTTCAAAATAAATTGATGCACAGTGACCCCGTGAGCTGTCACTCCAAATTCCGAACGCTGAATACTCATTCCCACTTACACATGACGTTACAATTTCTGTCTTTTATAGATAAATTTAACTTTCTACAATTCTTTCAAGATTCCTTCGAAGGTAAGGCAACTCTTCACGGCAAACCGGGTCCGGATCCTTAAGCCGGTTGTGTGCTGGTTCAAGGTGATTGCTGCCCACCTGCTCAGATCAGATCCACTTTTCACTCCGGCCCTGCCTATTCTAAAACTGAAACAGACTGGCTGTTCAGATTAATAACCAAACAGACGGGCAAGGACTCTACCCTTTACATCCGCTGTTTTACTCACTCATAGAATCACCGGCGGTGCCGCCAGGTATCGTGCACCGCCGGTGCGTGATTAACCGAGTGTAAAGTCCGGAAGCTTTTTGATCACGCCTCCTTCCATCGACGACTCATGCGCAAGCAGCCCCACACAGGTCCAGTTCGCCGACGTCACGGCGTTCGGATAGGGCTCCCTGTCTTCCACAATCGATGAGACAAACTCATGCGCCAGATGAGGGTGAGATCCCCCGTGACCGGCACCCTGAATAAATGACAAGTGAGCAGAATCTTCCGCATCGTATACCCCTGCGGTGGTAAACGACTGAATCTCCTCGGGTAAGAGATGAGCGTAATCAGGAACCTTCACACGCTCGGGAATCTCCGGCTCAGGCTTCTTCGCCGTGTGAATCACCGGATCTTCTCCTTCAATCAGCGGCCATTCAAATGACTTCTTGCTGCCATAAGCATCAAAGCTCTCACGGTACTGACGGGCCGTATCAAACAGCGAGCGGTAAATATGGGCCGACACATCAGAATCTTTCAGTTTAATGTGGGCGGTCTGAACAGCAAACGAACAGCCGGACTTCTCCGCAAGTTCATCACTGATGCGGCCCGAACCAAAACAGGAAACATATTCAGCAGGTTTGTTCATCAGGCCCAGAACCGGACTCACCACATGGGTAGCATAATGCATCGGCTTCATCCGTTCCCAGTACTCCGGCCAGCCTTCCATATCCTGGGGATGGCTCGCCTGTAGGTATTGAATATCACCCAGCTCCCCCTTTTCATACAGCTCCTTCACAAATAAAAACTCCCGGCTGTAGACAACCGTCTCCGCCATGGTATATTTCAGACCCGTCTGCTTTACCAGATCCACGATCTCCTCACACTCCTCAATCGTGGTCGCCATGGGAACGGTACAGGAGACATGCTTACCGGCACGAAGAGCCATCAGCGTATGCTCCGCATGAAGATGGATGGGAGTGTTGATATGAACCGCATCCACTTTCGAATCCGCCAGAAGCTCTTCGTAGGAGGTGTACCGTTTGTCCACATCAAAGGCGTCACCCACCTCATTCAAACTCTCTTCATTGCGCTGACAAATCGCATACATATTGACATTGGGATGTTTCTGATAGATCGGGATAAACTCCGCACCAAATCCAAGGCCGATTATCGCCATGTTTACTTTTTTATCTGACATATAAACCGCTATTTAGTTTAAAATTAATGACTACGTCAATAAAAACAATTCACGTTGGTTTTGCAATGAAAAACAGGTTTCCACCTAAAAAACCAGGGGCGGCAGCGCATTGCCGCTACGATCATCTTGCAGAGATGAACTTCCAATTCGTCTCTGCAACATCATCCGGACTGCTCTGAATTTCATCGATGTCCGTCCCGCCCTTCTCCATAACTGTTCAGTCTAAAGTATTAAGTTCCGGGGAAAGAGAACGGAATAGCCCTCTGATTCAGAATAATCTGCCAGCTTCTCATAAAATAATACAAGTACACCTCAATCGACCTCAGCGACCCCGTCACTCCACACATGCGGAAGTGACAGCCGGCCTGTAATGGTTCGGTACTCTTCAAAAAACTGCTCCCGGTGCTCCCAGAAAATCAGGAAGAGCTGAACCGGAGAGTGCTTCTTATCCTCAGAAGGGATAAACACTCCCTTCCCGCCATCATAAAAATAGTTGTTATCCGTACTTAGCGGATGCCGGAACAGGATCGCCCAGTCCTTTTCTCCGATAGCCAGTACAGGCTCCTCACTGCTGCCGCTCGCGTTCAGGTCAAAACCGGGCAGGGGAGTTTCTGCAAAAAATTCAAGCTTTCCTTCATCCCCATCAGGCCAGGTGATCTGCTGGATCACCTCTTCATCCAGGTCCCGAAAAATCACACGAAGCGGAGATCGCAGAATGCTGATGGAGTATTCTCCGATCCGTCCGTGAACCGGGTCCATGACAGACCGGCTTTCATACAGCACTTGCCGGGGATAATTCCAGCTGGAGCCCGGAAGAGGCTCCGGTTGTTCTGCGGTTACTGAACTCAGTGGGGCCAATACAATTTCGAAAGCATGATCCGTCACCTTTGCAACAGATAACTGTGCGTGCTTTCCCCCATAATAAAGAAGCGGGTCTGACGGATCCTGCCCGAAAAGCAGGCCTCCACTGGTCATGATCATTCCCATAGCCGATAACATAATAACATAGATTTTACTACCCATTTACACAGGATCCTCCTCCAGATATTAGTTAGCTGAGAACCGGCACAACGAGCTGTTGGCAGTCGTGCCGATGTTTCGCAAAGTACACTGCAGGAGAACAATGAACAACCTGTATTCGTTCTTCTTAGATTACGTGAATTTTATCAATACCCCGGATTCTGCTCTAAATTTGGGTTTAGATCTCTTTCCCCGGCTGGTATGGGCCAGAGATAATCGCGTGGGGCAGTAAATGAACGAGTATGCTGACCCGGGACGGGTGCAAACGAACCGCTGCTGCTGGCAATTTCAATA
>CALKWT010000167.1 GCA_938003885.1 uncultured Balneolaceae bacterium | reverse complement strand
AGCAGAGTTAAAAATTCCGGTTTCCAAACCGGTCTGTGAGAATGATAGCCGCTGTTTCACTTCTCAGACGCTTCTCTCCCAGTGAATAACGGATCGCACTGTATCTGGTAAACAGCCCTCGCTCGCTCTCTGAAAAACCGCCTTCGGGCCCTATCACAAGCAGGTACTTCTCCTGACTGCATTCCCCATCGGAGGCTGGCGGCTTCGCAAGGGCCCCTATGGATGGCTGTTCTGCTTTGCCCTCTGTTCGAGGTGCCCTTTCGTCCCTGCCTTCAGGACTCCTCTTACCCACCCCTTCCGCAGCTCCCCTCTCCAGCTCTTCATCGGCAACGATGAGGGTGAACCCTTCCGCAGATTTTTCATCAAAAAGTTCTTCCAGGGAGGTATAGAGTGCACTTGCGGGCAGAAAGGAACGAAGGGATTGTTTCATAGCACTCTCAATCGTCTTCTCCAACCGATCTTCCCGTACACCTCCTTTTTCCGAATGATCTCCTTTAAAGATCAGGATCTCTGCAGCTCCCAGTTCGGTCACCTTTTCTACAGCAAACTCCAGTCTGTCCCTCTTCCGGAGATGGCCAATTGCAACCGCCAGATAGGGCTCCTCTCTCTGTCGGGTTTCCTGCGACACAATCTCTGCCGACAATGATCCCCCGGAAATTGTCTGGATCACACAGTTGAATATTGTTCCAGCCCCATCTGTGATGGAGATCGCTTCCCCTGCCCGTTTGCGTAGCACCCTGGTCGCGTGCCCGGCCTCTGCTCCCTCCAGAACGATCGTGTTTCCCCGGACCTGATCCGGGCGGGTATAAAAGAGATTGCCCATTCTATTTTGATTTTCTTTTAAAAGGTCTGTTGACAGTTCTCCGCTCCTTTCCGAAGCTCTCCTTCGGCTGAGAAACTCCGCCGTTTGTTGGTCCACTCACCGGTTAAAACGGCTTCCACTCACCAGCCAGAAGATCCGAGCCGGGGAAACCGTCTGAAGAGATCCGCAGCTGTGGAGAAATATCCATCTGTGGTATAAATCGATCATGCCCTGCTACGGTATCAGGCTAAAGGAGGTTTGTCCGGTAACCAGCATTTTTTCTATATACGGCTCACACAATCTGCAGTTTGTGCTGCAAATATTTTTATTCTGCAATTGCTCCACCGTTGTCAGTTCTTTTTCAACTGCAACTTTTCTTATCTCCTCGAAGGAGATGTTGTGGCAGATACACCGGTCTACCACAGCCATATCAGAAAAAAGATTTAAAGTGTTTGCCCAGTTTCAAGCCCTGTCCCTGGTAATTGCTCTTTATCTCATCCCCGTAGACGATTTCGGGAATTTCACTGTTGGGCTCAAAAACCATGCTGCAAAATGTCTGTCCATCTTCAATCAGGAAAGGAACGTCGTGGGACCGCACCTCAAGTACCGCCCTGGCTCCCCCCTCCTCAACACTCCCCCCAAATCCACTGTCAAAGAAACCGGCATAGTGCGTTCTCAGCTCACCCGATCCAGTGTCGTAGGCAACCATTTCAGCAGCCAGATGAACAGGAATCCGGCAGCGCTCTTTGGATGCAAAAATATAGAACGCTTCCGGTTCCAGGATCAGATGATCATCCGACCCGTTGCGGATCGGGTCCCAGAAATCGGTGATCGAATAGTGGTCAATCTTTTCGAGATCGATCATATCTCTGTGTTTTTTTGCTTTGTAGCCGACAATTTCACCATCCGCAGCATCCAGACTGACGCTTAGAAAAAGTCCGTTGTTTACTTTCACCTTCTCCAGACTCAGAGGTACCCGATCTTCCGAAAAGAGGATTGGCTCGGATGCATGGATTCTGAGAAGCTCCTGATCGCTCAGCACGGTGTGTCCATGGCGAATACGCAGCTGATTCAGGCGCTGGCCGGTGCGTACTTTGATCGGAAATGATTTGGGTACAACTTCCAAGTAGAGATTGCCCTTATAACCCGGTTCAATCTCTTCAAAGCGGTGAGAGTAGTCGGTAATCACCCGGGTAAAGATATCCAGCCGGCCTGTCGTACTTTTAGGGTTCGCCTTGGCCGAAAGATTCTCCGCAGAGACCAACCGTACTTCTGAACTTTCCAGCTCCGGGGTTAACCCCGTTGGGGAGAGATAGAAGGATGAGGGGAGATTTATTTTCTCCAGCAACGGAATAATATAGACACAGTTCGGCTCGAGAACAGCACCATTTTCGATGGAGAAGGAGTATTGCGACAGTTTCTCAATTTTCTCCCACACCGTCTCATTTTCGGGTAGAAAGCTGCTCCGCACCCGGTAGGCAGTTTCACCCAACCGCAGATCAATGGAGTTGGGCTGAAACTGATTCTCCTCAATGGGGTACCCTTCCGTTCCGGTAAGAATTCCGGCCTCTGCAAGCAGCTTCAGCTTCTGCATCGGTAATATGCCTTTTGTTCTCAGGATGATATCGGCACTGATTTCACTCATAGTAAGCTTTTATATTAAACACTGATATTAAGTTATAGCAGACTCTCAGGACTTGCCAATGTAATACTTCACAATTCTTATTAGGATTTCTGTTGACAGCCTGTCTTGAAGCTACGCAATCATACGAACAAGTTGATAAGCTTGCTATAGCCATGTGTAACCGCTGAGTATTTGTTTTTCTACAGTCTGTTCCGCTTAAAATAGGCACTATTTCAGTGACACACTTTTAAATTTAGACACATCGTTCATAAATTGTCGTCCCGGGCGCAGCTTCATCTCCGAAGATATTGATAAAGCAGACACGATTGCAATGGCTGAAAGCAGGAGTCCCGAATTCGCAAGGCCTGCCGGAGACATTAAAATATAGGAGTACGAATAAGGTGTCATGAGATGATATAGAGCTGCCATTCAGACTGGGCGACGCATCGTTCGCCGCCCTCGGGGCCCGGATGCTGCTATTGAGAGAAACAGCCTGTTGAATAGGGATGCCCATAAGGAAGCGCTTGCCCTTAAAATATCATCTGAAACATTCAAGAGCATTTTCCGTACGCAAGGTTTGATACTTACGAAATAGAACACGAATATCATCATGCCTGCGAAACTTAGAAAGTCCAGAGTTAATAAAATGGTTGCCGGCGTATGCGGGGGGATCGGTGAATACCTGCGTTGGGATCCCACTGTGATACGTATCATCTTTCTGGTACTTGTCTTCTCCTCGTTTGGTACGATGGTGCTGGTTTACTTCATCCTTGCCCTGATCATGCCCGATTAATCCATTTGGAATAATCCTCTCTTCTCTTCATCTTCCGATAACTTTTATTCATAGAAGCCTGCAGTGTATGAAAATAGTTATCGTCGGAGACCAACAACGCGCTGATACATGGGAACAGCTGTTCAGGAAGCTTCCCGAAATATCGGAGGTGATTTTCACCAACGAGATCCTCGCAGACCCGACCGTAGACGGGGTGCTTCTGATAGACGACTCCGAACATGCGTTATCCAGGCTTTTGCAATCGGTAAAAAATGGCCACCACACCTATTTTATCTCCCGGTTGTTCTACCATACAGAGCGTCTGGAAGAGATCTACCGCGCCTCAGAAGAGGCTGGTGTCCAGGTGCAGTTTTCCCACTGGCCAACGCTGTCGGAATCTGTACAGTGGATAAAGAAACGAATGCCTAATCCATCCCATATCATGATCCGGAAAGATTCGGTTCAGGCCAGCAGGAAAGTGATTGATATTGAGGATTTTAATCATGAATGGATGGATGAGATCTCCCTGATCACCGGAATCACAGGTGGTCAAGTTCACAAATCCATCATCCGGCCGGTTCTCCTGAAGAACTGGATCACCGGGTTTTCAGCTACGCTCTTGTTCGAGAGTTCTACGGTTGTCTCCTTTCACTTCTCCGGAATCGCATCGCAGAAATTTCATCAGCGGATCTTCTCAGATCACCACTCCCTTCTCGATTTTGATGCCCTCGCTCAGCAGGTCCATAGCATAAATCTGAACTCGTTGAACCGGATGACCCGAACCGTTGAGGCCTTCCACTCGGCAGAGACGGCTAAAAATTCACTCAACGCATTTATCCGTTCTGTAAAAGAGAATACCCGTCCGGTTTTCTCTCCCTACGAAGCCATTTCTGCATCCAAAGTGATTGATCTCATCTCCCGGTCCCTGTACGGATAACGACAGATCACCCCCTGCTGGTGGATTCTGCATTCACATATGGCACACGGTTCCATTGTGAGTCTTACATCTGAAGCTCATCTCCGGATTTGTATCGAAGGCTGAGTCAGTGCGGAAAGAAAGGATGGATGAGAGCCGGTTAAAAAATGTTTACAGTGAGGCCTGCCGAGAGAAGCTGCCCGATCTGAAGCTCTTTTGAAAAGTCCGGATCATAAATCATATCGAACTGAAATACCAGCCGGATATAGTTGTTTACCCGCCCTTCAAGAAGGTTTGAGAAAAAGACGTTCGAATCCAGGAAGGCCTTGTTTATGGTGGTAAACGTTTCAAAATAGCCGGTATACATCACATCATCCATCAGTTGATGTTTGATGTTGATCCCGAATGTTGCACCAGCTTCCGATTTGAAGAACTCATTCTCCTCCAGGCCGTAATTGGTGGAGAGCTCCCGGTTCCGGATGATCGTCTGTTTCAGGCCCAGCCCCGCCTCAAAAAAGAGACTTGAATTCGGTATATAAGCGATCCCTGTATTTTGTATAAATTGCAGAGGTGTGAAAAAATCAGAGATGAGAACATCCCGCCCATCTTCCCCCCCGCCGTAATTATATCCTTTCGCCAGCTGCGTATTCATATTGAAATTCCCAAACAGCTTAAAATTCCCCTCACCGATCACATCCGCCAGAAAACGGTTTCTGAACATGAGCTGATCATCTGTCTTCCGCATTCCCTCATCTTCAATCATCGCCTGGCCATACCGGCTTCGAACGAGCAAATCGTAGGCAAACTGACCGCTCTGATACATCACATTGATATTCGTGGAGCTATTGAGACTCAGCGAGTTTACCCCCCCTTTCGACCAGTTGGAGTAAGCTGCCTGGGATACATTCAAGCCGGTTACCCAGTTTAAGACCCAGCCGCTCAACGTATCTGGTACACTCGGAACCTGGGCTCCTGATATATCTCCCGGATTTTGGGCAAGTAGAGTTGCATTTGCAAAAAGAGTAAGTACGAACCCTAAAAATAATATTTTAAGGAGGTTACCAATATATTTCATTTACCTGATTCAATTAAAAACAAGCTGGATCAAACGCTTTTTAAGGTGCCGGTTCTCTTTTTCAAAGTCTGACTGTAGTAATGGTATATAGAAAATAATACTTGCAGGGGTAGTATGTGGATAAATTAAGTAAAAATTCTGAAGGATTCCCTCGCAAGAGAGTGAATCCGGAAGGGGTCCCAGAAGACGGAGGTCTCGCCCTGCCGGTTTCACAGATTGGACGACGGGTCAGCCGCGCTTCTCTCCCTCTTCCTCTGAATAGATCGCCTCAATCTTCTCCTTGTATCTCTCTTGAACGACCTGACGCTTGATCTTGTGGGTGGGGGTCAATTCCCCGCTTTCAATGGTGAAGGGCTCATCCAGCAGCACAAACTTTTTAACTCGCTCCCAGGGGGACAACTTCTGATTCGCAGAGTCGACCACACCCTGAATCAGCTCACGCACCTTTTCATCCGTAGAGAGGGGTCCGGAGGGCTGATAATTGCCCCTTTTTAATCTTTTTTTCACATTTTCGACGGAAGGTACAATCACAGCAGAACAGAATTTGCGCTGATTTCCGATCACCATCACCTGCTCAATAAATCCCGACTGGCTCAGGGTACCCTCGACATTCTGCGGAGCCACATATTTTCCTGTCGAGAGTTTGAACATCGATTTTTTCCGATCTGTGATAAAGAGGTACCCATCTTCATCGATTTTGCCCACATCTCCTGTTTTAAACCAGCCGTCCTCTGTCATCGCTTCCCGGGTCATTTCGGGATTGTTATAGTAGCCCAACATCACATGTGGGCCACGGGTGAGGATCTCCCTGTCTTCTGCAATGGCGACCTCTACATTGCTGAGTGGTTTACCTGCACTTCCCGGCCTCATCTCACCGGGAGTCTGCACTGCAATAACCGGCGACGTTTCTGTCAGACCATAGCCCTGAATACAGATGAATCCGATCGCATTCATAAATCGAAAGACCTCGCCGGAGAGCGCCGCACCTCCGCTGACCATCCCTTTTAATTCTCCTCCAAACATCTCCCGAATTTTTCTGTACACCAGGAAGTCATTGATTTTATGATCGAGTGCAGCCAAACCAGACGGAGGCTTTTCCGGATCGTACTGGCTGGCACGTCTGACTGCCCGGTAATAGAGCCATTTCTTTAATCCTGAGTACTCCTGCCCTTTCACCTTTACCCCGGTATGAATCTTCTCCAAAAGCCTGGGGACGGTTGCAAAGAAAAGAGGCCTGACATGCATGAAATCCCCGGTTATTTCCGTGATCGATTCGATATACCAGATCTGGCTTCCCATACTGAGATAGGTATATTCAATCATCCGTTCAAAGACGTGGGAGAGCGGCAGATAGGAGAGGACATTTCTGCCGCGGAACTCTTCGGCAGAGAACGGCAATTTCTGCAGGGAGGCAATCACATTGGAGGCTATATTGTTGTGCGATAGCATCACCCCTTTCGGTTTGCCGGTTGTGCCTGATGTGTAGATGATGGTAGCCAGATCATCCGGCCCGATCTGACGGATCAGGCGATCCAGGAGGCCGGGATCTCTTTTCACAGCCTGCGCACCGGAGGCTTTTACATCGCCGAAGTTCAGCAGTTTCTTATGTTCCGTTGGCTGAAGCGATATAATGTTCCGGAGGGATGGAATGCCTTTAACCAGAGGTTTCGTCTCTTTAAAAAGCTTATTGGTGGAGACAATGTGAACAGCCGCCTCTGAGTTTTCAAGAATATATTTAATCTGATCGCCAGGCTGGGTGGAGTAGATAGGAACGCTCACGGCTCCAAGGGAGAGAATGGCGAGATCGCAGATCAGCCACTCCACCGAATTTTCAGAATGAAGCGAAATCCTCTCTCCACTCCGGACTCCGAGCTCATACAGCCCCATGGCGAAGTTTCTGACGGATGTCCGGAAGGTTTCAAGGTCGGTTTCAACCCACTCACCTCCTCTCTTCACGGAAGCCAGGACCCCTCCGGGATGTCGGTCAAGGCCTTCCTGAATGAAGGCCGGCAATGTGGTTTTTGATTGGCTCACCGGATTCTCTTTTATGGACTAACGGTTCCAGGAAACCATGCTGCCCTGCCCCCCGCTGACATGAAGCCTCCTGAAATGTGATCGATGATCTGCCTTCATAAAAGAGATCCGTGACGGGCAGATCGTTCGGGAGACTCCATCTTCCTCAAATCTACTATATGTACTCAATTTTCCAAAGTTAGTTCTACAATTATTCACCCATACAAACAGAGTGTGAAATTAGCTATATTGCGAAGAAAGGATGGCAGGGAAGAGTGTCGCTAAGTTCCCTGGAGAACCGATGTTAATCAGATAGGGCCCCATGATTATTGAAGAAGCCGTAAAAGATAAAGTTGACTATTTACTGAACAGATCGCCCCAGAACATGGCACACTCCATGGGGATCGATTTTCAGGAGTTCTCACGTAAAAAGCTGCGGGCCTCTATGACCGTAGGCAATCAGACGATTCAACCTTTTGGAATGCTTCACGGCGGAGCTTCCGTTGCACTCAGCGAGACCCTCTGTTCAGTGGGAGCGTGGCTGAATGTCACTGAGCCAGATAAAATTGCTGTGGGTGTGGAGATCAACGCCAACCATCTCCGACCGGCTCGTCTCGGTGAAACTGTTTTTGCCACGGCCGAACCCATTCAGGTTGGCCGGACCATACAGGTCTGGCAATGCCGTATCGTGAATGAAATAGAGAAACCGATCTGCATCTCCCGCTGTACACTCTCTATTGTGAATCACCGTTAGTGGGGCTCTAAGGAGATACATTGAAGTCATGAAAGAGTCCGAGCCACCACAACGGCAGTCAGAGAAACAACCTCCGATCCAGCTCATCTCGCTGATGTCCGGGCTGTTTTGGGTATTTTTGGGATTCATCATCATCTATTTTTTCCAGGAGAAGCCGATCTGGCAGCCCCTTGTTGAGGGGCTGGAAATCTGGATTCAGCTGCTGACCGGTTCACTTTTTGGAATCCTCTTTGCATTTCTTGCCATCCGATTACTCCATAACGAACAGATGAAGTCTGTCATAGAGAGTTATGGCATTATTCAGCAAGTCCGTGAGTTAAAGCTGACGCCAGTTCAGATGATTTCTCTCTCGGTCGTAGCCGGTATTTCAGAAGAGTTTCTATTCAGGGCTGCGATTCAGCCTCTGCTTGGCGTCTGGGTGACCTCAGCGATCTTCATTGGAATTCATGGCTATATCCGCTTCTCCACCTTTCCCAAATTTCTATATACGCTTTTTACCTTTCTTCTGAGTTGCGCGCTCGGGTATCTCTATATTGCCTTCGGAATCTATTCGGCCATGCTGGCCCACGCCGTTTACGATATGATCGTGCTTTGGAAGATTACTGACATCTTTAAAGAGCAGAGCTGAATTTACGATTCCCGCTCTACCGTTTAGAGGAGAGAACGGGCACGGTGCGTCTCTACAGGCGGCGTGAAAAAAGGGGAATAATTTACGTTCAGCAGGCGGCCTGACCTGTAAAAGTGACGTTGTGAACCAACTACACACGATTTTTCTCCTCGATCCAGCGGGACATATATTTTGTCCCTGAAATGGTGTGATGCAGCAACATCTGCCCTACGAAGTTCTCACTCCTGAAGGTAGACAGCCCCCGGATCCGCTCTTCCACCGTATCAAGGAAATCTGCCGCAAATCGTTCTCTTGAGAATTGATTTGTCAATATCCGAAATCCTGTCGCCCGAGCCTGTTTCCAGAGAGGGCGCTCTTTGTAGAGAGCAGCGGCGGCTTCGGCAATCTCTTCCGCCCCATTGGCAATCACTCCATTCCAGAGCCCCTTCCAGGCCATCCCCTCTGCTCCGATCTCTGTTGTCACCGTGGGGGTACCCCATCTCATCGCATCCAGCAGTTTCCCTTTGAGCCCCGCACCAAAGCGTAATGGAGCGAGCAGAACCTTCGCCTTCTGAACCACTTCCTGCGCAGAGCCGGCACGGCCATGAACCAGAAAACCCTCGCGCTCATTATGCAGCTGCATCACCCTTTGGGATGGATATGCACCGTAAATATGCAACCTCCTATCTGGTACTCGCTTGCGGATGAGGGGCCAAATTTCCTGCTTTAGCCAGAGTACCGAATCCAGATTGGGCGGATGAAGAAAGTTACCGATGGTAACAAAGTCTTCTCGCCGGTTATAGGGCAGCCAAAGTGAACGTGCAGTTTGGGCCGAGTTTTGATTCACCAGGAAAGGCAGATAGTAGATCAGATTCCGGGGAATTGAAAAGACGTCGACAAGAATATCCATCTCCGCCTCCGAAATCATCAAGGTCAGATCACACCGGTAGATCGAGGCGATCTCTCTTTTGGCGACATCGGCCTCACGTATCCGGTCCATGGTAAACCTCTCGTCTTTTTTCAAGGCCTCCTGCCGGGCCAGACGCAGGGAGTGCAGATCGACGGTATCCAGGATGCGAAGGGAGCGGGGACTGAATTCAGCGGTCCGCCAACCAAACTGTTCTTCGGTGGTGAAACGGTCGAAGAGAACGATCTCCGGTGAGATCCTGCTGATCGTTTCGTCAAATGAGGAGTCATTTAATTTCACCGCCACCGTTTCGATCTCTTTTCTATCCAAGTCCGCAGCAAACTCGCTTTCTGTCGCTGCACTGGCAAATACGACCCGCCACTTCTTCTCCTGAAATAGATCAATAATCTGCATCATTCTGGATCCGGCGGCAGAGGAATCGGGCTCCGGCCACACTTTACCAATAATAAACAGTGTACTTCTCTTACCCATATCCACCTTTATCCTTTCGCGTTTCTGCTCAAATGCTGCAGGGAAACGGTATCACTATCCCCGATGAAAGTCAGTGCCTGCCCGTTTTGTTTCTCGTCGTCTCCCTGATTTTCCACTCTTTTATAAAGTCGGCAAGAGGAAAGGAAGGTCCCGCTAAATCCCATTTATAGAGCGGAAGGAGGGCGCACTTCGTCAGGAAGAACCCCTATACGGTGTAAGCAGCATAAGCGCCCTGAAATGGTGGCAAATGCAACGCTTCTGCTCTTCGGCCTCCTCACGCAGCAGGGCCCGAAACTCCGGCGGTCCTTAAAAAGTGGGCCCCGAAACTGTGATGAACCGGAATGCCAGGATGAGCAGGTTCCCGGTTCATCCGCTATTTAACCGCTACTGCTTTAATTCGAAAGGCTGACCCGAATTCCAGCGCCCAGAACAAGCTGTTCATCCCTGTCCGACCCGAGCACATATTTGGCCTCTCCGAATGCTCGTCCGAAGCCCAGATCCAGTTCTGCCCCTGCCCCGAGATTAAATCCGGTGGTCGTATCGGAAAATGAGTCTCCTCCATCGGGTGAAGCCCGCAAGTGTAGTACATTCAGCCCTGTGATGGTATACAAACTTAGCAGATCGCTGTCCACAACCATAAAATGCACGTTCAAATTGGACTCAATTTCTGTAAGATCTGTTTCAGGTTTAGAGAAACCCACATCACCACCGATCCGCAAAGGCAAGGTAGGGAGACGATAGTATACGTTTACCTGAAAATTTACATTTTCTGATTTGCTGCCATAGCCAACACCACCGCCGGCGGTTATACGTTGGGCTTCTGCCTGAGAAGTAAATAAGAAGAAACCGCCTATTGCCAGGAACAGACTTAGCTTCAGAATTTTCATAGGAACTCCGGTTATTTGATTTTAAGGTTAGATTTGGGATTTATGAAAGTAGCTGATGTCTATACTGCGTATCACAACACCAGGTTAATTCACATTTTTTTTCAATTAATTTAGTTAAAATGAATTACACAAACTTTTGTATGTGGCAGTTTGTTTATTATTAATACGGATTTTCCTTACACATCAGATCATTTTTATTATGAAAGTTCTCAATCTCACTGCTCTTCTTTTCGTGAGTCTCTGCACAGGCAGCACCGTAGCTTCAGCAGATGCCCCGGCCGCATCTTTTCCCCTTTCTGATGGCGTTCCGGCCAACCAAATTCACACTCTGTCAGAGAGCCGGGAGATATTGGATAGGGATGCGCTTGAGAGGGCTACGGTTCACGGGAGCCTCCACGATGTGGAGCTGGCTGAGGGACCGATGAGTGACAATGAGCGGGTGCAGGAACTGGTTACCTATTTTAAAACAAAAAACCTGGATCTGGAGAGCCTTCTGAAAGATGAACGTTTTGAGCTCTATGATGAGCTCTCATCCAGGTTTATCAACTCCGCGGAGCGAAAAACTCCCACTCTGGAGGAGTATAAGGAGATTCTGAATTTTGATACCAAGAAGGTAGCCATACGGGAGTTCATACAGGCGCATCAGCAGTCGCTGGAAGAGGCGGAACGAAACTATGAAATCCCGACGTATGTCATATCCGCTATTATCGGCCTCGAATCCAATTTTGGATCGGTGATCGGCAGGTACAATCCGCTGAACGTCTATGTATCCATGTACAGCGAAGATTATCGATCCAAGTTTGCAAGAGCCCAGCTGGAAGAACTTCTTATCTTTATCCGGGACAGAAATATCGATGTTTTTGAACTGAAATCCAGCTACGCCGGTGCGATGTCTTATGCACAGTTCATTCCCTATTCATTAAACCGCTGGTTTGTGGGGGATGATATATTTGACATGCATAACAATATCCAGTCGGTAGCCAACTATCTTTCCCATTTTAAAAAGATTACAGGCACGATTGAGGGAGCGGTCTATCGCTACAATCCGAGCTCTCTCTACCGGGATACCGTCATGGCTCTTGCGGAAGAGGCAGAACGGTATGATAAAAATCGCTAAAGAGGAAGGATCGGCAGGGTAATTGCAGATCCGGAAGCAGTTTTGCAGCTTTCTACTATACTGACAGGTTGAAACCAGCCCCGTTTTTGCAGAGGCGGCTGTGTGGCAGGAAATCGGAGAGACTCGCCAACTTGTGGAAATCAGCGCCGTACCTACTGAAGTGCACCCGGGAGCACACCGTGGGTTTCACTACACAACGTTGATTTCCTGTTTCTCACTCCGTGCCTCTCATAGTGCGAATCTTGCTATACGGCTCCCATACCGTGCGGCCTCATTGCGTTATCTTTTAACGTGTGTAAAGCCGTTCGTTCAGGCTTAACGCAGGTGAGAGCGATTTAAATCACGGATTGACGAACAGCCAAGCAGGGTCAAAATGGTTTTAACCTCCCTCTTCCAATCCTTCAGTTTCTGCTCCAGCTCCCCGACTCCCCCGGTCACCAATGCTTTAATAATGGGCTGAGCCATTCCCACAACGTCCGCCCCGAGTGCCAGTGACTTCACCAGATCAAACATGCTGTAGACGCCACCGGAGGAGATCAGGTCAAAAGAGAAACGGCCCTTCAAAGCAGAGACCTCCTCTACCAGCTCTGCGGTCGGTACCCCCCATTCATTAAACCCCTTCATCGCATCCACACTCCTCTCCCGCAGGTTTTCAACTTTCGCCCAGCTCGTCCCGCCAGCCCCCGCCACATCGATAACGCGCACACCTGTTGCCAGCAACTGTTCTGCAACGTTTTCTGTAATTCCTGCCCCCGTCTCCTTTACAATGACCGGTAGCTCTACACTCTCAACAAGGTGTTTAATCCCTTGCAGGACCCCTTTAAAGTTACGGTCACCCTCCGGCTGCATTAGCTCTTGAAGAGGGTTTAGATGAACAATCAC
>CALKWT010000166.1 GCA_938003885.1 uncultured Balneolaceae bacterium | reverse complement strand
GCATCCCCGGTGAGGAGCAGGGGGTCGACTGCCACATTATAGTTGACTCTGTTGGACGCAAGGAGCGCACCGTTCTGATCGTAGATGTTTCCCCTCTCTGCCGGTATGGAGATAAAATCCATCGCCTGGGTACTCCAGAGATCACGATAGCCCTCTCCATGAAAGATGCCTACCCGGACCATCTGCAATATGATTCCTGCGGGGAAGATTAGCAGAAGAGTAAACAGCACGAACATGCGGCTCATCATTGAGTTTCTATACTCCATAGCTACTCTGCCTCCAGGATTAAAATCTGATCCGCCGGCCCTGCATTGATAAAACCCGATTCTCGTGCCTGACGATAAATTTCGCGGGGGCCGGTCTGCCGGTCATAGATCAGTCGATGATCATTGTACTGCCGCAGGACCCGGTTATATTCCAACTCCAGCTGGTTGACCTCCTCGAGGATCTGCTGGGTATGAAAGATGTGCGCAATGTAGAGAATCCCGCAGGCACCTATTAAGATGCTTGCAAGAATGACTTTCCAGGGTGTGAAGGCAGGCAGATTGTTGCCGCTTCTTTTTTTCTCTGCCCGTGCGTTACGGTGTACCTTACCGGTACCATGATCCATGAGGGCGCCGTTAAAAGGTGCCGTAGGTTTCGCAGCGGGTACGGTCCTGCTATGGCTGTTCTCTTTTTTCTTATCAGTGGCTACTTTTACAAGCATCAGGATGTTTCCTCCTGTACTTTCTTTTCAGCCACACGGAGTTTTGCACTTCGGGCTGAGGGGTTTTTCTGAATCTCTTCGTCAGAGGGGGTGATGATCTGACGGGTAATCAGTTCAATAGGGTTCTGTGGATTGCCGTAGAAATCCTTCTCCACAGTGCCTTCAAAATTTCCGCTCCTGAAGAAGTTTTTTACCAGTCTGTCTTCCAGGGAGTGGTAGGAGATAGCAATCATTCGTCCGCCCGGCTTTAAAATCTTCAGAGCTCCGGTCAGCCCGCTTTTCAAAACTTCCAGTTCCTGATTAACCTCGATACGGATCGCCTGGAATACTCTGGCAACCGACTTGATGATGTGCCGGCCATAGAGTACACTTTCGATCGCTTCCCTCAGCTCGAGGGTGGTTTCTATGGGCCTGCGTTTGATAATTTCGGCTGCAATCTGACGGCTCAGGCGCTCCTCTCCGTAGTGAAAGATGAGATCACGCAGTTTTTCATATTCATAGTTGTTAACCACATCGTAGGCTGAGATCCCGGTCAGGCTGCTCATTCGCATATCCAGGGGGCCATCGTGCTGGAAGCTGAACCCTCGGTCCGGATGTCTGATCTGGTGAGTGGAGACCCCCAGATCAAAGAGGATGCCCGAAACCTTTTCGTGATAGGTGGCCGGGATAAGGGTGGTGAGATAACCGAAATTCCCTTTGACAGGAATGAAACGGGGATCTTGGCCGATATACCGGGAGGCAGAAGCGAGAGCCTCCTCATCCTGGTCGACGCC
>CALKWT010000165.1 GCA_938003885.1 uncultured Balneolaceae bacterium | reverse complement strand
CTGCAGGATATGGATGGAACATTATTGTAAACAGCTGGGGCAGAGAGCGTTTCTCTCTTCGGAGCGGGGACAGCAGTGCAGGAAAACCTGAGTTCAGCAGCTGGCTGACTACACCTGCAAGCGAAACTCTCTTTTCTGAAGCGGGCCTGGACCTGAATGAGATGCTGGAAGCTGCCGATGATATTGAGTTCCATCCGGTTCCTCTGGAAGGGGTAACGGTGGATGTTGCCCTGAACGCTGAATACAGCCAGATATCGTCCGGCAATATTGTCGGTGTGATAGAAGGAAACGATCCCGATCTGAAGGATGAATATCTGATCTTCTCCGCCCATTATGACCATCTCGGCATTACCGAACCTGTGGAAGGAGACTCCATCAACAATGGAGCTCACGACAATGCAGCAGGGGTCAGTGCTCTCCTTAACCTGGCCAATGCCTATCAGGCTGAGCAGGAGCAGATGCGCAGGTCGGCACTTTTCTTTTTTGCCGGTGCAGAAGAGATGGGCCTGCTGGGCTCGCAGTACTGGGCTGAAAATCCGACAGTCCATCCGGGTAAAGTTACAGCCAATTTCAATATGGATGGGATGCAGGTGTATGGGGAAACCGGGGATGTCGTACTGGTAGGATATGGTCGAAATACCATTACCGATGTCATGAGGGACTTTGCGGAGAAGGAGAACCGGATCATCCAGCCCGACCCCAACCCGCAGCAAGGGTTTTTCTACCGGTCGGATCATTTTAACTTTGCAAAGGTCGGAATTCCCGCCATTTTCCCTAATCCGGGGCGCGACTATATCGGAAAACCGGACGATTGGAATGCAGTCGTGGATAGCGTCACTGCCCATGTCTATCACTCCGTATTTGATGAAGTCAACGAATATTGGGATCCGGCAGGATTGGAAAAGGATGTCCGCCTCTTCTTCCGTACCTCCTTCCACATCCTGAATATGGATGAGATGATGGAGTGGGAGTCTGGAGATGAGTTTGAGGCTGTCCGAAAAGAGATGTTAGAAGAAGCAGAAACCCTGTAGAGGTGGGAGCAGGCGGTAACAGCATGCCGTTGCAGACTGCTTCTTAACATCGGCTTCACGTTAAACCTCTATTTTTGTAGTGACTTTTTATTGATGATAAAAGAAGAGTACAAACGAATACAGCTAAATATCCTAACTTCTTCAGACGAATGAACAATACAGTATTTCCCTTCTCCAGAGGCCGCAGACTGAGAGCAAATTCCGCAATCAGAGGCATGGTCGCAGAAAACCACCTGAATGTAAATGACCTTATCGCACCGGTATTCGTGGTGGAAGGGAGCGGTGTGAAAGAAGAGATCCCATCCATGCCAGATTACTACCGCTACTCTACGGAGCTTCTGGTTGAGGAGGCAAAAGCAATTCGGGATCTGGGTATTCCATCCATACTGCTGTTTGCGAAAGTACCAGACTCTAAAAAAGACAATAAGGGAACCGAAGCTCTCAACCCAAAAGGCCTGATGCAACAGGCTGTCCGGATTTTGAAAAAAGAGGTGCCGGATCTTCTTGTGATGACGGACGTTGCACTCGACCCTTATAGCAGTTACGGACATGACGGCATTGTAAGGGACGATCGTATCGTCAATGACGAAAGTGCTGAACTGCTTGCAAAAATGGCAGTAAGCCATGCCGAGGCAGGAGCCGATTTTGTGGCACCGTCCGATATGATGGATGGCCGCATCCGGCTGATGAGAGAGATGCTGGAACAGGATGGCTATCACGATACAGGGATCATGGCCTACAGCGCCAAATATGCATCGTGTTATTATGGCCCCTTTCGTGATGCGCTCGATTCGGCCCCCGGTTTTGGTGATAAAAAGACGTACCAAATGGATCCATCCAACGTTAAGGAGGCGATCAAAGAGGCTCAGACTGATGAGCAGGAGGGCGCCGATATCATCATGGTGAAGCCGGGCCTCCCTTATCTGGATGTGGTGCGTGCTGTAAAAGAGGCTGTTCAGTTGCCGGTCTCTGTCTACAATGTCTCCGGTGAGTATTCGATGATCAAAGCCGCTGCCGAAAGGGGCTGGCTGGACGAAACCGAAGCGATGAGCGAGGCTCTGATTGGATTCAAAAGAGCGGGAGCTGATCTGATCGCCACCTATTTTGCAAAAGATATGGCACGATTATTGTAGAAAACTGTTTATTACAGCGTCTGATAAGAGCAGTGCTCACTACCGGGGCCGCGTTATCACTGAGCTGACCCCATTAACTTATTGTCACTTGAAGTAAAGTCATTACTATATGAAGCGAATTGCACTATTTTTAGGAACGAACCTCGCCATTATCGTCGTTGCGAGTATCACACTCTCCCTGCTGGGGGTAAACTCATTCCTGGATCAATCAGGCACCAACCTGGATCTGCAGGCACTGCTGATCTTCTGTTTTATCTTCGGAATGGCAGGCTCGGTGATCTCCCTGCTCATGTCCAAGAAAATCGCCAAATGGACGATGAGAGTACAGATCATCGACAAACCGCGAAACTCCGCGGAAGAGTGGCTTTTCGATACCATTGAAAGGCAGGCGAAAGATGCGGGTATCGGAATGCCCGAGGTTGGAATTTTTGAAGCCCGGCAGGCGAACGCTTTCGCCACAGGAGCCAACCGGAACAACGCCCTGGTTGCTGTCAGCAGCGGGATGTTGCAACGATTTGATAAAGCTGAAATAGAAGCTGTCCTGGGACATGAAGTGGGACACGTTGCCAATGGCGACATGATTACCCTGGCTCTTATTCAGGGGGTGATCAACACCTTTGTGATGTTTCTGGCCCGTATCGTTGGATTTGTGGTGGACCGGGTGGTCCTCAAGAATGAAGAGGGACTCGGTATTGGCTACTTTATCACCACCATTATCACAGAAATTGTGCTTGCCATATTGGCTTCAATGATCGTTTTCTGGTTCTCCCGTCAGCGGGAGTTCCGGGCCGACGAAGCGGGCGCACGACTGGCATCCCGACAGGGCATGATCCAGGCACTCGAGCGTCTTAAGGCGGAGTCCGGCGTACCTAATCAACTGCCCGATTCCATGCAAGCCTTTGGCATTGCCAGTGGAAAGCGGCAGGGTATCAAGGCTCTGTTTGCCACTCATCCGCCTCTGGATCAGAGAATCGCGGCCCTCAAAAATATGACAGACTAAGGCCTGCTACCCGGAAGCAACCGAATGAAAAGTGTGGTGCTTATATCCGCTTGCGCTGAGACGGGGCCTGGTTTGATAAACATTTGACCTTCCGGTTCAGATCTTTTGAACCGGAAGGGAAACAACGGCTTCTGAGCCCGCATGTTACATCTCTCTACCTTTAAACATTTAACCCTTCATCTATCGTGAATCTTCTTAAAAGCGAATACCTCTTCAACAAAGCACAAAAATTTATACCAGGGGGCGTCAACTCTCCAGCCCGTGCATTTAAATCCGTCGGCGGGATCCCCCCCTTTATTAATAAGGCAAAAGGATCCCTGCTTACCGATGAAGATGGCAATGAATATATTGACTTTGTAGGCTCCTGGGGCCCGATGCTGCTGGGCCACGCCTACCCTGCCGTAGTGAAAGCTGTACAGGACGCTGCTTTTGACTCCACCTCCTTCGGTGCACCCACACGTATTGAGGTAGATATGGCGGAGCTTGTTCAGGAGATGGTACCAAACATAGAACGGATCCGGATGGTCAACTCGGGAACGGAGGCGTGCATGAGTGCCATCAGGGTAGCCCGCGGTTATACGGGAAGAGAGAAAGTGATCAAATTTGAAGGCAATTATCACGGCCATGCCGATTCATTTTTAATCAAGGCGGGAAGCGGAGCGTTAACCCTTGGCTCACCCAGCAGCCCGGGAGTAACCAAAGGAACGGCAGCCGATACACTCAATGCCGTCTACAACGATCTGGAAAGTGTTAAAAAACTCTTTGAAGAGAATGAGGAGAATATTGCTGCGATCATCGTAGAACCCGTGGCAGGAAATATGGGTTGCATTCCTCCCGAGCCGGGATTCCTGGAAGGCCTTCGTGAACTTTGCGATACCCATCAGGCCCTTCTCATCTTTGATGAGGTGATGACAGGATTCCGTATTGCGAGAGGCGGTGCCCAGGAGCGGTTCGGCGTGGAAGCAGATCTTGTCACTTATGGTAAAATTATAGGAGCAGGCCTTCCCGTAGGTGCATTTGGAGGCAAAAAGAGATTTATGGATGTGGTCGCACCGTCCGGGCCTGTCTATCAGGCCGGCACACTTTCCGGAAACCCGCTCGCCATGAACGCAGGATATACCATGCTGAGCATTCTGAACAGGCACCCTGAATATTACGCTGATCTCGAAGGCAAAGGAGACTATCTGAACAGACAGCTCACGGATGTTTTGAAGAAGCATAACATAGAGTTCCGCATCAATCAGGTAGGTTCCATGATCAGCCTCTTCTTTACAAATCAGAAAGTAAAGGATTTCAAGAGTGCTGAGTCAACAGACCAGGAGCTCTTCAGTCAATTTTTCCATGCGATGCTTAAACGGGGAATCTACCTCCCTCCGTCTCCCTTCGAGAGCTGGTTTATAGCCCACTCCACAACTCAGGAGATGCTTGACAAAAGCGTTGAAGCAGCTGATGCATCCCTTGCCGAAATTATCGGGTAACTGCCTGATTTCTCAGCCGGCAGAAAGTGTACGGATCAAATTAATTCTATAACCGTTCGATTATTTATTTATATTGCATCCGCTTAGAATTGACATCATCATATACAACAAACATTTAAAGACCTTTTATAATGGCTCCGTTTAAATCACTCTCTTTTATCCTCTTATTTGCTGTAACTACCGTGGCCTGTTCCTCAGGAAATGGGAATACAGAACAGGCAAATGCGAACCAACCCGCAACAGAACAGGCCCCGGCTGCAGAGGCATCCGGTGAGTGGATTTCACTCTGGGACGGAGAAACATTTAACAACTGGACCGTGAATGAAAACCCTGAATCGTTTACCATCGAAGATGGCAAGATTGTTGTAGACGGGCCACGTGCACATCTTTTTTATGACGGGCCTGTAGCCAATGCCAACTTTACAGATTTTGAGTTTCAGGCTGAAGTGTACACCTATCCCGAAGCCAATTCCGGAATTTTCTTTCATACACAGTTTCAGGAGGGGGGATGGCCGGCACACGGGTATGAAGCCCAGGTCAATGCCACCCACTCCGATCCAATCAAAACCGGAAGTCTCTACGGGGTGGAAAATGTCATGAACCAGGCACCCCACGAAGACAATGAGTGGTTCACATACCATTTGCGAGTGGAAGGAAAGCAGATCACATTTTCCGTGAATGGAGAAGTTGTCATGGAGTTTACAGAGCCTGAGGATCGTGAGGGTACAGTAAAACTGAGCAGCGGAACGTTTGCACTTCAGGCGCACGATCCCAATAGCAGAATTTACTACCGCAACATCCAGGCCCGCCCTCTCAACTGATCTCACGCTATTCTCTACTTACGATGCACAGGACTCTATAGCAGGCCCTGTGCATCTATTGCTCTGAAAGCAGGAAGAGAGATTCAGCAGTACCTGCAGGGGCTACATCTCTACTATAACTTTTTAATTGCATAGGTCAGGCTATTTACTTTAATTTCCGGTCTGTTCCCGGTATTCGTTCCGTGTGCTTTATGATTTCTCCGGCAAAGAGATGAAAGCTATACCTGCCGTTTTCTACCATCACACTTCAAACAGACCCTGCCACAATGCAAAAAAACTCACTTCTTAGAACAAGAACCTTCTCTCCTCTTCTGATCCTGCTGCTGTTTTTTACCGGCAGCCATCACGTCTATGCCCAATATGGAGTGACTCCGGCAGATATCGCCAAGATGGAGAGCGTATCCGGTGTATCACTGTCAGAGGATGGCAATTACATCGCCTATACGCTCAACACGCCAGCCGATCCCTACCTCGAGAATTTGCCCAATCAGAATCATCTTTACGTGCTGGATCTGTCTGATGGCACCACCAGGGCCTATTTTACTCACGGTTCTGTCTCATCCGTGGATTTCCGGCCCGGCACTCATACCGTCTCCTTCCTGACTCAAGCCGGAAACGGGGCATCACAAGCGCTCTATGAAATACCACTGGATGGCGGGCAAGCTGAAAAAATATTTGAATTTGACAGGTCTATCCTCTCCTATACGTGGCATCACGATGGAAACCATATCTTCTTCACAGCTTTCGATGAGCCGGAATCTTCCGCAT
>CALKWT010000164.1 GCA_938003885.1 uncultured Balneolaceae bacterium | reverse complement strand
GTTCCGCCTTTTCATTTATGAGGCAATGGACACCAGATGTGAATCGCCCGGATTCCGCCACTTCCTGTACTTTCAGTGGCGTATACAACTGATCAGTTATCGGAGTGAAGGGGGGTCTCAATAGGGACAGACACTTTTACATCATCCCAGTGAATTATCAAATCTCCGGTATGATCTGTAACATTCTCAAAGTAGAGCATCATCTGCTCCATGTGTTGAGACTTTTCCGGCCTGGCCTCTACACGCAGAAAATCTTCCTCACTGTCATACTGTGTTCCCCAGGAGAGTTTATGGTTCAGAATAATCGTCCAGGTGTCGACACCGGGAATGGTATAGAGTGAGTAGGTACCGGCAGGAACCGGGTCTCCTGCAATCTTTACATCATCTGAGAAGATGACGACTGTCGATTCATTGGCTCCGGTTCGCCAAACCTCTCCATATGGCACCAGATCGCCAAAGATCACCCGTCCTCTGACAGATGGCCGTCCGTAGGTAATGTGGATTTCCGTCAGGCCAATAGTTTGTGTTACAGCCGCATTGGGACTCTGCCAAACACGGTCGGTCGTTCTCTCCTGGGCGTGAGCGATCTGGAAACAGGCGGTTGCCAGCAGAATGCCGGCAATGGACAATAATGTTTTCATAGGTGACATGTTGAATGGATGACAGAATATGATTCTCCCGGTTACATCTTCGTGATCTCCTTACAGCAAGATGTTATACCGGAAATTCATGGAATGATACACTCCTATTATAATGAATCACGAAGTAAGTGGGGAAAATCTTTTTTAAACTTTGCTACTTTCGGAGCAATGACTATGGAACAGTACCCGGCATTGGGATTGTTGTTGAAGTAATTCTGATGATAATCCTCTGCCGTACTGTAATTGGTCAGCGGGGTAATTTCTGTAACGATAGGTGCCCCCCAGAGTCCGGATCGGTCTGTTTCTTTCAGTGATTCCTCCGCAATCTCTTTCTGCGCTTCATTCAGGTAGAAGATGGCTGAGCGATATTGTGGCCCTACATCCGCACCCTGCCGGTTGAGGGTAGTGGGGTCGTGGGTATGCCAAAAAACTTCAAGCAGCTCCTTATAGCTGATCACGGAAGGGTCATAAATCACTTTTGCCACTTCGGCATGGCCGGTCCGCCCGGTGGTTACCTCCCGGTAGGTCGGATTCTCCAGGTGCCCCCCGGCATAACCAGACTCCACGGAAACCACACCGTTGACGCGCTGATAGATCGCTTCCACACACCAGAAACAGCCTGCACCAAAGACTGCCACTTCATTTTCAGATTGACTTGGTTCAGATAATGGGCTCATAATCGTGAATAAAATTGAAATGGTTATAAAAGATACCATACATACAGATCAATTGTTGATATTATTGGAACTCTTACTGAGCAGCTCCGGCACCCGCGGAGCTCAGCCTGAAGGGGATCCGCATCCCGATCGCCCGATTCCCGGACCGATCCTGCTATTTCAGCAATTTATTCCCTGTCCGGTTACGTATTACAATCGGAGCTATGAGAAAACTTCCACTCCATCTATTCCAAACGTACAGCTCTTCATTTTCATATATCTGGCCTGGAAAACCCATAATTAAAACAAAATACCTCCCGGTCCTCTTCCTCAAAAGAGTATCCATAAGAGAAGAAGCAGGATCAACCCCCATACCGCAATCTGAAATGAGCGGGGATGCACAGGAAACTCATAACCGCAAATAGGGCATACCTCGTTGTGATTAGCGATTTCCATAGCACAACCGGGGCACTCTTTTATCTGATCCATCAATTAAATTTAGCGTTTAAAGGCATCCTCTACAGGCGTTGACAAGTACAATAGATTGCCATCCCACCTGCTGGCTGCCCAGTAAAAATTACAGGCACAGAAAAGACAAACGTTATCAAAGCATGCAGCTGCCTCCGACTGGATGTCCGTCAATAATCAGAAGCATCCCGACCCGGCGGAAAGCCCTTGTTGAATCAACCCGCTACATCTGCTGCCACAATTCAACCTGCGATCCTGCCCTCTATGTCAAGAGCGTTCGTGACTAACTTTTATAATGCTTATATTTTAGCGTTAAACGAAAGTCAACCAGCATATAGTTTATGTCTTCAAAGTTATTTAAAACTTTTCTCATTATCGCGATACCTCTTTTTCTCCTCTCTATTACTTCCGGGTGGATTTTTGAGTGGCTCTGGTTGAATGAACTGGGATATGCATCTGTTTTCTGGGTACTCAAAAGTACCCAGTTTATACTGATTATCTCAGCCTTTCTTGTCGCGGCCCTCTATTTCGTTTACAATTTCAGAGTATTGGCAAGTGAGTTACAATATGTCAATCTGCAAGGCAGCGGGCCGTTCCAGGGGCTGGAGATCAACATGAATTCCCTCGATTCGGCAAAACGGATGAAGCAGATCTTTACAGTAGCCGGTTTGATCTTGGCATTTCTGCTTTCCCTCAGCGTAATGATCCGGTGGGATGAATCCCTTCGATTTATCAGCAGCGTCGAGTTTGGCGCAACCGACCCGCTCTTCGGGCGTGATATCTCCTTCTATCTGCTCCGCCTGCCGTTCTGGGATGTATTGCAGAGCTCCCTTGTCTCCATTGTCTTTATCACGGTTGCCATCTTGCTGCTGGCCTATATCTTCTCTGGTTTGCTCACGATTCTCTCTTTCACGGAATTCCGGGCCAAGCCGGAAGTACTGAATCATCTCTCCGTCAATATCGGCATCTGGGTGCTGCTGCTGGGTTGGGGTTTCTACCTGGACAGGTTTAAGATACTGCTCAATCCGCATGGGCTTGTTACAGGTGCCACCTATACAGACGTTGCAATCCATATTCCGGCTTTATGGATTCTTGTTATTCTCTCTGGTATTCTTGGTGTTTTACTCATTGCGATCCGATGGACACGGTCCTACCTGAAGTATGTACCGGTTATGGGAGCACTCCTTATTGCAGTCGCCATTTTAGGGCGCTTTATTCTTCCCAATCTGGCCCAGCAGTTCAGTGTGGATCCGAATGAACTCCGGCTGGAAGCACCCTATCTGGAGAATAACATTGAAATGACCCGGCTTGCCTACAACCTTCAAGATGCACGGGTGGTGGAATATATCCCCACAGACAGACTGAACATCAGGGATATCCGAAACAATCAGGATGCGGTGGATAATATCCGACTCTGGGATCCCCGACTGTTGATCGGTGCTTACAAACAGCTCCAGGAAATTCGCTCTTACTACGAATTTTATACAATCGACAACGACCGCTATATGATTGACGGAGAAGTGAAACAGATGATGCTCTCTGCGCGTGAGATCGCCCGGCAGCTGCCGAGCCAGTCAGACACCTGGACCAACCGTCACATGCAATATACCCACGGATATGGACTTGTGATGAATGCGGTAACAGAGACAAACCGGCAGGGGGAACCTGTGCTCACCGTACGGAACCTCCCTCCTGTTTACGACAGTGATGATCTCTATGTAGAAAATCCGGCCATCTACTATGGGGAGAACAGCTCCGGCTATTATATTGTAAACACCCAAATAGAAGAGCTCCATTACCCCGACGGCGATGAAAACGTCTATGTGCATTATGATGGCAGAGGAGGAATTCAAATCAGCAATTTCTTTTTGAAAGCACTCTTTGCATGGGAGTTAAATGACATCAATATTTTGCTCTCAAATGAGATTACCAACGAGAGCAGATTGCAAATATGGCGAAGCGTACAGGAGAGAATCCGTAAAATAACCCCCTTTCTGGAGCTGGATAACGACCCCTATCTGGTTATGAATAACGGCAGGCTCTACTGGATGCAAGATGCTTATACCACCTCCGCCTATTTTCCCTATGCCGAATATTACCACCCGCGATTTAATTACATTCGAAATTCAGTAAAAATAGTGGTGGATGCCTATCACGGGGAGGTCAACTACTATGTGATGGATGAGCAGGATCCTGTCTTACAGGTGTACAGGCAACTTCTACCCGATCTTTTCCAAAGCATTGATGAACTTCCCGAAGGAATGGAGGAGCATTTCCGATATCCCCAGGATCTTTTTGAAATTCAGATTGAAGCTTATTCGCGGTATCATATGACCCGCCCCCAGGTTTTTTATAACCAGGAGGACCTGTGGGCCCGGCCAATCGAAAAATATGGCGGACGGCAGCAGATCATGGAACCTTACTACGTGCTGGCTCGCCTGCCGGAAGAGGAGCAGCTGGAGTTCATGCTGATCAGCCCTCTTACCCCTGACAACCGGGACAATATGATCGCATGGATCGCCGCCAAATCGGATCCTGAAAACTACGGTGAACTGGTTGTTTTCAAGCTCCCAAAAGAGAGGCTGATCTACGGCCCTGCCCAGATAGATGCCCGGATCGATCAGGACCCGGAAATCTCACGCCAGATAGCCCTCTGGGATCAGCGGGGTTCACGGGTGATCCGGGGCAATCTTATGATTATTCCGATCGAAGATTCCTTTCTCTATGTGGAACCTGTATTTCTGATTGCCGACGGGGTGGAGATCCCGCAGCTGCAGCGCGTAATCGTCTCCATCGGAGACCACATCTCTATGCAGCCTACGATCGAACAGGCCATCTTTGATATGTTTGGGGATAATCCGGACTTTACTCTGCCTGCAGGTGTGCTGCCGGAGACAATTACGTTGAGCAGCGAAGAGTTTCCGGTGATCCCGGAAGATCTGCCCGCCCAGGTTTCCTCCAGCCAGTTGACTGAGCTCCGCTCACTCTGGGAGGATCTCACCCGTTCTGCAACCGATGGGGACTGGGTCCGTTTTGGAGAGCTGATGCAGGAGATTGACAATATGATCGACGAAGAGTGAGATCTTCAGGTGCAGAGTAGTCCGGATGACATCTGACTAGAGATCTCTCTCGGCCAGCTCCATCCAGCGGCTGGTTTTCTCTCCGATCTCCAAATCAAGCCTCTCCACCTCTTTCGAGAGTTCCAGCTGCTCGGGATACTCCAGCGAGGGATCATTTAAAGAATCTATGAGATGGGACTTCTTCTCTTCCAGAGACTCGATCTCTTTCTCAAGCTTCCCCATCTCTTTTCTTTCGGTGAATGTAAGTTTCTGCTTCTCCGTTGCGCTCTTTCCAGTTTCAGATTTCAACTCTCTTCCCGATCCGGAAGAGTTCACTCTGGCGGATCGTCTCTCTTCTGCCTCCCGCTTTTTCACCTCCTCCCGGTACTCTTCGTACGTTCCGTGAAAATCCCCGATCACGCCATCTCCTTCAAATGTGAAGTAGTGGTCGACCAGCTTATCCATAAAGAACCGGTCGTGGGATACCAGAATCAGGCAGCCTCCGAACGACTCCAGAAACTCTTCCAGTTTTTGAAGGGTTGTCAGATCAAGATCATTCGTCGGCTCATCCAGGATCAGGAAGTTGGGATTTTTGATGAGGGTCATCATCAGGCCCAGCCTCCTTTTCTCCCCGCCGCTCAACTTGGCTGCGGGAGTGTATTGCATATCGGGTGAGAACATAAAATGCTCCAGGAACCTGGAGGCACTGATCTCCGATCCATCCGCAAGTTTTACCACATGGGCGATATCTTTCATAATATCGATCACACGCTCCTCTTCGTTGAATGTGATCCCTCGCTGGGTGTAGTGCCCGAATACGATCGTTTCTCCTACAATAATTTCACCTGAATCGACTGGCTCACTACCGGTCAGGAGATTCAGAAAGGTGCTCTTCCCCACTCCGTTCTTACCTATTATTCCGATGCGTTCTCCGCGACTGAAGGAGTAACTAAAATCATCCAGAATGACGGTGTCATCAAATTTTTTGTACACATTTTTCAACTCCAGGATCTTTCTCCCCAAACGGGCCATGTCGGCTTCCAGCCGTATTTCAGAAGTATCGTGAGAACTCAGCGCCTGTTTTTCAATCTCATAAAATGCATCTTTACGGGTTTTAGATTTCGAGGTCCGCGCTTTGGGCCCCCGCCGCATCCACTCCAGCTCTTTTTTATAGAGTTGCCGGACTTTCTCCTGCCGGGTCTGCCCTGCCTCTTCCCGTTCCGCCTTTTTCTCCAAAAAGTAACTGTAGTTCCCATTGTGCTGATAGAGATGGCTGCTTTCCAGCTCGAGAATTTGGTTACAGACTCTGTCCAGGAAATATCTGTCGTGAGTCACCATGAAGATAGATTTTCTCGTTTGAAGC
>CALKWT010000163.1 GCA_938003885.1 uncultured Balneolaceae bacterium | reverse complement strand
GATTTGGAGAAGAGCTGTTGGATGACGATCCGCGAAATATACGTATGCGCTGTTCTGTTTGGGTAGAGTCGGAGCACACTTCCCTGATTATTGACACAGGCCCGGAGTTCAGGCTGCAGACCATCCGCTCTTCCGTTAAGAAACTCGACCTGATCCTGATCACCCATGAGCATATGGACCATATCGCTGGCCTGGATGATATAAGAGCGTACAATTATGCACAGAACGATGCGATTCCACTGTACGCCTCTCCCCGGGTTCTACAATCGATCAAAACGAGGTTCGACTACATGTTCGGGCCTGATAAATATCCCGGATCAGCCACGCTCGATCTGCATCCGTTAAACGGCCCCTTTACATTCAGGGATCTGACAATAACTCCCCTGCCCTATCTTCATGGTGAGATTACCGTACAAGGATTCAGAATTGATGATTTCTCCTATCTCACGGATGTCAAAAAGATCCCCGAGTCTACCAAAGCGCTGATCAGAGGAAGCAAGGTGGTGGTGCTGAGCGGACTGCGGTGGGGGCCGAAACACCCGACCCATCTCACCATTCCCGAAGCGGTAGAGATCGCGCAGGAACTGGATGTACCCTGCACCTACCTGACCCACATGAACTCCTATGTGAATCATAAAGAGACAAACAACCGGCTTCCTGATAACATCCGCCTCGCCTACGACCAGATGGTAATTGAGGTATAAAATCCCGGGTTTGACGAGTCGCACCCGGGCGTATCAATACGTACGGTTCCCACCGTCTCAATTGGAGGAGGCAAAACGTCAGCTTCTGCTATAGAAACTCGTTCAGATCCTCTTTTTTGAGATGCTCGACCAGATCCCGAACGGCCTGTGCATCATCCAGATTTAAAACCATGACCGAATCTTCCGTCTCCACTACCGCCAGATTTTCCACACCGATCAGTGTGACGAGTTTCCCGGTCCCGGAGTGTACCAGATTGTCTTTCGAACGTATGTAAACCGTTTGGGTATCCAGGGATGCATTCCCGGAAGCCTCTTTGCCGGAAAGTTCATGAACCGCTTTCCATCCACCGATATCGTTCCACCCAAAATCCGCAGGAATCACATAGACATTCTGTGCTTTCTCCATAATTCCAACATCGATGGAGACCGACGGGCAGTTTTCGTAGAACCTTTTGATATCTGCCTCGCTCCGGGAAGAGTTCTGCAGAATCATCATCTCTTCATAGAGATCGGGAAGATAACTGCGGAACGCTTCTGCGACGGTATCCGCACGCCAGATAAAGATACCGCTGTTCCACAGGTACTCTCCGGACTTTAATAAGGCCTCTGCCTTCTCGAGGTGCGGTTTCTCTGTAAACTGAATCACTTTGTGAACTCCCTTATCCGCGGCATGGTATCTGGGTTTCATCTCCCGCTGAATATAACCGTAACCGGTTTCAGGACGGTTGGGTTCGATACCGATCGTTACGAGCACCCTCTCCCTGTTGGCCACTTCCACGCCGGCGCGGAATACATTCAGCATCTCTTCCACATCGGCCACCTGATGGTCAGCCGGCAAAACGATCATTGTCGCATCGGGATCATCTGCCAGAAGAAGAGCGGCTGCAGCTGCAATGCAGGGAGCCGTATTCCGGGCCATAGGTTCACCGATCAGGCGCTCCGGCAAAAGATGCGGTACCTGATCTTTCACTAGTCCGGTATACTGTTCGTTGGTCACAACCATGACATTCTCTTCCGGAATATAGCCATCCAGCCTGGCGACTGTCTCCTGAATCAGGGTGTTATCACTAAAGAGTTTTAGAAACTGTTTGGGCTTTTCGTTCCGGCTGAGCGGCCAGAATCTTGTACCGGAACCCCCTGCCATTATTACCGAATAGATCATATACGTTTAATTCCCGTTTTAACTAAGGTCATTATTTTAAAAGGAAGTTAGGAAAAACCCTGTCAATCCAAAAAATAACCTGAACGGGTAAATGTAATCCGAAATGTAGTCCCCTCATCCAGCTCGCTTTCGATCGTCATGCTCTCGCCATGAGCTTCCACAATGTGCTTGACAATGGCGAGCCCAAGGCCGGTTCCCCCTTTATCCCGGGAGCGCGACTTATCCACCCGGAAAAAACGCTCCGTCACCCTCTTAAGATCTTTTTTATCGATCCCTATACCGCTATCCTTCACATAGAGCTCCAGCCTGGACGGATCCCCCTCCGCATCCTGAATTCCGATCTCTACATATCCGCCTGGCTTGTTATACTTCATGCCGTTTTCGATGAGGTTCACCAGAACCTGCTTGATCTGATTTCGGTCTGCAAGAATTCTGACATCTTTATGAAAATCTTTAACCAGAATCTCCACATCTTCCTCCTGTGCCTTGTACTGAAGACTCTCCACCACATCCATGACGACAACTTTCAAACAGAGATCCTCTATGTTTGACTCCAGTTCCCCCGTTTCGAGACGGGAGATCTCCATCAGATCGTTCGTCAGATAGATGAGCCGGTTTACATTCCTCATCGTTTTCTGAAGAAACGATCTATTTACCTCCTCATCATAGAGGGCACCATCCAGCAGAGTTTCCACAAATCCCTGGATCGCAAAGATAGGCGTTTTCAACTCATGCGAGATATCCCCAATAAATTCTTTTCGGTAGTTTTCAATCTTGTTAAGACGTGCCATCTCCTTTTTAACGGTGTCATTTGCACGGATGGTGCGAAGTATTAACAGATCGAGCTCATCTTTTGAATTCTTGTGATCAGGTAATCTGTAGCTCTTAAAGGTTTTGGTTGAGAGGTTTCGCATGAGGTCGATCAGCAGCTCCACTCTTCTGTTATGCAGTCGTGCGGTAATCACATAGATAATCAGAAATGCCGTGACAGTGATGAGCAGAAAACTCCACGCTGCACCGCCTGCTGGCACAACGCCAAAGAGATAGAGGCTTGCCGAAATGATCCCACCCAGGAGCAGTGCCGAGGGGAGTGCCGTGCGGTATGAGATGGTAGAGAATTTCAATCTCGTATTTTTAAGTCTGTTGTTACTGCCTGTCTATATGTTAGGCAACCTGTAAGGCCACGGATTCAGAAACCGGTTTGAAGGCCCATGAGGGCCTGCTTTCATCTGCCTGATCAAAAATTTTACGCCTTATGCCCTCGAATGCGGGATCATCTGCTCCATCCGCCGGCGGGGAGGACAGAGAGTTCATGCCATCCACCCGATCTTCGTCCGGCATCCCCTGGCATGATTCAGCCCGGGTGAAAAAGATCTGAACCGGTTTACTCCTTAAATCTGTAACCCACTCCTTTTACGGTCTCGATATAGTGGTCTCCCAGTTTCTCCCTGATCTTTCGTACGTGAACATCCACAGTGCGGTCGACCACGTAAATATTATTACCCCATACCTTGTCCAATAAGGTCTGGCGGTCCCTCACCTTCCCTTTTTTACTGGCCAGGTAATGCAAGAGTTCAAACTCCTTTTTGGGCAGATGAAACTCCTCCTCTCCCTTCGACACGATATAGCGGTCCCTGTCGATCTCCAGGTCGTGGGCCCTCAGCACCCGTACAGTGCTGTCGGTGTCATCGAACCGACGCATTACCGCTTTGATACGGGAAATCAGTTTTCTGGTGCTGATCGGCTTGGTTATGTAGTCATCCGCCCCTTTGTCCAATCCTTCAACTTCGGTCTTCTCATCACTCCGGGCTGTCAGAAAGATGATTGGAATGTGCCTCAGATCGGCATCGCTCCGCATTCTCTGGCACACCTCAATGCCATCCATCTGCGGCATCATGATGTCCAGCAATACCAGATCCGGTTTCGTCTCCCGGGCAATTCGAATTCCATCCTGCCCATTTTCTGCCCGCAGTACATGATACCCCTCCTTTTTCAGATTGTATTCAATCAGATCAAGGAGATCCTGTTCGTCATCTACTACCAGTATAGTCTGTTTCGACAATGGTTATACGGTTTGGTTGTTGGTTAAGAGGGTTGCCCTCATTAACAGCCATCCCACCGGGAAAGCCGCAGGAGTCCATTACAGCATGATGGATCATCCATTCTCAAGATAACGATCTCATATTAAGGAATTGTTACCGTTTGAGCTGTGTAAGGGCCTGTTTCACGATATCTGAAACGGTAGCACCGCCCTCTTTGGCAAGGATGGAGTTGACAACCCGGGCCACCTCGCGTGAAGGAAACCCGAGAGCCTCCAGTGCAGAAACTGCCTCTTCCCTTTTCCCTCTCTTGCCGGCATCTCCGGATACAACCGAAGGGGCAGACTCGTCAAACAGTTTATCCTTAAGCTCCAAAACCATTCGTTCTGCGGTTTTCTTGCCGATTCCCGGAATAGTAACCAGGGAGTTGATATCCTGAGTCACAATGGCTTCCATCAGAGCCGGTGCCGGCATCCCTGATAAAATGGTAAGCCCCAGCTTGGGCCCGATCCCTTTCACCGTGATCAGCCGCTCGAACAGATTCTTCTCTTTTTGGGTGATAAAGCCGAAAAGTCGCTGATCATTTTCCGTGATGTGGTGGAAAATCAGCAGCTTTATCTCTTTACCGGGAGTCAGGGCTTCGCGGGTTTGCGAAGAGACCTCCACCCGGTATCCAACACCGTGTACATCTGCAATGCAGGACTGCTCTTCTATAGCAGCAATTGTACCTTTTAAATATGCGATCATTTACTTCTTTTCAGCTGAAAACAGTTTAGACTTTTCATGATTGATCAGTTCTCTTTGACACGCTCCGGGTTGTCCTGAATAAACTGTACCCAGCCTGAACGGCTGTTGTTCTGATGCATTTTTTTCCCGAAGGATCCTGCTCTGCTCCGCCCCATGGAGTGGCACCAGGCTACAGCCAGTGCATCGGTCGCATCTTCAGACAAGGGAGAGGCGTCGATGTTAAGCACTTTCTCCAGCATAAAAGCAACCTGCTGCTTGCTGGCATTCCCATTCCCGGTTACCGATTTTTTTACCGCTTTCGGATAATACTCTGTAACAGAGAGTTTCTGATTGGTAATAGCCAGCATGGATGCAGCTTGTGCCCGGCCCAGTTTATGCATGGCCAGGGGATCCACACCATAGACCGGGGTTTCAATTGCACACTCGTGGGGTGCGTATTTCTTTATAACGGCCGTGATCTCGTCAAAG
>CALKWT010000162.1 GCA_938003885.1 uncultured Balneolaceae bacterium | reverse complement strand
GAGTGGGGACCAAAGAGCGTGGATACCTCAACCCCGCAACAGGTTTACTGCGGGAGGGAAATCCGGTTGATGGGGATATTCCCGTAAATTATGTCGATGGGGACATTCTGATCGGGGCCGGGTTCGGACTTCGGACGATCTTTCTCGGGCTACCGTTCCGGTACGACGTGGGATGGCCCTATGGCAGAAATGGATTTCAAGGGAAAGCCATTCACTATTTCTCCATCGGTATCGATTTCTGATCATCTGTTCTGATCCCGGACTTTAAATCCACGGGTAGTTAGGGGAACGGTTTCTGTAATCCGGCGACCTAAAGATTTTATGAGCCATACAGAAATAAAAAAGCCTCACAACGTTACAACGCGGTGAGGCTTTTCTTCTTTATGAGAAATGGCATTACAGATTGCTCTCGATGATCTCGGAATCATAGACTTTCACATCTGCCCAGAGGTGGTTGAAAGAATCTATAAATTCCAGATGGACCGGATGCTCATCGTACGTCTTATAATCTTCAAGTGAGGTAAACCAGGAAAAAATCGCGTAAGCGTAGGAGTGATCGGTAACATCCCGTTCTGCGGTCGCGCCCGGAATGCCCAGTTCAAACTTATGAATGGATTCAATGGCTGTAATCTTTCTGAGCCCTTCTTCAAATTCACTCTTTTCCTGTTCGGAAACATTTTCATTCAGATAAAAATAGACGTTGTGCTGTAGCATATACCCGGATGTTTCGGTTTGATTGTTTGGAGTTGGTTCTGTTTGACCAGATTCACAACTGATCAGAAATCCTGCAGTAGTGACGGATAAGATGAAGAAGATAAGTTTTTTCATGGGTAATTGAATAATTGATTTTGCATTGGTTTAATCAGAAAGAAGATACGATATAGGACGGATTTCTCACGATAAATAACGTAAAAGGATCTATAATTGAGAATTCAATCCTAAGCTTGAACCCAGGAGTGCCGTCTGGCACTACGACTCCATCTTCAATTCGCCAGACTGAACCATCCATAACTGATGGTAAATTCCCTCTGCCTTAATGAGTTCCTCATGTTTTCCCCACTCTGCCAATCTGCCTTCACTCAATACATAGATCCGGTCAGCGTGGCGGATTGTTGAGAGACGATGGGCGATAATGATCGTGGTTCGGTTCTGTGTAATTTTGAAAAGGGACTTCTGGATTGCCGCTTCCGTCTCATTATCTACAGCGGAAGTCGCCTCGTCCAGAATGAGGATCGGCGGATTTTTGAGTATGGCCCTTGCGAGTGAAATCCTCTGTCTCTGCCCGCCTGAAAGCTTCTGTCCCCGTTCGCCAACGACCGTGTCATACCCTTCTGGAAGAGCCATAATAAAATCATGAGCTTCAGCCAACCGTGCGGCCTCCTCAACCTCTTCATCTGCGGCATCAAACGTTCCATACCGGATATTCTCCTTCACCGTTCCATGAAAGAGAAAAATGTCCTGACTTACCAGGCCCGCCGCCCGGACCACGTCCCGCATCTTGTACTTTCGGATATCCTTTCCGTCCAGAAAAATTCTTCCGCCGTTCACATCATAAAAGCGCATCAGCAATTTGATCATACTGCTTTTCCCTGCGCCGGTTGCACCCACAATTCCCACTGTCTCTCCCGGATGGATCTGAAGGGAAAGATCCCGAAGAACCTGTCCTCCGGTACGGTACTGAAACGATACGTTTTCAAATTCATATCCCCCCTTTACATCCTCAGGATCTATATTCAGGCTCCCGTCGGGAAGGGTTTCATCGATCTTAAGCAAGGTCATAATTCTGCGGGTGCTGGCCATCGCCCGCTGATAGAGATCAAACGTCTCTCCCAGCCTGGTCAAAGGCCACAAGAGCCGCTGTGTCACAAAAATCAGCACACTGTACAATCCTACTTCCATCTCACCATTTAAGGTTTTGAAACCGGCAAAAACCAAAATTCCTATGAAACCGGTCAGGATCAGCATCCGGATCAGGGGTACAAAAGCAGCACTCAGCCTGATCACACTCTGGTTGGCCTCTTTATAATTCCCCGACAGGTGCGAAATTCTTTGCTTTTCATACATCTCTGTCCCAAAACTCTTGATCGTAGCAATACCACTCAGGTTATTGACCAGCTGAGAACTGGTCTCCCCGGCCCGCTCTCTCACTTTGCTGTAGCGCGGTGCCAGTTTCCTCTGAAACCAGACGGAACCCCAGATGATAAAAGGCATCGGGACAAGAGCCATCCACCCGATTTCAGGTGCCGAGAACATGAAAATTGAACCGATCACCACCACGGTGACAAACACCTGGATCAGATCGTTCGCTCCATGATCCAGAAACCGCTCCAGCTGATTGACATCATCATTCAGGATGGAGATCAGATCCCCTGACGATTTATCCTCAAAAAAAGCCATCTCCTGCTCCTGTACATTGGAGTAGGCATCTTTACGCAGGTTGTCCTGTACAAATTGCGCCAGATCCCTCCAGTAGATTTCAAACAGGTATTGAAAGACCGACTCCATTATCCACACAACAGCCGTTACACCGGCCAGCCAGATCAGCTGATCAAACGGATCTGTAATCCCCAAGCCTGCAATCAGGCTCTCATCTCCCTTTACTACCACATCAACTGCCGCCCCAATCAGCATGGGCGGGGCGAGATCAAACAGTTTATTGAGTACGGAAAAGAGTGTCGCCAGCAAAACCTTGCTGCGAAAAGGCTTCATGTACCTTAAGAGTTGCAGAAGCGGAGATCTACCAGATGCTTTTTGGCTCATTATTTAAATGATATGATTGAATGCGGCTACAGCAAACCGGTAAAAATAAGCTCAATTAAGAGGAATTACCACAATCGCGGGCCATGAGTTGTGAAGATCATAAACTAAATGCTCAATTACAGGAATATTCCGGTTTTTTATTTCTGAAATGGTTATTTATCGGAACTCAAAAAAAGTATAGTAAGGATAATGAAGTGGACGCCGATACAATAACCTGGATTTTTTTGGCAGGGGGATCAATTCTAATGGTACTGGAGCTTGTGCTCCCGGGAGGATTGGCTTTTTTTCTGGGATTCAGCGGGGTAATCGTCGGCATATTACGATGGCTTGGGATTGTGTCAGATCCCGGTATTTCAGTTACCGCCTGGTTGCTTCTCGCTGTAGGCCTGACCGTTGCCATACGGCCTTTTATTAAAAAGTATTTTAAAGGGGAGTCGGATTTTAAAACTGCAGATGAAGATGTGGAGGCAGCCGGACAGATTGTGGATGTGATTGAACAGGTCTCCAGTGAAAATGAGAACGGACGTATCCGTTATAACGGGATCACCTGGCAGGCCAGAGCTCTCGAAGGGGTTATTCCGGCAGGGACCAAAGCAAGAATCAGCTACCGGGAGAGCACGATCTGGATTGTTGAACCGGTGGATGAGATCAGCCGGTTAGAAAACAGAACCCTGCAAACCTGAAAAACTCTATTTAACCTATTAAAGTAACCTTCAGACTCATGTGGACTACACTCTTAATCCTTGTCCTTATCTCCTATTTTATCTTTACCCGGCTCTTCCGCATTGTGGAGATGCGGGAGGAGGTGATTCAGGAAAGATTGGGCAAATACAAAAAAACACTTAAACCCGGTTTTCACTTTCTAATCCCTTTTGTTGACAAAGCTGCCTATAGTCAGGAGATGCGGGAACAGGTGATTGATGTACCCAGTCAGACCTGTATTACAAACGACAACATTGAGGTCGCAGTGGATGGGCTGGTCTATATAAAGGTGATGGATTCTCACCGGGCCAGTTACGGAATATCCGATTACAAGGCTGCTGCTGTAAATCTGGCGCAGACCACCATGAGAAGTGAAATCGGCAAAATAACTCTCGATGATACCTTTTCAGAACGGGAATTGATGAATGAAAATATTGTCAGAGAAGTGGACAAAGCTTCAAACCCCTGGGGCATTAAGGTGATGCGTTACGAAATCCGCAACATACGCCCTTCTGCAGAGATTATTGACACCATGGAAAAACAGATGGAAGCGGAGAGAGAAAAGCGTGCAGAGATCACCAATTCGGAAGGCATGCGCCAGGCAAGAATCAATGAATCGGAAGGAGAAAAAAGAAGCCAGGTACTCATATCAGAAGCAGAGCGACAGCGCCGTATCAACGAAGCTATCGGACGGGCAAAAAAAATTGAGCTTGTTTCAGAAGCCACAGCCAATGGGGTACAGCGGATTGCCGAAGCAATCAAAAAACCTGGCGGGGATCTGGCCATCAAAACCAAGCTGATTGAGCAGTATATCGATCAATTTGGCAAAATCATTGAAAAAACGCAGGTCTCTGTACTGCCAGTGGAAACAGCAAATCTGAAAACGTTCTTTGAAGGGGTAAGCACCATCAGCGATCACACGCCTGCAGCCAGGCATTCATCCACAAAAATTCAGGGAGGAAGGTAATATGGAAGCACTGGAAATCTTCAGTCAGGCAGTCCTTGCTATTTTCGCCATCTATCTGGTTTTTAAGTTTCTGCAATCCATTCGGTTGGTCCCCAATCAATATGCACATATTGTAGAGCGGCTGGGCAACTATCACAAGACGCTCGGGCCCGGATTCCATGTGCTCATTCCTTTCTTTGACAAAGTGGTCTACAAGCAGGATCTGAGAGAAGAGACCATAGAAGTGGAGCCGCAGGAGTGCTTTACCAAGGATAACGTGAAAGTGGAAGTGGATGGCGTGATTTATATCAGTGTGGTTGACCCTGTGAATGCCAGTTACGGCATCACCGATTACCGCTTTGCGTCCGTTCAGCTCGCCCAAACCACAACCCGGTCGGTGATTGGCCAGATGGATCTTGACGAGACGTTTGAAGAGCGGACGATGATGAGCAAAGAGGTGGTCAAGGTACTCAGTGAAATGGAGACCTCATGGGGGATCAAGGTGCACAGATATGAGATAAAAAATATCGAAACACCCCGGACAGTCCAAAAGGCAATGGAACGCCAAATGACGGCGGAAAGGGAGCGCAGAGCAGTTATTGCCCGTTCGGAGGGGGTTCAGGAGTCGAAGGTAAATGAAGCTGAAGGCCGGAAAGCGGAGATCATCAACATCTCCATGGGCGAGATGCAGCGACGGATCAATGAGGCGGAAGGCCTTGCCAGGGAGATCGAATCTTTAGCCGAGGCAACCGCTGTCTCTATCGAGCAGCTGGCAGCCGCACTCTCTTCCCCGGAAGGAGTCGCTGCCATGGAGCTTCAGCTCAAGGAAAAGTATCTGGATGCGCTGTCGCACCTGGGCAAAGAGAGGAATCAAATAATCATGCCGAAGGATCTTTCCAACTACGACGAGATCATTCAGAACCTCTCCATTCAAGGTTCAAACCCTGCCGGGCACACTTCATAAATCAGAGAGTGCCAGGCTGCGGCTTAACGCACCCCTTTAACATTCATCCGAAGTGTGTAGATACCGGACATCGCCGTGACAAAAAGAGTCTTTCTGTCCGCTCCTCCGAAGGTTACATTGGCTGTCCAGTTTTCGGGGACCTCAATATGCTCTATCTGCCTGCCTGAGGAGTCGAAGACCAGCACTCCGTCTCCAGTCAGGTAGATATTTCCCTGTTCATCGATTGTCATGCCGTCAGAACCGGGTTCTGCAAAGAGCTTGCGGTCAGTGAGAGAGCCATCCGGAAGAATGGTGTAGGAGTAGGTTTTCCGGTCATCGATATCGGCAACATAAAGTGTTTTACCATCCGGAGTTCCGATAATCCCATTTGGCCGGACCAATCCATCTGCTGCAATCCGAATTTCGCTGCGGTCGGGTGTGATGTAGTAAACGCGTTCCTCTTCAATCTCTTTTTCGTTATGACTCCAGTACTCTCTCTGATAGTACGGGTCTGTAAAGTAGATCCCGCCATCCGGATGAACCCACAGATCATTTGGGCCATTGAGCCTCCGCTCCTTAAATGAGGCAACCAGTACAGAGACCTCTCCCTCTGGCGAAATGGACCAGATTTCATTCTTTTCATCTGCACAGGTCAGCAGATGTCCGTCGTTGTCAAAATACATTCCGTTGGACCGCCCCGCATTCTCCATAAACAGTGAGAACTCTCCCCCGGTACTATATTTCCAGATTTTGTTATCAGGCTGATCTGTAAAGTAGATGTTTCCTTCGGAATCTGTGGCTGGGCCCTCCGTAAAAGTAAACCGTGCCGATTGCAGGGTTAATTCTGCCCCTTCTGCAATGAGGTTGCTCTGCCGGGCTTCTGCAGGGTGAATAACGGTGAGGGCAACAAGAAGGGTAAACGGGAGAAGGATTCTGTTGAAACGGCACATAGGACAGGTTTTTTTGATGGTTATTTCATCCCCTCTTTACCATCCCGGGGCTATAAGAAAAATGTAATAAAAATCGTACGGATTCCTGAATTTCTTTTCCAAAGGAT
>CALKWT010000161.1 GCA_938003885.1 uncultured Balneolaceae bacterium | reverse complement strand
TTTTCTGCAAACATATACTCCCGGACCGGTACCCCCTTTATCAGATGCTGCTGTATAATCTTCTCCAATACCTCAGGTGTACAGGAGTGATACCAGACTCCATCGGGATAGACCACCGCTACCGGCCCTCTCATACAGACCCGAAGGCAGTTGGCCTTGGTGCGAAACACCCCCTCTTGCTGGTCAATTCGAAGCTCTTTAAGCCTTTTCTTTAAAAAGTCCCACGACTCGATTCCTTTTTCATACCTGCAGCATTTCGGGTTCGTCTGATCTGCACACAGAAAGATATGCCGTTTTACAGTTGGTATGTGCAGGGACTCTGCTTTCTTACGAATACGTTTACTCATAAATTCTCATTTCTCTTTTTGTTACTATCCTGACAAGATAAGAAATATTCCGATGCAGGATGAGTGTGGACGATGTCCTGCCCCTTGCCGTCCTCCCCTTGAGGCACTGTTCATTTCATACTTTTTTCTATACTTTTAGAAAGGCTCTCTTTATTCACACACACCATCACCAACAATTAGCCTATTACTGCCATGTTACGCCGTCAGCTCATTCAGCTCTTTTTTTGGACCGTCCCCTTCGCCGCACTTGTAGCCTGCAGCGGCTCCCGGCCGGGACAAGCGCCCATCCCTGAAAATTATGAGGATGAAGTGGCGGAATGGAAGGCAAATCGTGTCGCTTCCCTCTCTGCCCCCACCGGGTGGCTCAGATTGGCAGGAATGTTTATTCTGGAGGAGGGGGAAAACACCTTTGGCAGCGGCCCCGAAGCCGATATTGTCTTTCCCGACTCCACACTTCCACCGGTCGCAGGTGTCTTCGACCATAGCGGAAAACAGGTGCAGATGAATGCCCGCGAAGGAGTCACATTCTACATTGAGGAAGAGCCCGTCAGCAGCATGCTTATTTATGATGAGGAGATGGAGACCGTTCCCCATATCACCTATAACCAGCTGGAGTGGCTGGTTATCGCGCGTCAGGACCTCAAAGCCATTCGTCTCTACAACAAACAAAATGAAAAAGCGGATCGGTTTACAGGTTTCCCGCACTTTGAAATCGATCCTGTCTGGAGGCGTGAGGCCCGTTTCATCCCCCATCCTGAAGGCACTACCATCCCGATCGCCAACGTACTCGGGCAGGTGGAGGAGTACCCCTCTCCGGGCAGGCTGGAGTTCACCATCGGAGATGTTCTCTATACACTGGATGCGCTTGAGGGTTCAGAACGCCTCTTTATCATTGTGGGGGACCAGACCAACGGTGAGGAGACGTACGGTGCAGGACGTTACATCTATATCGATTATCCGGAGCAGGAAGATCAAATGACCATCCTCGATTTCAACCTGGCATACAATCCACCCTGCGCCTTTAACACCTTTACCACCTGCCAACTGCCGCCTCCCCAAAACCGGCTGGATGTCCCTATACTTGCAGGCGAAAAAATACCGGTCGAATGGTCCGGCCTCTGACCTCCACACTATCCCGGGTGATATTCTGGCCTTAAAAAGTTATATTAATAGAATCGATAGTGGCTTACAGGCCATGTAAACAACCCCTTCATCAGAAAAATTATCATGAGTAAGATTCAGAAATTTATTGATTCTAACATCGACTCGTTTCAGGAAGAGCTATTTGAGTTGCTGCGAATTCCAAGTGTGAGTACCGACTCGAGACATAAAGAGGATGTAAAAAAAGCGGGCGAATTTCTGGCTGCCCAGCTTACTGCCATCGGGCTCGACAAGGTGACGTTACACGAAACTCCCGGACATCCCATTCTAACCGCAGAGAAGTGCCCTCACCCCGACAAGCCCACCGTTCTGATTTACGGCCACTTTGATGTGCAGCCACCTGAGCCTCTTGAGCTCTGGAAAACCCCGCCGTTCGAACCCACCGTCAAGGTTGGACGGGTCTACGCCCGCGGATCCAGCGACGACAAGGGACAGTCGTTTACCCATGTCAAAGCGATCCAGTCCTATATGAAGACAGGTACAGAGCTGCCGGTGAACGTCAAGTTTATCTTGGAGGGGGAAGAGGAGATCGGAAGCCCGAATCTGGTGCCCTTTATCGAACAGCATAAAGATCTGCTCAAATGCGATATGGTGCTCATCTCGGATACCGCCATGTTCGGAGAGAATCAGCCTTCTATCACCTATGGCTTACGCGGCCTCGCTTATATGGAAGTGCATGTGACCGGCCCAAACCGTGACCTGCACAGCGGCGTATTTGGCGGGGCAGTAGAAAATCCAGCCAATGCCCTCGCTGAAATTATTGCCAAATTGAAGGATGAAGAGGGTGTGATTCAGATACCTGGATTTTATGATGATGTGGAAGATCTCTCCCCGGAAGAGCGTGAAGCGTTTGCCCGCCTTCCCTTCGATGAGGAGGCTTACAAAAAGGATCTCGGCCTGAAGGCGGTTCACGGTGAGAAAGGATACACCACGCTCGAAAGAGCGTCGGCCCGGCCAACACTGGATGTTAATGGCCTCTGGAGCGGTTATCAGGGAGAGGGTGCGAAGACCGTCCTGCCGGGAACAGCAAGTGCAAAGATCAGCATGCGCCTGGTACCGGGGCAGGATCCCGACAAAATTTCTGAACTCTTTACCAATTATGTGGAGTCGATCGCACCGGACACAGTTACCGTGGATGTGGTCCCCCACCATGGCGGGCATCCTGTTGTCATCGACCTGGATTTCTACGGACTGAAGGCAGCTGCTAAAGCATTTGAAGATATCTATGAGAAAGAGGTGCTTTTCAGCCGTGAAGGCGGATCTATTCCGATAGTGGCAGATTTTAAAAAGATTCTTGGTGTGAACTCTATCTTGATGGGTTTTGGATTAACGAAAGATGCTCTCCATTCACCCAATGAGAGTTTCTCCCTTCGTGATTTTCATAGGGGAATCAAAACATCCGCCCGCTTTTTCGAGTTGCTGGCAGATTTTGTCGAGTAACACGCCCGACTAACGAGTAGGCTTAAAAACAGCAAACCCGGAGAACGAAACAAGAAAGGAGGTTTCGCTCCCGGATTTGCATTGGGGTGGTATAGTATGCTCTTCCTTCGGATCTACACCTGTTGCCCTCAACTACGGGAGAGCATCGGCTTTTGATCCGGGCCATTCAATCAATAAAACTCAATTTCTTTCAGCAAAGTATCCAGGCGGTCACGCTAAACCAGCGGTGCCTCACCAGATTCACCCTGCCTCAACGAGAGGATAAGGTGTCTTGCCGAAATGTCTGAGGATACTTACGCCCATTGCTCCACAAAGTTCCCAACTTTCTTAACTATTTACATCAAACACCTTTTCGGCCTCTTTACCCCGAAAGCGTGTTGAAAAGAGCTTTGGATAAAGCACTCCTGTGGGCTGAAATGGTAGTCCAGGCCGTATTCCAGTTACCTCCGGAAAGAACCTGAAAGAGCGCCGGCAGAAGAGAAGAGAAGGCGAAGAAGTTCGCCTTCATCGAAAACCGGCTACTCCTGAATTGGTGACTAAAGAGTGCCCTGCTTCTTCATTCGATCTGCCTCACCTTGAAGCGATAAGCGGCCTGCCCGGATTAATCCAGTACGAAACGGAAGGTGATGATTCCCCACTGCGGTTCCTGGGGAGCTCCTGAAGGCAGTCTGGAGAATCTCCAGCTGCGGAGTGTTCTCATCACTTCTCTCTCCAGCTCCGGATTCATTTTCCGGGTGGGTACGATTCTGCCGAGTGAGCCATCGGGGAAAACTTCAAACCGGATGGTGATGGTAGCTTCTTCGTTCGTCTGGTTGTTCGGTAGTGGCTGCACCATGGGGGATCGATTCAGCTCCCCTTCCCACTGAAGGTCGTAGGGCGCAGACCGATCGGGAGTATGTCCGGTCCCCTGATCCACATTGGGTGCACCCTGGGCTCCTCGTTCATCTCCACTCTCTTCCACTCCTTCCTCGATCTGTTCAGCCTCCTGGGTTTGAGGGGGTTCAGACACTTCGACAATTTCGTCAGACTCCTGGGTAACTTCCGGATCGATCACTTCTGTTACCGGTGTTTCTACAATCTCTTCAGAGACGATCTCTTCTACCTGTTCGGGAAGGTTTACAGGTTTTGTGGTTTCATCGGTCTGCTCCTGGACCTCCTCCACCGGCTCAGATATCTCGGGGTCGGGATTCTCAGGCGGTATCTCAGAGGGGTTCGGACGAGTGGCAACCTGCTCCTGCTGCACGGGAGCCTGCTGTGCAAGGGTTCCGCTGCGGAACTCTCCCAGGGTGATCTCCATAAAGGCCGCCCGGTTTTGAAGGTTCAGATCGAACGTATAGAAGATGGCAATGATCAACAGGATGAAGTGCAGAACTGCTGTAACCGTCAACCCGTAACGATCTTCGTTCTCTTTTAATTTTTCATACCACTCGCGCATAATGTCTTAGCTAATCGCGTTCCGTTGCCATCACTATATTCATGTTCAATGCTTTTCCGATATTCATCGCCTGAACCGCATCATCTACTCTTGCATCACGGTCCGCACGTACTACTAACGTAGAATTTGGCTTATTCTGATATGCCAACCGTATAGCATCTGCCAGCCCGGCCCTCGGCACCTGCTCTCCCTCCACGAAAAAGCTCCCTTCAGGGGTGATGGAAACCGATACCTGATTCTGTTCCATCGTAACACTGGACTGCGCCTGGGGGATATTCACCATGATCCCGTGGTCCGTCACAAAAGAAGACGTCAGAAGAAAGAATATAAGCAGAAGGAAAATGATATCAGTCAACGAGGACTGCGAGAACATTGCCAGAGGCTTCCGCTTGTTGTCGCTTGAGAAATCCATGGATCAGACCTCTTTACGTTTTTTTGGTGATGGTGCCTGAAGCAGATTCAGAAAATCAGTGGAAGCATTTTCCAGTTCAAAAACCATCCGGTTGATTTTGCTGAGCAGAAAGTTATAGAGCGCATAGGCCACGATACCGATAATCAGCCCTACTGCTGTTGTGATCAGGGCTTCCCAGATACCTCCGGCCAGAACACTCGGGTTCACATTCCCCTCCAGAGACTGAAGATCCATAAATGCCCGGATCATCCCTGTAACCGTCCCTGTAAATCCAATCAGCGGGGCGATACCGGCAATGGTGGCCAGCCAGTCCATTCTCTTCTCAAGGTAAAAAATCTCCTTTTTACCGGCATTTTTTATCGAGTCCTCAATATCCCGAATCGGCCTTCCCAGTTTTTGAATGCCAGCTTTCAGAATGCGGGCAAGAGGCTTGGGATACTCTTCGCAATATTGGATGGCACGCTGCTGGCTGCCCGATTTAAGAAGTGTCTCCACAGCATTCAGTGTCTGATTCACATCCATCTGATTATTTTCGATTGTTCTCCACCGTTCTGCTGCCACGTAGATTGTGATGATAGACAGTATAAACAGGGGGATCATCAAAAATCCGCCCTGCATGAGGATATCGAGAAAAGACATGGAGGTCTCCTCCTGCAGCATCTGAATCAGGGTATCTTCTTCTGCAGTCTGAGCCTGAACGAGTAATAGAGAGTAAATATTCATGTAGATGATTAATTATTAAGCTGTATTCGGTGAATGAAGTTTTGTGTGTTATAAGGTGGAGGTAGTTCCGCAGCCGCATTTTGTGCATCCTGAAGCGTCTCAAACTGCCCGACACTTACCCGCCACATGGTTCGGCCTGCAACTGTCCTGGAACCTACAATGGTTCGATAGCCTTCATTAATGAGGTTTTCAACGACTTCTTCTGTTTTGGACTCCTCATCAAAGGAATGTAATACAATAGAATAGCCGTCATTGGCCCGGGGGATTACTTCCCCCCTTAGTCCATATAACGGCGGATCCCGCATCCCTGCGGGAGAGTTGCCATTTGCTGCTTGCGCAGCAGCTGAAGCCGAAGAAGACTCAGAATAACCGGATGCCGGGTCAGACGGAAGGCCGTCTTCCGGTCCGTCTGCATTTACCAAACCCAAAGCCTGATCTCCTGCCGCAGAGAGGGAGACGTCCCCGCTCCCCTCACCCTGACTGCCCTCGGTTGAGAACTCTGTCCCGACCGGTTCCTGCTGTGCCGAAATCTCCTCTTCTCCCGCAAAATAGAAGTAGGCCGCCAGAGCGGCACCCACCAGCAGGATCAAAATAATCACCCAAATGATCGCTCCGGAACCTCGCCGTTTCTCCGGCAGGAGAGGCATCGCCGGTTCTCTTGAAGCATATAGATCTTCCTTGTCAGCGGCACTTGCCTCCTTCTTCCTCTCATCTGATCCCGATATCTCCGGCTCCTCCGTCTTTGACGAACGCTGCAGAGGTACTCCCGTGGGGGCAGCTTCGTCGTCACACGCTCTGTCCGATACACTCTCCTCAGCGTGGCCCGGAAGCTGTGGTTCAGCCTCATCACGGCTTGGAGTCCCGGTACCGGCATGATCCGTATCCGTTCTTCCATCTGTAGATTCGTCTCCTGCGCTTCCCGCTGCGGCCGGCAGCGATGTTGCACCTGCTGTGCCCTCAGCTTCCTGACTCTTCTCCAGCTCTGAGGGGAGATCAGCCTCGTCTGTATCGGCGGAGGTCCATGCCTCTGCATCGCCATCTTCCTGCCCGTCAAGGGGATCCTCCAGAGTGATCGAGGTATCCCGTTCCGGCAGCAGCTCCACAGGCTGCATGCCCGCATATTTATAACTGATTTCAGTGCTCAGTGAACGCGACGGATCAAACTTCAGTTCGTGATCCGAATCGAAGTAAAATGTACCAAATCCTTTTATTTCAAGCGCTTTTCCTCTTTTTGTTGCGCTTACAATTCTCTCAATAAGTTGTTCCAGCTGTGCCTCAACCTCGTGTCTTTCCATGCTGGTTTTTTCAACCAGCAGATCTACAAGTCTCTTCCTGTCAATTTTCATGGAAGCTCACTGATGTTGGATTTAAATTCTAAGACATTTCGCGGAGGCATCAGAACGACCTTCCCGTTCTCAAATTTCTTTTGATACTGCTTTTGATGCTTCACAGAAAAAAGACCTAGCCCATCTATGTCAACATCGTTCTTTTTGACAAACTGTTCTCTCAATACCTCCTTAAACGCTATGACAAAAAGTGCATCCATACGTAATTAAAAAAGTAGAGTGACTCCGACAAACCCGCGAAATCCATGTTCCTGAAATCCGTCCCAATACTCATACTCCTCATCCAGAACATTGAGCAGCTTCCCGTAGATTCCAAAATTTTCATTGATGGAGAATTCAAACCGTCCGCCCAGCCTTACAAAGGAGGAGAGGGAATCCCCAAACTCATTTTTTCTGCCGCTGTTAAATTCACCCCACCCTTCCACCAGCAGATCCCGTACAGGCCGGAAAGATATGGTCGAAGCGACTGAAAAAGTTTCTGTATAGGGGATGTCACCATCTATCCCCGACAAGGTGTGTTCCCGAAGAGAGGCGTTTGCAGAGAGCCAGATCACTTCCGGTTTTAAATCCTGGGCAAGGCCTCCGAAAATGGTCACCATCGTTGCATCATCATAGAGCGTTCCGTAGTAGCCTCGCTCGATCTCTGTCACCCCCATCGGTTGGGTTCGGCGGCTGTAGTAGAGATGGTTGGAGATATTCTTATAGGAGATCCCCCCGGTAATTTTGGTGCCGATAAAAGGTTCCACCTGAATTTCACCCAAGGCTGCCATCTCATACTGATGTACCCCGGGATTCCCGAAATCAAAGAAACGGTTCTCCCGGTGAATCTCCCGGAAGTCCCGGTAGGAAGGCTCCCCGTAGGCGAGGCCCCGGATGTTGAAACCGCGGAAGAACGTGTGTTTGATCTCGGCCCGCGGTGAGAAATAGAATTTAAAATCATGTTCGGAATCGGTGACTCCGCTCAGGCCGGCACTGATTTTTACATCGGTGCGGTAGTTAAAGAGCCGCTCATAGGTTCCGGAAAGGGTCGTGACAGACCAGCCCTGTGACGAAGAATCAGCCGGGGTAGCGGCACCCGCCCGGACATCCAGTCCGGCCCTGTAAATTTCATTAATATTCTGGCCCAGCATGGAGTACTCCCCGCCCGCATTCAGCCCCCAGTCGGAAGCCGTCTGGTTATCAAATGCCGTAAGGTCTGAGGAGAGAGAGTATTCGTGCCCGTAGCTGGAAAAGTACGCTTTTATCCCTGTGAGGGTGGTCTGGGCCACGGTCACTTCCGCACCTCCGCGGAAACCGAAGAGTTCGGTGCGGCTGTTGAAACCGGTAAACAGAGAGTCCGCACTCTCTGTGGCCAGCTGATGGTTAAAGTCTGAGGAGATGCCTCCATGCAGCTGCAGTCTCGTCTTCTCGCTCAGGCGATTGTAGCTGCGGATCACCCCGTCAAAATTGCGGTAGGAGGTCGCCACCCGCTCATCATGCCCGTCACTGGAATGGTATCTCAGGCTGCCCGACACCCAGTGGCCGTCATCTATCCGGCCAATAGCAAAGAGATCCGCCTCGGGAGTTATGTCACTGCCCACGCCAGCACGGATAAACGCATATTTGGGCGGAGCATAGCCAAGGGCGTTGTATTCCGGAGAGTCGGGCCGGTCCAGGCGTCCCATCGGCAGATTGGCCAGCTGTGCCTCTTCATCTTCAATATAGGGGATCCGGTCGGGATCGATCTGATAGACACGGGGCCGGGGATTAAATCCGAGAATGGGCTGACGGCTCAGGCCGGGAAAACGGGCCTGAAACTGGCTCCGAATCTCAATATCCTGGGGGTCGATGTCCGGAAGCAGAGAGCGTTCCACATCGGCTTGCGTCTGGGTTTGGCCGGCCAGCTGCTCTGCAAAAAACAGTCCGGTCAGAAGAAGTCCTGTAATTAGAAGTACTTTTTTCAACATACACGTATGGGCAGTGCCTGGAATTGGTTTAACAAAAGCCGGTCTCCGGGGTACAGAGGCCGTAAGATACTATTTCTTTATTGAAAATTTCACAATTAACGTTCTTAATCCCTCACAAGTGTATAATATTTGTCCCACCAGAGAGATAGCGGAGCGATCATCAGAATTACCAGAAAATTTACAATATGCAAAACCGTCGCGTAGGTCAGTCCGCTGGATGGAGGCACATCAAACAACAGATACATCGTCTGCTGCATCACCAGATGATACGAACCGATTCCTGCAGGCGTGGGTATGGTGACCCCTACCGAGGAAGCAACGGTCAGGATGACCGCATCAAAAAGAGTCAGCCCGTACTCCATCTGCAGATCGAGCATGAAAAAGGGAATAAATGTCATCAGAACATATCCACTCCAGATGCCCGCTGTCAGAACAATAAACATCGGCCAGCTCTTCACTTTTTTCATGGAGACAAGTCCGTCACTGAATGACAGGCCCGCATCCATCAGCTTTGACAGTAGCGGGCTCTTGATGTTCCCTTTTTTTTCGGCCCGGATAAGAAGCCGCCGGAATAGAAGGAGTGCACCGATTCCGGCCGCAATCACTGCCGGAATAATGGCATAGTGGTACCAGCTCCACTCTGCTATCCCAAAGAGAGCGTCCAGTGTGCCCGGCTGTCCGGTATAATAGAGAAAGGCAGCCGCTAAAAGCAGAAGCAGGATGAAGAGGTCGAAGAGGCGCTCTGCCACAATGGTACCGATCAGTTTTCCTGGGCTCAGTCCGTTTTTTCGGGCAACATACACCGGCCTGGAGAGTTCGCCCAGCCGGGGTACAAGATAGTTCACGAGATACCCCAGCATGACTCCTGCAAAAAGTGTGCTTCGAAGTACTTTGCGTTCGGGATCGGGCAGGAACAGTTTCCAGCGCTCTGCACGCAGGTAGTGGCTGAAGACCAGTACCGGAATAAAGAAGGGAAGCCAGTAGAAGGTGACCGATTTCATCACCTGCCAGAGCTCAGCCGGGTCTACCGTACGCAGAGCCAGCCAGATGAATAGAATCGCAGCCAGCAGGGAGATAGAGGTTTGAACGGCGCGCTTGTTCATTCCTGCCGGCTATCACGCAGATCGATGATCTCCGCATCGTCAGGTTGGGAGAAACTGAAAAGATCTTCACCGGGCCTCATGAATTCACCGCCATGGAATTGGGTAATCAATTCATTTTCGACCTGATCTATTGCGATGATTCTCAGGGGAATATTTTGAGGATTCAATTGAATCGTTACCTGGGTGAAAATGGCAAAGGGGTCTTCAGAAGTGAGACGGATAACCGGGCCGCGGGCAGAGGCCGCCTGGTCAACTTCGTACGAATCGTCAACCCCCTGGAGCATGCGGGAAGGGGCAAAATCATCCTCCTCTTCGATGTAATCGCTGATGATCACACGGTTCTTCATGCTATCGTACACTCGTGAAATCTTCCCATCGACCACCATCACATTGGTATTGCTGACGATCTTGTACTGCTCCTTCCCGATCCAGATCGTCCCTTCCGTCCGCTGCGACTCCCCGGTAAAGGTGTCCAGGAATTCATGCTCAAATGTCGCCTTAAAGATCTCTCCCGACTCGAAATGGTGACGAAGTTGTCCGAAATAATCCCCATTCTGCTCTCTTTCGAAAGCTCCGTCTGCCGGTTCTTCCACCCTCCCGGTGCCCGGCAACAGCGTGGTTCGATGCAACCCACCCTGGCGAAGAAGATACTCCTCACCCTGTCTGCCTGCCATGAGGCTCTCAGCCTGGTCTGAAGCGATCGCCGAACTCACACCCAGCCAGGCCGGGCTGGCCAATAAAAACACCAAGGCCGCCCACACTCTAAATTCCGAGCTCTTTAAATATTTCACTCAGTTCTTCCTCTTCGGTTACTTTAACATCCCGTGCTGTACTCCCCTGAAACGGCCCAACGATCTCTGCATTGTACAGCTGATCAATAATTCTTCCCGCACGGTTGTACCCGATCTTGAGCTTTCGCTGCAATAGAGAGACCGATCCTTGCTGATGTAGCACCACAATCCGGGCTGCTTCTTTGAAGTACTCATCAATGTCGTCCAGCGGATCGGGTATCCCCTCTCCTTCCTGCTGAACAACAGGCAGATAGAAGGGACTTTTATAGCCTCTCTGATTTCCGATAAACGAGGTGATCTCTTCTACCTCTTCGGTGGAGACAA
>CALKWT010000160.1 GCA_938003885.1 uncultured Balneolaceae bacterium | reverse complement strand
CTCAGCAAGCCGAAGCGGAAGGTCGCGATAACTCCTTAACTCGTTGGAATAAATTCTGTGATGATGCGGACAGTTCATCGGCTTGAGCATGTATTCCTCATCGTCCACTTCCATCGGGTTGTACTGAGAGTCTTGATAGTAGGGGTAGTGGCCGGAAGTTTTGTAAAGCTCAATATTGGCGATGTGAGGGGTGATCACCTCTTTGTAGCCTCTTTTTTTCTGCTCATCCCTCAGGAACTCTTCCAGGGTGCGCCGCAGAACCGTTCCGTTAGGCAACCACATCGGCAGGCCGCTACCCACCATTTTATCAATCATATAGATCCCGAGCTCCTTGCCCAGTTTCCTGTGATCACGCTTTTTGGCTTCCTCCACCTGATGCAGATACTCCTCCAGCATCTTCTGCTTTGGAAAGCTGATCCCGTAGATCCGTGTAAGCTGCCTGTTATCTGAATCGCCTCGCCAGTAGGCTCCTGCCAGGCTGGTCAGCTTCACTGCTTTTACAAGGCTGCTGTCCGGAATGTGAGGCCCGCGGCAGAGGTCAGTAAAATTGCCCTGGCTGTAAAAGGTGATATCTCCATCTTCGAGGCCTTCAATGAGTTCGACTTTGTATTCATTGCCCTTCTCCTGATAGTAGTGCAAGGCTTTCTCTTTCGATACTTCCTTTCTTTCAAAGACAGACTTTTTTCGGGCCAATTCAATGATCTTCTTCTCGATCTTTTCCAGATCTTCTTCATGGATCTGGTTCTCACCAAAATCGATATCATAGTAGAACCCGTTTTCAACGGGTGGCCCAATGGTAAACTTTGCATCTGGATAGAGTTCCTGAACCGCTTCGGCCAGCAGGTGTGCGGAAGAGTGCCAAAACGTATACTTTCCGTCATCCGTCTCCCAGGTGTTGATCTCAATAGGACTATCCTCTTCAATAGGATAGTCTAAATCCCGAATACTCTGCCCAAGAGTCACACTATAGGCATTCCGGGCCAGCCCCGCTGAGATGCTTTTGGCTACCTCCAGGCCGGTAATCGGTTTTGTAAAATGCTTTTTACTACCATCCGGCAGTGTTAACGTGATGCGTTCTTCAGACATTCAATTGGTGTTTTGATAGAAATAAATAAATGACAGATAACCTTCAAAATACGAAAAGGTTGGCATCGGATAAACTGTTTGTTTGGACCGCACCCTACCGCGTGAACGATCTCTATCCAGTTGCAGGAAAAGTTCTTTTATCGAACTTCAATTATCGTAAGGAGTGGTCGGAGAGGTTATCCCGGATTTTACGGATAGCGGAGGTCAAAAGAGCTCAGATCCATCTCCTGTTTCTCTTTACGGATGTGCAACAGCGGTTTGCCCCCGTAAAATGATGCCCACATGGAGTAGGTGCTGGGAGGGCCAATTACATAATCGCATGCAGCAAGAGAGTAGAGATCGCTGATCATATCACCAGGCCCGTCGTGAATTAAGAATTCTTTAAAGTTCTCTGCCTGAACCGGCTCATTGGAACAGAGCAAAAATGAAACGCTCTTCCCCTCAGCATTGAAATGTTGTTCCAGGGCTTTCATTTTTTCGGCGTACTCATTGTCTTCCAGAAAATATATGCCGCCTTGCCACCTGCGGTAATCCCCCCGCCGGATGTGCACGCCTACAATAGCGTGATCTTTTTTTCTGATTCTGGAGAATCGATTCGAAATCCTATCCATTACCTCTTCATCAGGTGTAAATAGTGAGCGTACGATATCCTTGTGTTTCGACATATTCTTTGAATCTCGGAAATACCAACCGGAAACATAGACGTTCTTTGTCCTGGCAAGACGGACAAAATCCGGGTTGTTCAGATTCAGAGAGGGGCTTTTCTCCGATCTGACAAATTCATACCTCTTTCCGGATGGCTTGATTCTCTTCAAAATGCTCGTGACCGGAAAAAAAACTTTGTAGGGTAAATTCAATGGGGCTATAACAGAGATAGGCAAATCACCAAAATCATTTTCCCGCGTAGACGGAAAGTATCTGCAATACTCATCAAATGTCGGGTTGGCCAGGGCATATCCATGCTCTATGGAATTGGCAATAAACCAGCTGAAGATATGCAATCTGTTGGCCAGCCGGCCTGATTTGGTCTGTATGATCACCATAGGCGAGAGGGTTAACGGAGCGGCCCTTGCGGACTTTGCTCAGGAGCCTCAGTTTCTATTTCCATTATTGAAATACTTTAGGCCACAACTTTACCATAAAAATTTTAGGTGGGGATGTAATTGAGAAATTGCAACGTTGTTTGCACCCTGATGCGGACCCACGAATAGAACGGCTGGGTCTGAGATATCTATTTACAATTGTGGGTTTAGGCAGATTCGAACTGCCGACCTCATCGATGTCAACGATGCGCTCTAACCAACTGAGCTATAAACCCGTTTCCTTACGCATTAGAAAGATAGCAACCATTTCAGATGAAACGCAAACGACTTATGAAAGTTCTTTTACTCAAACGAAATGATTTGTATTTTACAGGTCTTCCTAATTTCTCAAAGAGTTAATTGAATATATGCTACAAAGAAGGTCGGCACGCGAAGCAGCTCTGAAAGCCGTGTATGCTGTTGAAGTTGGAAAAAATTCTACAGCAGATGTGATCCAGCGAATGTTAAAACCGGACTTAAAAGACCACGCTGAATTGTACTCTTTTTCTGAAAAACTTTTTCTGCTTACTGTCGATCATGCTTCCACGCATGATGAGTTAATTCAAAAACATATAAAGAACTGGGACGTCAACCGCCTGGCCATTATAGACCGATTGATTCTCAGATTGGCGATTACAGAATTTCTCTATTTTGAACATATTCCTACGAAAGTGACCATTAACGAAGCGATCGAACTGGCTAAAGATTATTCAACGAGAAAAAGCGGAAACTTTGTAAATGGTATTTTGGATGCCGTACTGAGTACACTGAATGACGAACACAGAATCAATAAAAAAGGAAGGGGATTGATCGGGTCTTCTTGATAATGCATGAGTAAATCATACGTTGCTATCGGCGATATACATGGATGTGACAAGACCCTCGATGCACTATGGAAAACTTTGCATCCCCACAGAAATGCTATTCACATCTTTCTTGGAGACTACATCGACAGAGGACCCCGTTCTAAAAAGGTGGTTAATTTTCTGCTGAATGCTCAAAACCAAAGGGAGTGCATATTCCTGAAAGGGAATCATGAGAAAATGCTGCTCGATGCTTACCAATACGGTGGCAGGCATCTGGATAACTGGTTATATAATGGGGGGAAGGCAACGCTGGACTCCTATGATATCACAGATGTCCGGGATCTGCCGAAATCCCACCTGGAGTTCTACAAAAACACCAGAATGTTTTATGATACACCTGATTACTTCTTTGTCCATGCCGGAATTCCACCAGACAAAAGTGTAGAGAAGAACATCCTCGAGAATCCCGAAAACGGTTTTTATCTATGGGGCAGAGAGCATTTGAATGCGAGAACGGTACCTTGGGAAAAAACGGTCGTTTTCGGACATACCCCGCGAGCCTTCCCCATTCGCAAAAACAAGATGATAGGAATTGATACAGGTTGTGTCTATAACGAGGTCGGATATAAGAAACTGACAGCCGTTGTCCTACCTGAAATGAATTTTATACAACAAGAATCGCTTGATCACGAAGCGGAGTAAACACAATATCGATAATTTTCTACTGCGATTATGAATTTAAAATGTGGAATTGTGGGTTTGCCGAATGTTGGCAAATCTACGCTTTTTAATGCGTTAAGTAATGCAGGCGCCGAGTCTGCCAACTTCCCTTTCTGTACCATTGATCCCAACGTGGGGCTGGTCCAGGTTCCTGATGAAAGGCTTGATATCCTGGCCAACCTGGTCACACCGAAAGTCACCGTGCCTGCAACCATTGAATTTGTGGATATCGCAGGTTTGGTTAAAGGGGCTTCGGAAGGGAAGGGGAAAGGAAATGCTTTTTTGTCTCATATCAGAGAGGTGGATCTTATTCTGCATGTGGTTCGCTGTTTTGATGACGAAGATATCATTCACGTGGAAGGATCCGTAGATCCGGAACGCGATATTACCATCATTGAAGAGGAACTCATTCTAAAGGACCTCGAATCAGCCGAAAAGCGTCTGGAAAACCTAAGGAAACAGAGTAAAAGCGGCGATAAAAAGATAAAAGAGGATTACGAAGTCATGGTGCGCCTGACAGAGCACCTGGCAGATGGCAAATCCGCCCGAACGTTTCAAGCCACAGAAGAGGAGAGGCTGTCCTACAGAGATCTCTTTCTGCTCTCCGATAAACCGGTTCTCTATGCCTGTAATGTATCGGAGGATGATATCCAGGACGGGAATGAGTATGTAGATATTGTAAAAAGTATTGCAGAGAAGTATGGCAACAATACCGTGACCTTCTGTGCCAGGATCGAAGCTGAAATTGCAGAACTGGAGCCTGAAGAGAAAGAGATGTTCCTGGAAGAGATGGGGCTTTCCAACTCCGGCCTCTACAGACTCATCCGGGCGGCCTACGAAAACCTGGGATTGATCACCTATTTCACAGCGGGACCAAAAGAAGTCCATGCCTGGACGATACCTAAAGGCATGAAAGCACCTCAGGCAGCCGGGGTGATCCATACCGATTTTGAACGGGGCTTTATTCGTGCAGAAACGATCTCATTTGAAGATTATCAAGAGTATGGATCGGAAAAGGCAGCGAAAGAAGCTGGAAAAATGCGGCAGGAAGGCAAAGAGTACGTTGTGAATGACGGCGATGTGATGCTGTTCCGGTTTAATGTATAAGGGGATGTTGCTTCAAAGATGTAAACCTTTTTAATGAGATCATGCAATCGCGAAGTGCCGGGACCGGTAATTTTCTAAAGACGGATACAGTACAGCTCAATAATCTGTTGGAACGAATCTCCATAAACTCATCCCGGTTGCCTGTATATGATGCATCAATGCTGAACCCGCAGAGTCAGAGTCTGATTAAAAATCTGCGGGTTCAGTTTCAGTAATCAATGAATCTT
>CALKWT010000159.1 GCA_938003885.1 uncultured Balneolaceae bacterium | reverse complement strand
AGGCGCTCCGAGTGACTCTCAATCTTCTCCGCTTTTATGACATTGCACGCTATAAGCCGGTAAGATGTCTGATTCTGCTCCAGAACAGCATAACCGGTGGTTCGGGAGCCGGGGTCAATACCAAGAATTCGTTTCGCCATATCTGGATAGCTATTTAGGATGCCGGGCAGCCTGCAAGCGAGGCTGCATGGCAAGGATTTGAACGCGCCCGTCTGACGGAGGCGTTCATGTTATCTCATTATACACAAACGAGATCTTCTCCCGGCCGGCCGATCTTGCTGGCCGGTCAACCTACTCCTCATCGGCGTAGATCTTTGCAAGATCCTCAATCATCGCCTCCGAAATACCTGACGTGGCAAACCCGCCGTCATGATAGAGATTCTGCATGGTCACTTTTCGGGTCAGATCTGAAAAGAGGGTTACACAGTAATCCGCACACTCATCTGCAGTGGGATTACCAAGCGGGGCAATTTTGTCTGCAAAGGTGTACATACCGTCAAACCCTTTAATTCCTGTTCCCGCAGAGGTTTTTGTAGGAGCCTGGGAAATCGTATTGACCCGGATACCGCGCGGTGCCAGACGGCTACCGTAATTGCGGGCAATACTCTCGAGGAGTGCTTTGGCGTCGTTCATGTCCGAATATTTTGAAAAGACCCGCTGGGCACCGATGTAGCTCAGCGCCACAACGCTCGCACCGTCATTCAGGGTATCTGTTTTCTCTGCCCAGTGCAAAATCCGGTGCAGAGAGATCGCCGAAATGTCCAGCGACTGCTGAAACCATTTATAATTCAGGTCTGTATAGGGTTTCTTTTTCCGGATATTGGGTGACATACCGATCGCGTGTAAGACAAAGTCAACTTTGCCCAGTTCCTCTTTGGTTTTTTCCATCAGGGTTTCCACATCCTTGTCGTCGGTCACATCACACGGAATCACGGGAGCCCCTGTCACTTCGGACAGGCCATCCAGCGTACCCAGGCGAAGCGCAACCGGAGCATTGGTTAATACAAATTCCGCTCCCTCTCGTTTACAGGCCAGGGCGATCCTCCAGGCGATGCTTCTCTCATCCAGCGCGCCAAAAATGATACCCTTCTTTCCCTTTAATAATCCATATCCTTTATTTTCAGACATAATAGCTTTTCTTTGGTGTGTGTTCATTTACTATCGCGGAAAATAACACCTTCGGCGGTTAACTAAAAACAGACTCTTAAAAAGGGAAGATAAGAGGGAGCCCTTACCCCTGAGCCCACCCCTCCCTTCCCCGCTCCGGACTCTCTTTTTGGCAGGCTTTTACCATTATCTGAACTATTCCTGCTCTGAATGTTGATAATTCAAAATCATTGCCGTATCATTGGTGTCTATCTTTTTTTTATTATCCACCACTATATGTCTGTGTAATGTTTGAAGATTTGTCTTCCAAAATAGAATCAGCCGTACAATCCCTTAAAGGACAATCTAAAATCAGTGATGTAAACATCGCTGAAACAGTCAGAGAGATCCGACGCGCCCTCCTCGATGCCGATGTGAACCTTGAAGTTGCCCGCTCCTTCACCAATGATATTAAAGACCGGGTCATGGGTTCAGATGTACTCACCAGTGTGAATCCCGGCCAGCAGTTTACCAAAATCGTCTATGATGAGATGGTCAAGGTACTCGGAACGGAACGGGTGGATATCGCCAGAGCACACACTCCTCCCACTGTGATTTTGATTGCAGGCCTGCAAGGTTCAGGAAAAACAACTTTTACAGCCAAACTGGCTCGTTATCTGAAGCAGGAGAATAAAAGGAACCCACTTCTGGCAGCCGCTGATGTTTACCGTCCTGCTGCCATCAACCAGCTGAAAACACTGGCCGGTGAAATCGATGTTCCTGTCTACTCCATCGAACAGAAGGATGCCGTCCGTGTTGCAAAAGAGGCGGTCTCCATGGCAAAGAGCCTCGCACTCGATACGGTGATCATCGATACGGCAGGACGTCTGCACGTAGATGAAGAGATGATGGATGAAGTTGCCCGAATCAAGGAGGCGGTCAATCCTGACGAAATACTTTTTGTTGTGGATGCCATGACCGGTCAGGATGCAGTCAATACTGCCAAGGCGTTCAATGACACGATTAACTTTGATGGCGTGGTACTCTCCAAAATGGATGGAGATACTCGGGGCGGAGCAGCCCTTTCGATCCGGACGGTGGTCGAGAAGCCGATTAAATTTATGAGTACCGGTGAAAAACTGGACGCTCTCTCCCCGTTCTATCCCGATCGCCTCGCCCAGAGAATTCTCGGAATGGGAGATGTGGTCTCCCTTGTGGAAAGAGCTCAAAAAGAGTTCGATGAATCGCAGGCTCAAAAGCTTCAGAAGAAGATTCAGTCCGACAAGTTTGATCTGGAGGATTTCTACGAGCAGATCCAGAAGATCAAAAAGATGGGGAGCCTTACCGACCTTGTAGGCATGATCCCTGGAGCTGATAAAGCGGTCAAAGATGCGGACTTGAGTGAAGACTCCTTCAAGCCGATAGAAGCTATTATCAACTCCATGACCCCTGAGGAGCGACGGGATCCATCCTTGCTAAATGGCAGTCGGCGCAGACGAATTGCAAAAGGATCCGGAACAACGGTAAGGGAAATAAATGAGCTGATGAAACAGTTCGAGCAGATGAAAAAGATGATGAAAACCATGGGTAAAATGAGCAAGATGGGCCGTGCCATGGAAGGCCTGAGAAACCTGCCTTTTAACCGGTAAGAGACCACAGGCCGGAAAACGATTTAAACACAACAATATAATCCAACAGGAGCAAACAATTGATTAAGTTACGATTACAAAGAAGAGGAAGGAAAAGACGACCCTTCTACCACATCGTGGTGGCTGACAGCCGGGCACCCCGCGACGGACGAGTTATTGAAAGAATTGGCCGTTATGATAACGTCAGTGAAAACAAAAAACTCACCTATGATGAAGAGCGCGTGATTCACTGGCTCAAAATTGGTGCACAACCAAGTGATACCGTCCGCAATATCCTCAAGAAAGAGGGAATCCTCTATAAGATGCATTTGATGCGATGGGGCAAATCGGAAGAAGAGATTGAAGCTGCGCTGCAGGAGTGGAGAGAAGCACGGGAATCCAAGGCGGGCGAAACCGATACAAGCCGT
>CALKWT010000158.1 GCA_938003885.1 uncultured Balneolaceae bacterium | reverse complement strand
GCCTTGATATCTTTCCAGTAGCAATTTTCCATTTTCTGTATCCACGTCGGTCACTGAAAATGATTTCCCGTGATCACCCGATGCAACATAGATTGTAATGGTGCAAAGGTTTCGGAATCGCTGAAAAAAACTTTGGCTGATGGAAATATCCTGCACTCTGTTTGTGCGGACAAAAACGGTGGATCTTGAAAGGAAACGGCTGCGGAGAATATAGAAATTCGGGTGCTTTCCAACAGCGGCTGCTCTATATCGCATCCATCCCCAAACCAGGGATAAGAGAGGTAAAATCCAGATAAAAATATTCAGCTCAAGCGCCCAGTAAGCAGCGGCTGTGGCCAGGGTTACAAAGAATGAAGATCTGAATACATATCTTCTCAAAGCTTTCACAGGAGGGTGAACAGCTTGTGTGGTTTGATAATAATCGGGTACGGTTTTCTCGAGGAAGGATAGAATTTCTCCGCTTTTAATCAGTGGAAACAGAACAAATGAGCCCGAACCTTTATCATCGCCGTAACCTGCACTTTCAAGATGAATGGATGCATATCCAAGAGGTTGACGGATGATGCCTTCCGTAATGTGGATCGCCTGGATTCTGTTAAAGGGGACCGTGATCTTTTTTTTCTCAAAAATTCCTCTGGAAACCACCAGTTCATCGTCTTTGATATCTATCTGAAAGTTGCCATAAGTGAGCAGGGTACTGGTAAAAGAGATAAGCCAGGCGAAAATCACAAACACCAGAATTGTTGAAACAATAACCATGGCATCTGTTTGACTCGGAATGAGCTGGATGAGATCATCATAAAGCTGTGATTCACTAAGAATCGGCTCTATCTGTGAGAAGATAGTGGCAATCAGCGAAAGTGCGATTCCAAAGCTACCGGATGTGGAAGCTGCGATCAGCAGTTCTTTGTTAGGCAGCCTGATAGACAGGCTGATTTCAGGTTCATCAGGTATTTGTTCGGAAAACTCTGTCTCTGCACTGCTGTCAGAAGCTCTGCTTCTCAGCTGGCTGTTGATTATATTTGCCTGTTCGACGGAAACGGCTTCTATTATCGCCTGGCGCGAGCTTGAACCTGCGGTTTGAATATTAAGCCGCACAAGTCCGAAAACCCTCTCAATAACTCCTGATGTAATGTCAATCACCTGAACCCTGTCTTTGGTGAGGTAAAGGTCTTTACGAACGAAAATCCCCCTCTTTATATGCAGTGTATCATCTTCAATTTTGTAAAGAAAACGCCACCAGTTAAGCACACCGGCGTCCAGCGGGAGGCTGATTTGATTGGGATTGGCCTCAAACCGCTCGCGCTTTTGGCCGAAGAGCATTCGCTGGAACTGGGCCAGCTGCGTCTGGAGCCAGTTCACTTTCCGCTCATAGCGGGCAACCGTTTTTTTCTCCTCCTCAAGAAGAGCGATCAGGTCAGATTTTGAGAGGTTTGCCAGAGCCGAATCCATGGAAAGAATATACGTAAAAGCCCTTATTGCCCCTACTCTTACAGCGTTTTTAGTGCAAAAAAGAACGCTTTTTCTACCGCTGGTACCGGGGCTTTTGTCGACTCTTTTGCACCTGGATCCCCTCGATCATCAGCACCAGTTCGGGCCATCGGACCACGGTGTGATTCTCGCCCAGTCGGGGTGGCGTGAAGGTGCCTTGCTCCAGCCAATTGTAGTAGAGGACATACCCGCCGGACTCCCAATGAAGCAGCTTGATCAGGGTTCGCCTTCGGTTGAGAAATACAAACACCTCTCCGCTGGTCGGATCCCTGCCCAGCTCATTACGCACCAGCCCGGACAGGCCGTTGAAGCTTTTGCGCATATCGCACGCCCCGCGATACAAATGGTAATGATGGGAAGAGCTCAGGGAGAACATCAGTAGAGTTTGATCAGTCGGCTGATCAGGGCCAGGTCCGGATCATCGGTGCAGAGCCTTACCCCATTGGGGTAGGTGATTTCCACTTTCCGCCCCTGCCCCTCGGATAGATCGACCCGGGCGAATCCCTGGGCCGGGGAGTTTCTGGATTTCCATTTACTCACCCAGTAGGCGAAGGTGGCGGGGTTTACCTCCCTGTCCCGGCAGAATTCTTTACGGGTTTTACCGCTTTGCTTCCACTGCTCAACCAGAGCAAACATTTTCTCGGATTTTGTCCTAGCGTCATTTTTTACTGGAAGCTATAACACGTCCACCCTCCGGA
>CALKWT010000157.1 GCA_938003885.1 uncultured Balneolaceae bacterium | reverse complement strand
ATCCGGACCAGTACCTCCGTGGTGATCGCAGCGGATTTCGATCGAGATGGATCGTAAGAGCTTTTTATTGGATCGCGTGTACTGCCTAATCAGTATCCGCTGGCCCCCGAGAGTTATATCCTGAAATATAGAGAAGGTGCCTTTACTGATATCACCGATCAGGTAGCTCCGGGGCTGCGTAAGATAGGTATGGTCACCTCCGCCATCTGGACCGATTTTAATAACGATTCATGGCCCGACCTGATGGTCGTGGGCGAGTGGATGCCCCTCACCGTATTTGAAAACCGTCAAGGCGTGCTGCACAATGTTACCAGGGAATTGGGGCTGGCGGAGACGACGGGGTGGTGGAACAGTATCGTTGCTGGTGATTTCAACCGGGATGGTTATATGGATTATGTCGCGGGTAATCTCGGACTTAATACCTTGCTTCAGAACCGGACTGAGGGGCCTGTACAGATCCACTACGGAGATTTCAATCAAGACGGGCTTATAGACCCGGTTATCTCCAGGATCATCAATGGAGTAAGGAAACCGGTGCATCTGAAGGATGACCTGCTGTTGCAGATGCCGGTATTGAGCAGAAGGTTCACATCCTACAAAGAGTACGGTTCAGCCGCATTGACAGACCTGCTCTCAACAGAACATTTGAATAGCGGCCAAACCTACTCGTCGGACACCTTTCAGACCAGCCTGGTAATGAACATGGCCGGAGAGAGGATGGAAGTTTCACCGCTTCCGGTTGAAGCACAATTTGCCCCTGTCTTCGGTATGCTGTCCGGGGACTATGATGGAGATGGAATCCCGGATCTTCTGGTGACGGGAAACTCCTATTCCACGGAGATGTTTACCGGGTGGTACGACGCATCGAAGGGCTTATATCTGAAAGGTGACGGGGCTGGCGGATTCACTCCGGTTCGGCTGACTGCCAGTGGATTTCATGTGTTGGGGGATGCAAAATCACTCACAGAACTTCGAGGTGCGGATAACAAAAAATTGATTCTATCCGCACGAAATGATGACACTCTTTTACTTTTTGAATCTTCACTTTTCTATCATAATATCGATCTGAAAAATCAGGAAGAAAGTGTTCTGATCACCTGGCAAAATGGCGAGACTGAAAAGAGGGAGTTTTATGATGGGGGAGGATATTTGTCACAAAAAGGACGAACTCTTTCTCTTATCGGCCCTGTAGAACATGTGCTCATTTTTGATGGTTCCGGGAATAGCAGAACATGGGTACCGGAGTAAATGGGTAGGAGCGGACAACCATGAATTATCACAAGCTATATAGACGAAATCAGTTAAGCCATCAAAGGTTATTTCATGGTGTGCCTATCAGATCTATAGATGATCGTAACGAAATTCTTAGTATATCTTCTTTGTGAATATCATAATCCCGGAAAAGTGATAATGGATTTTTTAGGCTGACAGTTCCAGTCTTCAATTTCAGATATACATACATACATACATACTTTATAATCAAAACATCCACTAAAAATTCCATAAAGATGAAGAAAACCATAAACCGTCAGCAATTCCTGAAGAGATCTGCTGCAGTTACTGCCGGACTTGCAGGAGCCCCTCTGCTTATGTCTCGGGCGAATCGTAAAACATTCGGGTACGAATCTGAAAACGATAAAAAATTTGTCTCCATCTTTGATGGTAAATCACTGGATGGGTGGCATAAGAATGGGGGCCGATGGAGCGTAGAGTCGGGAGCAATCATTTCTGAACAAGAACCGCCCGGATCTGGCGAAGGTGGGATTCTATTGACCGATAAAAAATATAGGGATTTTGAGCTAATTGCTGATGTGCTACCAGATTGGGGCTGTGATTCTGGAATATTTCTAAGGTCCAGGCCGAATGGTCAATCTTATCAGGTCTATGTGGATTATCACAGTGAGCCGAACGATGGTGGGATCGTCGGATTTATCTATGGACAGAGCACAGGCGGTTGGAGAACAGAGCCTTTTCGCTATGACGGAGTGCTGGAAAATGGGCGTCTTGTGGATCTTGAAATGAGAGACTTTACTCCTTATCCGGGGTATGATACTCATCCGATCCGGTATGCATGCACAAAGGAGGAGTGGAAAGAATCATGGAAACTGAATGAATATAATACTATCAAGGTCAGGTGTGAAGGGAAATACCCGATCATAACGACCTGGATAAACGGTACGAAAATATGCAAGTTTGATGCAGCAGGCAGTAAGAATCCGAACTTTGATAAAGAGAAGATGTACGAGGCAACAGGGGATGATGGACACATCGGTCTCCAGGTACATGGCGGGGATACGTGGTGGAATGGGAAGGTTCGTTGGAAGAATATACGAATCAGAGAACTTTGATGGGAGATCCATGCAGAGTTGATACAGTACGAAGAATTTGTACAATTCGATAAAATGACCATACTATATTATAAGAACTTTAAAAAAATTAATAAATATTATGAAAACAAATGAACACGAAATAGTAAACTATATAGATGGAGACTGGAAAAAACCGGAATCCGGCCGGACTCTTTCCGTGATAAATCCCGCTGATCAAAAAGAGATCGGCACCGTTCACCTATCCGGAAAAGAGGATGTGAAAAGTGCTGTCGAAACTGCAGAAGAAGCGTATCACGAATGGCGGCGAACGCCCGTTACAAAACGGATTCAATATCTGTTCCATTTCAAGAATCTGCTAGAAGAACATATCGATGAATTGGCGAAGGTGATCACCAATGAGAGCGGCAAAACGTACAAGGAGAGTGTGGGTGAAATCCGGCGCGGAATTGAAAACGTTGAAAATGCCTGTGGTATGCCAACCATGATGCAGGGATTTAACAATGAAGATATCGCAACAGGAATCGACGAGCATATGATTCGTCAGCCACTGGGTGTTGTTGCAGCGATCACCCCATTTAACTTTCCTGTAATGATACCACTCTGGTTTTTGCCTTATGCGATTGCAGCTGGTAACAGTTTTATTCTGAAACCCAGTGAAAAAGTGCCGATGTCTGCACGTTACATTATCGCATTACTGCAAAAAACAGATCTGCCTGCTGGAATCGTCCAACTGGTAAACGGGGATAAGGAAGCTGTGGATGAGCTATTGGAAAACCCATCTGTAAAAGCGATCAGCTTTGTAGGCTCCACGGCGGTTGCCCGGCAGATCTACAGTAAGGGAACCTTACACGGCAAACGTGTTCAGGCCCAGGGTGGTGCCAAAAACATGGTTGTTGTTCTCCCTGATGCTGATCTGAATATGACCACGCGAATCGTAGTTGACTCCGCATTCGGATGTGCTGGACAGCGCTGTCTTGCCAACTCACTGGCGATCACCGTCGGGGATGCCAAGAAGCCTTTTACGGATGCCATTAAGGAAAAAGCAGCCGGCCTGAAAGTGGGCTACGGGTTGGATAAATCTACCGAAATGGGACCCGTAATCACACCTGATAGCCGCCAGCGTGTGGAGCAATTTATTGAGACAGGAGAAAATGAAGGAGGGAAGATCCTTGTCGACGGCCGCGGAAAGAAAGTGGAGAACTACGGAGATGGGAACTGGATCTACCCCACTATCATGGATGAGATCTCTCCCGACTCTTCGCTTGCCAAAACGGAGGTATTTGGCCCCTTGTTTGGTCTGATGCATGTAGATACGGTTGAGGATGCGATTCAATTGATCAACTCGCAGTCGTACGGAAATATGGCATGTCTTTTTACGAGTAGCGGAGCGGCTGCCCGGCAATTTCGATATGAAGCAAATGCTGGTAATATTGGTATCAACATTGGTGTTGCTGCACCGATGGCCTACTATCCGTTCAGCGGCTGGAAAGATAGCTTCTTCGGAGATCTCCACGCTCAGGGGCATCATGCAGTCGAGTTTTATACACAGACCAAAGTGGTAATAGAACGCTGGAGCCGTGATTGGGGAAGGACCTTTTAACGGAAGTGCCAGAGACCATAAGACCGGGATGCCGGCCTCCTTGCAGGCCGGACATCTCAGGCATACCCCTGTACGCTATATCTATTAATCAGAAATAGTATTTCACATGTTTAACCAAAATATACTGAACCTCTCATTTTTCCTGATGTTTCTGCTCTTCTCCGCTACCTCTTGCGGAGAAGTGAATCAGAAAAGTTCAGAACAACCAGGCCGGTCAGGTGAGGAGCCACCTTCTGGCCAGTCATCTCAGTCGGAGCTTCTGGTAAAGCTGATCGCTCACCGGGGCGGGATAGTAAATGAGAACGGGATCGAAAATTCACGGGCTGCAATGGAAGAGGCGATCCGACGCGGGTACTGGATGCTCGAAATCGATCTTCGCAAAACCAAAGATGGCCGGATTATCCTGCACCATGATTCAAACTTTGAGAGATATTATGATGAGCCGCGATCCGTCAGCGAACTGACATGGGAAGAGATACAAGAACTTCGTTCTGAAGTTGGCGGATCCAGACCCCTGCTATTTGAAGAAGCTGCAGAGCTCGCATCCGGAAGAATCCGATTCATGTTAGACATCAAGGGGGGAGACTTTGAGGAGAGTGATTATATGGAGATTGAGTCGGTCCTGGAAAAATACGGCCTGCTCAACTCTGCATTCGTCTTGAGTGATGCCGGAGCACAGCAATACTTACATGGAAAAGCGTCGATCGCACGAGGCTTGGACGATCTTTTAGAGGCGAAAGAGAGAGGTGAGGAGGTAAGCGAACTCTACCATCTGTTTGAGCTTGGCGGAAATTTGGACCAGGAAATGGTTCAGGTAGCAGAAGAGCTTGGAGTGAAGGTTGTGGCTGCGATCAATACCTTCAGGTATGCCCGTTCCGGAGAGACGGAAGAAGAGCGTTGGGAAGCTGCCAAAAATGATGTGGAGCGTCTTCTGGACCTCGGTGTGGAGTACTATCAAGTCGATTCGGTTTATGAACCTCTTTTCAGAGAAGGTGAGGTGAGCGGACTTTAAAATAATATGTAGCTAAAAAAGCTGCAGGAAATAGCCTGTGGCTTACCTCGCTCACCCCTGATAGAGTAGCTGTTCAGAGTAAACTCTTTCTGCATTTCATTTCATCGGAAATTTATGTTTTTTATAGATGAATCCATTGCAGAATGGAGAGTTGTTCTGAACCTATCAATTTATCAGGTATGAAGTTACCAGGAGATCACCAGCTGGTCTTGCGTCTGAATAAGGGTGATAAACTTGCATTTGAAGCGATATACAAGAAGTATTACGAACCCTTGTTTTTGTTAGGGCGGCGCTATTTGAAAGACCCTCAACTTGCAGAAGATGCCGTGCAAGACGTTTTCTCAAAACTCTGGCTTAATCGATCAGACATAGACAGCAGTAAATCGCGTCAGGGATTTCTTTTTACATCACTGCGGAATCATGTGTTGAATATGGTGAAGATTAACAAGAGAAGGATTTTGCGGCAAATTGAGTATGCCAACACCAATCAAACGGAGAGTTCACAGGCTGATGAAGAAGTGATTTTCAGGGAGGCGAAAAGGATTGTAGAAAGAGGGGTAGGGACTCTGCCGGAGAGAAAAAAACTGGTTTTCGAATTAAAAAGTTTACAAGGATATTCCAATCAGGAGATTGCAGATCGAATGGGGATCTCAATTCATACAGTGCGTTCCCAATATCAAAAGGCAAATAAAACAGTTCAAAGATTTGTTTCCAGATATATTCGCTGAAAATTTATTCTGAAAGCTGGCATCACTTTTTGAATCGGTGTTGTATCTATGAGTACGGTATGCATAGCAGCTGGAAATAGATAGATGAACATTGTGAATAAAAAATTAATTGACAGCTATTTTGAGGGCGATATTTCCGAGGAGGATGCGGAGCTGGTTCTTGAATGGTTCGGGACTGAGGAAGGCGGGCGATGGTTGTCTGCTCGGTTTGAAGAAGATGCTGCTGCAGTCATCAACAAGCTGAATCCAAGCAGTGAGTTGTACCGAATCCCTGAACCCCGAAATGAATGGGGGGAGGAAGGCGATTCAGAACCGGTTCGGAAGTTAACCATAGAGAGAGGCGGAATAAATCGTAATTCGACACCTCGCTGGATTGTAATTGCAGCCGTATTTCTGACAGCAATTCTGATTTCCTTGTTTCAGTTTTATTACAGTAATCCCGTTCCTCAGCCTTCAGAATTCTTTACCGAGTATACCACGACTGCCGAAGAGCATCGCATCATCACGTTGAATGATGGTCCGGGGTTCACAGCTCAACGTATTACACAAGCCCTGTTACACATGAACCGTGATATGAGCATGCAATATCCGGATGGCAGAAAAGGGACCGGTGACCTTATTGGTGGAACTTGGAATGCTTATGTCATGGCAAATACCGGGGAAACCCAAAGGGTTCATCACGATGTCGTTTCAACAGCTGGTTTCAATTACCAGCTCAGTAGCTCATTGTCCTTCGATGGGGACTTTACACTTAATCAGAGGGCATCTGAGGAATTAATTTTTCGTGAGGACCGCAGTAATATGATTCATCTGCTGACTGGCGCAACAGTGGCTGCAAGTAGCTGGTTTGCTACAAATACACTAAACGAAGGGCGGTACAATCGACGGGAGTTAAGCCAAAGGGCTTATTTTAACTTTGAAGAGAGTTTTGATATCCATCGTGTCAGTGCAGTTGCCGGCTATGAGGAGGTATACACAACAGCAAAACAGGTCTCTGCAGCCCGCGCCAACTTCTTTAATGATGAACTCAGATCCCTCGGATCAGGAGACTCAGGAAATCAGTTAACCTGTGGTCAATTTAATGATGCAGGAAGTTTTACAAGCGGATGTTTTAATGATGCATGGAGGGTCAGATCATTTTTTAGTCGATTAAATTATATTTTTGACGACAGATACTCTCTGCAAGCCAATCTGCGATATGACGGGTCGTCACGCTTTGCAGAAGGAAATCGATGGGGTCTATTTCCATCCTTTTCTGCATCATGGAGAATTTCAAGTGAAAGCTTCATGGCGGATCAGGACCTGCTTAGTAATCTGAGAATTCGTGCATCCTGGGGTCAATTGGAGAACGAACGTATGAGTGCTAATGAACGAAGCGGACTCTACTCATATCTTAATAGTTATAATCTCGGGCTTGTATACCAATTTAGCGGGAATGTTGTGCCCGCCGCAGCGGTTACCTCGGCCGGCAACCCGGATATATCATGGGAAACAACCACGATGAGGAATATCGGTCTTGATATTGGGTTTCTGGATGATAGAATTGAAATAATTGCCGAGGCATTCTGGAATTATACAAGTGACATTTTGCTACAATTACCTATCCCGGGTACAATAGGTGTAGGTGCGCCTTTTCAAAATGCAGCAGAAGTTTCAAATAGAGGGTGGGAGGTTGAATTTAAGTACCGAAGCCTTCCAACGACTACTTCTGACTTTCAGTGGTCAATTGGCGTAAATTTGTCTGATGTAACCAACAGAATTGAAGATCTGAAGGGTCAGGGACCGTTTTGCCCTGATGAGTTTACCGTCTGGACAGAAGGATATTCATTAAGTGCACTTCGAGGTTACAAATCACCGGGTATATACAGAAGTCAGGAAGACCTCGATAAGTATCCTGTAACGTTTAGCCCTGATGTAGGCATTGGTGACTGGATTTTCGAAGATCTGAATGGAGATGGCTCATTAAGTACAGCTATCTATCCGGATGGCGATCATGTAGTTTTAGCTGATGAGGATCCGCGATATGAATTCGGCATAAACTTTAATGCAGCATACCGTGGCTTTGATTTCACAATGTTCTGGCAAGGAGTTTTACAACAATACCATATGCTTGATGGTGCGCTTGTTGAAGGTCCGAATAACCAGAACTTTATTCACCAGAAGATGGTCGAGGAACGTTATCATCCTGAACTTAATCCGAATGGTACGTGGCCAAGAGTGATGTTAGGGGCGCAAGATTGGAACAGGCGCGCCAATGAGAACTGGATAGAGGATACCAGATATTTAAGATTGAAAAACATAGAAATCGGATATACCGTTGCCCAACCTCTTGTGCAAAATCTGAGAGTTTTTGTATCTGGCCGGGATTTGTTGACTTTCACGCCAACTGAACTTTTTGATCCTGAAATACCACGAGGAAGAAATCAATTCTATCCTCACACGAAAGCAATTACAGCCGGTGTAAACATCACTTTTTAAAACTCAAAATTTTGTGGTTATGAAAAAATATATTCTTATAAAATTAGTTTTAAGCAGTCTCATTATCACCGGATGTGATTTTGGGATGGATATTTCTCCGACTTCTTCAGTAACGGAAGACATTTATTGGTCGCGTGATAGTGACGTCAGACAAGCAGTAAATGCAGTTTATGCGGAGATGGACGGCAGGACCATGGGTCTTGATAATCGAACGGACATAGTTTATGCTCAACTGACTCCTCTGGTACCATCTGATGGTACAGTAACGGGTACGTGGAACAGATACTATAGAGGAATACGTAAGGCTAACGCTGTAATTAATAATGCAGGGCAAGCAGAAATTGGAAATATGCAGTTGATTGAACGATATGTAGCAGAGGCCAGATTTCTACGTGCCTACTATTATACACAACTAACAAGCTTGTGGGGTGATGTACCCCTCATTACCGAGACCTTTGACATTAATGATCATCGAGGTAGAACGGAAAAGGAGACTGTTGTGAACTTTATAATTGATGAACTGGATGACATTATTGACTCCCATCTGTTGGAGGTCAGTTATGGCAGCGGAGATGTCGGGAGGGCAACGCATGGTGCAGCTCAATCGTTAAAAGCCAGAGTTGCATTGCGTAATGAACGCTGGGAGGTAGCCCGGGATGCAGCACTTGCTGTGATTGAGAGCGGTGTTTATTCATTATATCCGGATTATGAAGGACTTTTCCAGTATGAGGGCCAAAACTCTTCTGAAGTGATATTTGACCGGCAGTATGCTGATGATGGACAACGCTATGATGCTTTTGGGCATACGGCATCTTCTTTAGGAGGCAGTTCTTCTGTGGAGCCTTACATGGCCCCTATCTTCTTTTTAGGGTTGATGAAACGGAATACAACGTTGAAGATTTTAATGATCCATTAGAACCTTATGAAAATATGGATCCTCGATGGTATCACTCTGTATATTTTACAGGAAGCGAAATCGCTGAAGGTTTGGTTTACAACTCTCATCCCGAAAGTGATAGTCCAGACGCCGCAAGGGGCACAGAGAGAGCGACAGAATTGGGTTATAATATGAAAAAGTATGTTGACTTTGATAATGATAAGGATGATCCCACACGAGGTTCTATAAACTTTATTCATATACGCTATGCTGATATTCTCTTGATGTATGCAGAGGCAAAAGTGCAACTGGGAGAGATTGATCAGACCGTATATGATGCAATTAATGAAATCCGACAGCGCCCTACTGTTGAACTGGATCCGATCTCCCCGGAGTCTCACCCTGATGCCGCATCCTTGATGGACTATCTTATTGATGAACGGGGCAGGGAATTCGCCTTTGAAGGGATCCGTCTTTTCGATATACTTCGCTGGGGAATTGGTGTGGAGAAAGTTTCCGGTCAAAAGTTAGGTGCCCATTACGAAAATCTTCAAACCGGGGAGATATTTCTATGGGATATTGGACGGTCACAGGTTTTTCAGCCCCACCACCATTTATGGCCCATTCCACAGTCGGAAATCAATGCGAATGATAATATTTCAGCTGCAGACCAGAATCCGGGATACTAATTATTCTTGTACACTGGTGACAGGGATCCTATCTGCAAGTCGGTAAAGGGGCCATAAATCTGGCAATAAGTATCGACTGGGAAGTTAGAACAGTGAGGAGCAGGCCTGCCCGAGGAGCAGAGTCATTCCAGGCGATTGGAATACTCCGCCAGTGGTGGGTACACCTCCTGCTCCCGTAAACAGATATGGTTAAATTGAATTATATATATTGGAAATGAACAGACGAGAATTTGCAAAAAATGCACTCCTGGCATCTACCTCTCTTGTGAGTGCAAAAGCTGGATTGAGCTCTTTGGCTGATCGTTTAACATCAGAGGCTGGCAGCAACCCCCTGCAGTTTAAAAAACTCTTTAATGGGAAAGATCTCACCAACTTTGTGGATGTAAACACTTCTAAAGAGACCTGGTTCGTAGAAGATGGCATATTAAAATGTACTGGATGGCCGATTGGGGTCATGCGGACCGAGAAGCAGTACGAAAACTTTATCCTGGACATTGAATGGAGATTCATGGAGGAAGGTGGGAATTCGGGTTTCTTTCTGTGGGCGGACGGTGTACCCTATAAAGACAACCCGTTCCCGACAGGTATGGAGGTTCAAATGCTTGATCCTGAGTGGGCCGTCATCAATGAACGGCCGGTGGAGTATGTTCACGGCCACCTTTTCCCGGTTATGGGACTAGAGGGAACGATTCCCGATAACCCGTCAGCGATTACCGGCAGAAGCATGGCTCTTGAGAACAGAATGAATGGCACACGCGAATGGAACAGATATATTGTGGTCTGTGTCGATGGCACGCTGAAATTATCGGTCAACGGAAAGTTTGTGAACGGCATTCGCTCTCCGAAGAGAAAGAAAGGGTATATCTGCCCAGAGGCGGAAGGTGCTGAAATCCATTTCAGAAAAATTGATATCCTTGAACTTCCCGGTGGCGTGATAACTGAAGATCAGATTGCGCCGCTTGTGTAGTTCTCTTCCGTAATTAAAATGCTGTCATGGGCAGGTTTTCTGATTATATACAGGGAAATGGCCCGGACTTCATGCCAAATTAAAAGTTAATTAACCCAATATTAATACCATGACCAGCACACGCTTTCTCTATTTCATTGCTCTTATCCTCGGCCTTCTGGTGTTGGCAGAAGAGGCAAACGCGCGTCAGGCCGAAGATGGGACTCTTCGAATTATCGCTTTTGGCGCCCATCCGGATGATTGCGAAATCTCCTCTGGAGGAGTTGCTGCCATGTGGGCTGCCCAAGGACATGCATTCAAATGCGTCTCCATGACCAACGGAGATATCGGTCACTTTGGGATGTCGGGAGGTGAACTCGCTCTGCGGCGAATGCAGGAGGTCCAGAATGCTGCCGATGTATTGGGAATCACAACAAACGTATTTGATATCCATGATGGTGAATTGATGCCAACCCTTGAAAACCGGAAAAAAGTGGTCCGGGAGATACGGGACTGGCAAGCCGATATTGTTCTGGTGCACCGTCCGTATACTTATCACGCTGATCACAGATACAGTGGTGTCCTGGTGAATGATGCGATTATTTTGGTAGAGGCAAAATTCTTCACTCCGGATACACCACCCCTTCCGCGAAGCCCTGTTGTTCTCTATTACAGCGATACATTTCAAAGACCTTACCCGTTTCAGCCCGATATTATGGTGGGGATCGATGATGTAATTGATCAGAAGCGAACTGCTCTGGAGCAGATGCCCTCCCAGTTTTCCGATGTAGACTCCTGGACCTATGGTCGTGCTGAGGAAATTCCTGATGAAGAGGAGGAAAGAATGAGTCTCCGCCTGAATAACCTCTTGAATCGCAATGTACAGGTTGCCGATCAGTTCCGTGATTTTCTGATCGAGCTCTACGGTGAAGAGGAGGGAAGTCGTATAAGGCATGCAGAAGCTTTTGAACTTTCCGAGTATGGCCGCCAGGCCTCCCTTGAAGAGCTGAAACGCCTGTTTCCGGGATTTGACTGATTCAGTACCCCTGTATTTTGTCCGTATGCAGGCACCCATCTTTGTGACTGTTCAGTCCGAAGTGGAACCGGCTCATAAACGTCTTCTCAGTAGGCAGAGTCTAAAGAAATTTTTTTAATTAATTATTTTTTCCTTTCTTAATCGCCAGCTGAGGTTGCAATTCGATCTGTTGAGGATCGTCAGCAAGGGGAAGTCAGCTGACGTATTTCAGTATACGTATCTCTCTGATGAAAGACTATTTAATCAGCTCACAAAGGGTTAATCAGAGCACTTGTATTCATCAAACTTCAACAGAGACGATCCACCATGACTTCTGCCTGAAATTCCTGGACAACCCGGCCTAAACCAAACATCTTAAAGAGTAGTAGTATGATCTCAACGATACAGGGAAATGTATGGGATCGATTTGTTTCAGGTGATACATCCTGTTTTCGGAAATTATTTGTCAGTTATTATAAGGGCTTGTTCGGTTATGGATTAAAACTATGCGGAGACCCCGACCTGGTAGAAGATTCTATACAAGATCTGTTTGAAACGATCTGGAAAAGACGGGAGAACCTTTCACATATCAGCTCTCCAAATGTCTATCTCTACGTATCACTCCGGCGAAATATTTACCACGCACTGAAATTTAAAAACAGAATGGCGCGTCTTGATCCTGATGAGCCCTCTGAGAGTGATCTGTTTCAAATAAACTTCGACACCGAAGAACTTCTCATAAAGAAAGAGGCTTTGAAAGAGCAGAAAGAAGAGCTACAAAAAGCGTTAAATCAGCTCTCGAACCAGCAGAAAGAGGTCCTCTATTTACACTATTTTAACGGAATGAGTTATGGTGAGATCGAGGAGATTCTAAATATCAACCGGCAATCTGTCCGGAATCATATGTACCGGGCCATGACCTCCCTTCGAACGATTCTGGATCTGGACATCATGCGTCTGGTGATTTCTGCGTTGTTTGGCTTGAAATTTCTTACGGGTTCAATGAGCGGATGCGGATTCTTTTGAGGTTTCAGATGTTTAGGGAACCTATCCGGGAGTAGAGGCTGAAAGGATGAGCTACTACATCTGTCCTTTTTCTGACATTTTATAAAAACTCGCCTAAGGTTCGATTATACATCCACTTCCGACCGGGGTACTCTGTACTGTTCGGTGATGCTTTCCTGCTGACCAAAGTGCAGTGTCCGGTTACGAAATTCACTTTAGGTGTTGCGGCAAGTGACACAACGATAGATCAACGGGGCTCCAAAACTCTGATCCGCTGAAAGCGAGCTCCAGACGAGGGTGCAATCCGTGTCATTTGCCCATCAATGAAAGCAAAAAGAAAAAATTTAAAATTTTTTGAGTACGCTGGCGCTTTCCGTCACTCTCCTATACAGCTAACATAAAAAGTATTGCTGTTATTATAGTGAGACAGACGGAATATACTGTACAAGATTTAGTTCAGGACCCCTCTTTTTTGAGGTTTGCAAAAGGAATCGCTTCAGTAGAAGAGACAGAAGAGTGGGATCGATGGATTGAACACACATTACAGAACAGAGCCAAATCCAAGGCCGCTATATCAGCCATCGTTGGTTTTGAATTCAAGACTGAGTGGGCGCCGGACATAGAAA
>CALKWT010000156.1 GCA_938003885.1 uncultured Balneolaceae bacterium | reverse complement strand
GACCACCGAGATCTACACTCTTTCCCTACACGACGCTCTTCCGATCTAAAATACGATTGAGTTGACCCAGCTGGTCTTTCAGACATTCGGCATGCCTGTGGATATCCGACTCTCCTACAGGGATGACAATGAAGAGAAGTATGGAGGTAATACGGAGTATTGGGATCGTGCTCAGCGCGAAATCAAGGAAGCTGCTGACGAGATGGGATTGGAGTACACCATCGCTGAGGGTGAAGCTAGTTTTTACGGGCCTAAGATTGACTTTATTATTCGGGATGCCATTGGCAGAAAATGGCAGCTGGGTACTGTGCAGGTAGACTATGTGATGCCTGAGAGATTCGACCTCACCTATGTGGGGGCTGATAATGAACGTCACCGTCCGGTGATTATACACCGCGCGCCATTTGGTTCCATGGAACGCTTTACCAGTATTCTTATTGAGCATTTCGCAGGCGACTTTCCTCTCTGGCTTGCACCTCTCCAGGTCAAGGTACTCCCTATATCAGATGAATTTAATGAGTATGCAGAGGGTCTGACTCAGAAACTACGAGAACTGAATCTTCGCGCAGAGACCGATACTCGGTCGGAGAAGGTCGGGGCAAAGATCCGGGATGCTGAAAACAGCAAGATTCCCTACATGTTAATCGTGGGTGAAAGGGAGAGAACGGATCAGACCGTTTCTGTACGGAGACACAGGAAAGGGGATATCGGAACATTTTCCACTTCTGAGTTCTTTAAAAACCTGGTCAGGGAAGTAGAGAAGAAACAGCTCCCGCCTGAATGACCAAACCGAAGGAATGAATAATGGAATGTCTTCGTATGCAATCTTCCGGTTGCCGGAATCGTGAGCCGGAACCGGAATGGGTGTATAGACAATAGAAATGATATAAATTCCAATTTCTTTTGTATTTTACAAGATAGATCTGAACGGGCAGCATCAGGAAATATCTATTCCGGCTTGCCTCTGTTCAGGATTGCTTGTTGCACCACAAGGAGTAACCCACGAAAGCCACTTTCGAAGAGGTCTAGTTTTTTTGTTGAGGTAACATGCAATAAGATTCAAAAATTTTATAATTTATCAGCACAACGAAAGTTTTTGGGAATCCAGATTTTAACTGATTCCAACGCTAAAACAGAAAGAGACCGGTGCCTTGGGATCACCTCTTCTGTGAAGGCAGAGAGCAGGACAAAAAGCGGTTTCCCAAAGCTTACACAACAAGAATAAGATTACAGAGGTATATTATCGCAAAACGACCCACTACAAGAAGAAGACGAAATGATGATCGTCCGAAAATCAACGACGAGATTCGATCTTCCAAAGTCAGAGTCATCAAACCTGATGATGAACACGAAATTGCAGACATCGACCGGGCTCTTGAAATTGCCCGCTCTTACAATCTGGATTTGGTTGAAATTGCACCCGGAGCACGCCCTCCTGTTTGTAAGGTCATCGATTTTGGCAAATTCATGTATGAGAAGAAGAAAAAAGAGAAAGAAGCCAAGAAAAAGCAACACGTTATTCAGGTTAAAGAACTGCGTTTCCGCCCTACGACAGACGATCACGATCTGGAATTCAAAACCAGGCATGCCCGGGAGTTTCTGGAAAGTGGAGACAAGGTAAAGGCAACTGTACAGTTTAGAGGCAGGGATATGCTCTACACAGAACAAGGGGAAACTCTCCTGAAGAACTTTGCCAAGGAGCTGGAAGATATCAGCAAAATTGAATCTCAGCCCACCATGGAAGGCCGCCGGATGATTATGATCTTGTCACCTGATAAATCATAAAGATTTATTAGACTATTTAGAATCATAAGCATATATTACCAGTCTTTAATTTTTTAAAATAATGAAGAGCTGATTATGCCGAAGATGAAAACGAACAGCGGTGCCAAAAAGCGTTTCAAAGTTACCGGAACCGGTAAGCTCAAACGCAAGAAGGCATTCAAACGTCATATTCTGACGAAAAAATCGAGCAAAAGAAAGCGAAATCTTGGAAAGGATACTCTCGTACACAAAGCGGATGAACCTTCCATAAAAGCAATGCTTCCTTACAAATAAACAGATTCAATAACCTCTAAACGTTAAATAAAATGCCACGTTCACGTAACTCGGTGGCTTCCCGTAGCCGTCGCCGAAAAATATTAAAGCAGGCGAAAGGATACTGGGGCAGACGCAAAGACGTTTATACTGTTGCAAAGAATGCGGTTGAAAAAGGCCTCCTTTATCAATACCGCGACCGGAAAGTCCGTAAAAGAACTTTCCGCCGATTATGGATAGCACGGATAAATGCTGCAGCACGCCTCAACGGAACCACCTACTCTAAGTTGATGCACTCCCTGAAACAGAATGGAGTGGAAATTAACCGAAAGATGCTTGCTGACCTTGCAGTCCATGATCCGGAAACATTCTCCGCTATTGTGAAAGACGCAGCATAGTTAGCATAACCAGTCTATAAAAACCGGCACGCCCTCAACAGGTTGCCGGTTTTTTTTATGTTTTGATTTCCTGATTTCCATGAAGAATCATTCCTATTAAACCGTATGAATGATTATCTTACAGGATGCCAAATATTTCTCGCACGGCTTGCTGAACCCTTACCGGATCGGGCTCTGGAGGGTGACATTGATGTCATACCCCCCTGTTCTTCGGGGCTGGACGCCAGACCAAATCCGATCTAACCGGACAGATCCTACCCGGAAAAGTTCCAGGTTCCTGCTCTGCCATCAAAACTTTTGATCGGGCAATATCTGCCATACATTTTAAACCCTGAATCTGCGCCATAAAGAAACAAGCGACTACCATACTGATGACTGAACTCATTGACGAATTACGAGCACAAATTGAACAGTTTGAAATTAGCAGCGACGAAACCCTTGAAGCATTCCGCTTAGAGTTTCTGTCCAGAAATGGTAAGATTCAGTCGATGTTTTCCAGAATGGGAAGCGTACCAAAGAAAGAGCGTGCGCAGGTTGGAAAACTAATGAATGAGATCAAGATAAAGGCTTCCAATAAGTTCGAACAGCACAAAGCGGCTCTGGCAGAGAGCAGCACAGAAACCTTTTCCATATTTGATGACATCACTCTCCCCGTTGAGAATACCTACAGTGGCTCCTTCCATCCCCTTACACAGGCGCTGAATGAGATGAAAGAGATTTTTCTGCGCCTTGGGTTTTCCATTGCAGACGGTCCTGAACTGGAAGATGACTTTCATAACTTTACAGCTCTTAACTTTCCTCCTGATCACCCTGCACGGGATATGCAGGATACCTTTTTTGTTAAAAAAGGAGAATCGTCGGATCAGGAAGACCTGGTACTCCGGACTCACACCTCCCCTGTTCAGATCCGTTTAATGCAGCAGAAAGAGCCGCCAATCCGTTCTATCATGCCCGGCCGGGTCTATCGGAACGAAGCGGTTACCGCAAAGTCGTACTTCCAGTTCAATCAGGTAGAGGGCCTCTATGTAGATACTGAAGTAACCATGGCAGACCTGATTGAGACTCTGGTGACTTTTGCCAGACTGATGTATGGAAACGATGTGAAATACAGGGTACGTCCCTCCTACTTCCCCTTTACAGAACCGAGCCTGGAGATGGATATTTGGTGGGGCAATGAAAAGGACGGCCAGTGGCTTGAAATTCTGGGAGCCGGAATGGTAGACCCGAATGTCTTTGAGGCTTGTGAAATCGACCCCGAAAAATATACAGGATTTGCTTTTGGAATGGGTGTGGACCGCATCGCCATGCTTCGCTACGGAATCGATGACATCCGGTTGCTCTATGACAACGACCTGCGCTTTCTAAGACAGTTTCAGGGCTAGACGCGCTCTGCGGAAGCGCAGTATATTCCCCAACGAAATGAAAACCTATCTAACAGGTAAACCACATTTGTCTGATATTTTATTATGAACATCTCATTAAACTGGATAAAAAATTACGTTGAAACTGCCGGAATCTCTGACCAGGAGATTGCCGATATCCTAACGCTCACCGGCCTGGAAGTAGAGGAGATGGAAGCGACCGGTACAGATTTCGAGAATTTCGTTGTTGGTGAAGTACTGGAGGTACGGGCACATCCCAATGCGGACAAGCTCCAGGTTTGCCGGGTCGATCAGGGAGATGGCGAAACTGTTCAGATTGTCTGTGGTGCTCCGAATGTGGCTGAGGGGCAAAAAGTACCGGTTGCCAAAGTCGGAGCTGAAATTCCTGTGCCGATGAAAGACGGAACCCTACTAAAAATTAAGAAAATGAAACTCCGGGGTGAAGAGTCCAGAGGGATGATCTGCTCTGAATCAGAACTTGGGCTGAGCAAAGATCATAGCGGTATTATGGTACTGGATGAAAGCCTGCAACCGGGCACACCATTAAGAGAGGTACTCGGCTCAACAAAAGATACGATCCTGGAGATCGGCCTGACTCCAAACAGGCCCGATGCAGCCTGCCATATCGGGGTTGCCCGGGATCTTTCAGCTGTCATCGGGCAGCCGCTGAAAAATCCCTACACCGAGATAGAAATTTCGGACAAGCCCCTTCAGGACTCTGTAACTGTGGAGATTCTTTCCCCTGAAAAATGCAACCGTTATGCCGCCCTTGTCATCGACAACATAACCATTGGGGACTCTCCTGTATGGCTGCAGTCGCGGCTGAAGGCGATCGGCCTGCGCCCGGTTAACAATGTGGTAGATGTAACCAACTTTATCCTTCATGAGACGGGTCAGCCGCTGCACGCTTTTGACTACGATCTGATCGCAGGGAACAAAATCATTGTCCGTGAATTTCAGGAAGAAGTGTCCTTTACCACCCTTGATCATATTGAACGGAAGGTTCCGGCAGGATCTCTCTTTATTTGTGATGGAGACGGCCCCGTCGCAATTGCCGGAATTATGGGAGGTAAAAACAGCGAGGTGACAGGGGAAACAACCAAAGTACTCCTCGAAAGCGCCTGGTTCGATCCCGCATCCATCAGGAAAACTTCAAAATCCATTGCATTGCAGACTGATAGTTCCTATCGATTTGAAAGAGGTATTGATCCGGAGATGCAGCTTCGTGCAGCATACAGGGCAGCCCGGATGATCGCTGAGCTCTCGGGAGGTACCATTGCAGAAGGCCATATCGATGAACACCCTGTGAAACAACAGGCCAGGAGTGCAAAACTCAGGATCTCAAGGTTAAACCGTATCCTGGGAACATCGATTACGAGGGAGAAGGCGTCTGAAATTCTGGAGGCCCTGGAATTCAAAACTACTCGCGAGGGCGACGATCTGCTTATCTGCACCATCCCCACCTTTCGTCCGGATGTATCCAGGGAGATTGACCTGATCGAAGAAGTGGGCCGCATCTATGATTACAATAAGATCCCCCGCCCCACAACTGCACGCCTGATGACCCCTGAACCGATTTCCCAATCTGAACTCTTTATCAGCAGATTGAGGTCGGCTGTCAAAGCACTTCGGTACAAAGAGATCAGCACAAACTCACTGCTCTCCGGGAAAGAGGCAAACGCTTTGGGAGAGCCTGATCACCAGATAAGTACATTGAACCCGGTCTCCAGTGAGAACGTTGTCCTGAGAACCTCTCTGCTTGCCGGTTTTTTGAAAGCCATCTCCTATAATCTCAACCGAAATGAACATCACCTTCGGTTCTTTGAAATCGGCCACACCTTTAAAAAAGGCGAAAAGGGAACCTGGATTCCGGGAGTTGATGAACGAATTTTCCTGCTCATTGGAATGAGTGGTAACCGGGAGAAGCCACTCTGGCAGGGCGAACCGGAACCCTATACCCTGTTTGATCTGAAAGCCGATCTGGAGTCACTTTTTTCAACCCTTGGCATCAGCCACCGCCTGAGTCGAAGAGCCGGTGAGAATCAGCAATTATCCTATTTGATCGGGGATAAAGAAATTGCCACATTGCAAGAGTGTCCGAAAGCATTGAAATCCATTTTTGATGTGGAGCAGGCGGTCTATTCTGTTGAAGTTGATCTGACTGCGCTACTGGAGCTGAATGCAGTGCACGCCTCCAGCAGCTATCTGCCTGTACCCAAATATCCCGGATTCGAGTTTGATGCAGCTTTTACGGTAGATCGGGCTGTTCGGGCCGGTGATCTGCGTACTGACATTTTAGATAGTTCCGGTATTCCTCTGAAGTCTGTTACAGTATTTGATCTCTATGAGGACCAAAAGTTGGGAGAAAACAAGAAAAGTGTTGCATTTCGTTTAACATTTATGGATTCTAACAAGACATTGACCATCAAAGATGTAGAACCCGAGGTTAAAAAAATTGTCACTACGCTTGAAAAGAAGTACGGAGCTAAATTACGATCCTGATCCCATACGTTTCAGGCATAAATAGAATTCTTGAAAAGAACCCCTTTTTATGCAAATTAACCAGATACAGAAAGAGACATTCAATCGCCTTCTCGAACAGATTCGTACGGAAGTCAGTCTGCTTAAGAAAACGAACCGGGAGCTTGAGCGTGAGAATGAGAAACTTCGCCAGAAGCTGAAAAAAGTTCACAAATCACAGACTGATATCTTCTCCAGTATCAATGAGTCGGAGCGTATGGCGATGCGTCACCATGTAAATGGATTAATCAAAAAAATTGATAAATACCTGGATGAATCATGAGTGATATAGAATCCATTAAAGTTACTGTGCTTGGTAAGCCCATCCCCTTGCGGGTGAAAGAGAGTGAAGTGGAAAATACCCGAAATATCGCGGCGTATGTAGATGAACAGCTCCGCCTGTTTCGTAATCAGTTTGCCAATCAGCCCGATTCTACCATCATGATTCTGGCCTGCCTTAAAATTACCGAAGAACTTTTCGAGATGCGTGCTTCCCAGACGAAAATAGAGGAAGAAAAAGAGGAGCTGATGAATGAAGTGAATCAGCAGATCCGCACTCTGATCGATGATCTATTTTAATCTTGCAGAAATTTCTTAATGCTCATTCTTCATTCTTTCTATGTCTGATACGTTACGTGTTTTTTTTATAGCAGATATTGTTGGCGAACCGGGACTGCAGCTTATTGAAACTATTCTTCCCTCCCTTCGGAAAAAATATTCCCCCGACTTTGTTATTGCCAATGCGGAGAATTCTCATGAGGGCCGTGGTATTAACCAGGAGATTGTCAAAAGACTCTATGCTGCCGGTATTGATGTCATTACAGGTGGAAATCACTCCTTCGACAAATGGAAGATTTTCTCTTACATGAACAGTGATCCGAGTCTTCTACGCCCGTTTAACTACCCAAAAGGGAATGCGGGATTTGGTTACGGAGTCTATCCGGTTCAAGGCACGGATCTCAAAATTGGAGTGCTCAATCTGCAGGGACGTACCTTTATGCCTCAAATCGACGATCCTTTTGCTGCTTCGGATCGGGCGCTGAAAAAGATCCGGGAGGAGACCCATATCATTTTTGTGGATTTTCATGCGGAAGCTACTGCAGAGAAAATGGCCTACGCATGGTATGTCGACGGAACGGTCTCTGCTGTGGTAGGGACGCACACTCATGTGCCTACAAATGATGCCCGAATTTTCCCTCAGGGCACCGGCTATATGACAGATGCAGGCATGACAGGGCCTTTCGATTCGGTGATTGGTATGAATAAAAAAACTTCACTTAACAGATTTACTCTATCCACACCGCAAAAATTTATCATCGCAAAAAAAGATAACCGCCTCTGCGGCGTAGTGGTTGATATCCACAAGGAGAAAGGGAGTACGGTTAAAATTGAACCGGTACTTTTCCCGGAATTTAAAAATGAAGTATCATAGGTTGAAAGATGAACCGAGATTTCTGCCGAGTTTCAGTGATCGGTCTCCCTTCGGAATCCAGGGCGTTACAAGTCGCTGCGGAACCGGGTACAGATGATCTATACGGCAGATACCGGACCATTTTCAATCGATAACCGGAATATACTATGAGTGAAGAACTGGTACTGCAGTGCAGAGACATTACCAAGGAGTTTGAATCGGAATCTACCGAAGGAAAACTTCAGATTCTCCAGGGAGTGAATCTGGATCTGCCAAAGGCTGAACTGGTCTCCATTGTAGGTTCGAGTGGTAGTGGAAAAAGTACCTTGCTACACATTCTGGGTGGACTGGCCAGCCCGACCAGTGGAGAAGTTCTCTGGAATGGCGTCTCCATCTATTCCCACTCTCCGGATAAAATAGCGGAGCTGCGAAATAAGGAGGTCGGATTCGTTTTTCAGTTTCATCATCTGCTTCAAGAGTTTACAGCACTCGAAAACGTGATGATGCCTGCACTGATCAAAGGGGAATCTCACAAGTCGGCCGAGAGCCGTGCCCGGGAACTCCTCGGAGAGTTTGGCATGTCAGAGCGATTGCAGCACCGCCCTTCACAACTCTCAGGCGGAGAGCAGCAGAGAGTATCGATGGCAAGGGCACTGACAAACCGCCCTTCCCTCGTACTGGCGGACGAACCGACCGGAAACCTGGATGAAAAAAACACAGATCTGATCCTCTCTCTCCTCTTCAGGTTACGTGAGATTGAGAATGTATCTGTCTTGCTTATCACTCACGAAAGAGAGATCGCACGACAGTGTAACAAAACCTACACACTCCAAAATGGGGTTTTGACGAATGACCCATAATCCGTTTTTTAACTTGGTATAATGGTAAACTAATTTTATTTTTACAAGTCTTTAGAAAAAGCGAAAACCAAGTATTCAGCAACAGATATCATTAAAATTTCATGAGTAAAAAAAGAACGGGTGCAGATGAACAGGATGTACTCCTGGAGTACTCCTCAAGGTTCATGTACTACTACAGTAACAATAAGGGTGTAGTCATTGGAGGAATCGTAGCCGTGGTTGCTCTGATTGCCCTTATTATCGGTTACGTTATCTATTCAGGACAACAGGAAGCGGAGGCTGCCGTACGGATCGGTGTTGCTGAACAGGAATTGATGATGGGAAATTATGAAACGGCACTCTATGGTGATGAAGACCAGTTTACTCTTGGGTTTGTTCAGATAGCGAACAATTACGGGCGTACATCCTCCGGAAATCTGGCAAACTATTATGCGGCCATCGCAGAATTTGAGCTTGGTAATTATTCCGAAGCGCTCAATCACATTGAGTCCTTTAAACCGCCCCGCGGAATTTTGGGTGTAGCTCCTATCTCCATGCATGGTAACATCTTAATTGAACTGGAGCGATACGAGGAAGCCGCATCCGTCTTTGAAAAAGCAGCAGGCTGGGATGAAAATGATTCTACAACCCCGGAGAATTTATACGAAGCTGCACAGGCACTTATCGAAGTGGGGAATCACCAGAGAGCGATAGAGCATCTCAATACCATTCTCTCTGACTACCCCAACAGCCAGGCAGCTACAAGAGCGGAACGAACCCTGGGTTTGATTTCAGGAAGATAGGATTCTGGGAAGGCTTCAGAGATCCGCTTAGGCACCATTTGACCGGCCTGTAAACCTCCTGCTATTTCCTGTAAATAATCTTTGCTGGATTTGGAAGAATAGGATAGATCCTTTCTTTGGACTGGAAAAAGTACAAACTCTACATATTCCTTCTGTACTGTCCGCCCACTTCATAAAGTGCATGCGTGATCTGCCCCAGGGAAGCCACTTTTACAGTTTCCATCAGCTCTTCAAAAAGATTCTCATTCTGAACTGCTTTCTGCTTCAGCCGGTTCAGAGCCTTTTCTGTAAGATCCCTATTTCTATCCTTGAAGCTCTTCAACTGGTTAATTTGTTGCTGCTTCTCCTCTTCGGTTGACCGGATAAGTTCCGCTTCCTGCTCCTCTTCTTCCCCATTTTGATTTAAGAATGTATTTACACCGATAATCGGCAGCTCCCCCGAATGCTTTTTGGTTTCATAAATGAGGCTCTCATCCTGAATCTTTCCTCGCTGATACATATTCTCCATTGCACCCAGAACACCGCCGCGTTCAGTAAGCCGGTCGAACTCCGCCATAATGGCCTCTTCGACGAGGTCCGTTAACTCTTCAATCAAATAAGATCCCTGATTCGGATTCTCATTCCGGGTGGTGCCGAGCTCTTTGTTGATAATTAACTGAATAGCCAGCGCACGTCTCACAGACGCTTCCGTGGGTGTGGTGATCGCTTCATCATAGGCGTTGGTATGCAACGAGTTGCAATTATCATAGATAGCCATCAGCGCCTGAAGCGTGGTCCGGATATCATTGAATTGAATTTCCTGAGCATGCAGCGATCTGCCACTGGTCTGAATGTGGTACTTCAGCTTCTGAGACCTCTCATTGGCGTTATACTTATGCTTCATGGCAATGGCCCAGATCCGCCGTGCCACGCGTCCGATTACCGCATACTCCGGATCGAGACCGTTGCTAAAGAAGAATGACAAATTGTGAGCAAAATCATCGATGTCGAGTCCGCGGGACAGATAATATTCAACGTACGTGAAGCCGTTGGCCAGTGTGAAAGCTGCCTGAGTAATCGGATTCGCTCCTGCTTCCGCAATATGATATCCCGAAATGGATACAGAGTAGTAATTCCGCACCTTATTCTCGGTAAAATAGGTCTGGATATCCCCCATCATGCGGAGTGCAAAATCTGTTGAGAAAATACAGGTATTCTGAGCCTGATCCTCTTTTAGAATGTCCGCCTGAACCGTGCCCCTCACATTTCTGATGGTCTCATCTTTGATCTTCTGATAGACCTCCGGTTCGACCAGCAGATCTCCCGTGATTCCCAAAAGATGCAATCCAAAGGAGTTGTGATTGCCGGGCAACTTCTCCAGGTAGGCCGGCTGCTCTGCATTCAGCTCTTTAAAGTGATTCTCAATTCTCTTTTTTGCTTCCTCCCATTGGCCATTCTCCTTCAGGTACCGCTCCACCTGCTGGTCGATCGCTGTATTCATATACATCGCAAGGATGATGGGTGCAGGGCCATTGATCGTCATCGAAACCGATGTGGTAGGAGATTTCAGATCAAATCCGGAGTAGAGCTTTTTCATATCGTCCAGCGTACTGATACTCACCCCTGAGTTACCAATTTTACCATAGATATCCGGTCGTTCATCGGGATCTTCGCCGTAGAGTGTAACCGAATCGAATGCAGTGGAGAGTCTTGCCGCAGGCATTCCTTCACTCAGATAGTGAAACCTCCGGTTTGTACGCTCAGGGGTTCCCTCTCCGGCAAACATTCGGGCCGGGTCTTCTCCCTCCCTTTTAAAGGGAAAAACTCCTGCAGTATAGGGAACGTAACCAGGGAGATTTTCCTTCAGGGCGAACTTCAGCCTCTCCCCGGCGTGCCTGGTTTTAGGCAGGGCGATTCTCGGGATGCGGGTACCGCTGATCGATGTCCGGTAGAGCGCATTGGATAACTCTCTGCCACGGACATGTACCGTAATCTCTTCCCCTTTGTACTGTGCATACAGATCATCCCAATTTTCCAGGATCTTTGCAGGCAGGCTGTCGAGTTTGCTGACCCAATGTTTCTCCATGTTTTCGAGCAGGGCTGCTGCATCGGATTCACCTTCCTGTGACTTCCAGTTTTTAAGCTGTTTTAGTGTACCCCTCACTTCGTCCAGCCTGGAGGCGATCTCCGTCTGCTCGTCTGCCCAGGTGTGATATTTTTCAATCGTTTCTGAAATCTCGGACAGATACCTCTGACGCTTTCCGGGAAGTATGGCACTTCTGCTTCCTGTCTCTGATGGTACTGAATCCTGGTATCTTTCTAGAACAAAAGAGGTTCCCAGTTTTTCATTCATTTTTTGGATGATGAAAGCAAAAAGGCGGTTCACCCCTTCGTCGTTAAACTGAGACGCTGTGGTTGGAAATACCGGCATATCCTCCGGACTCTTATCCCATGCTCCCAGGTTTCTCACCATCTGTTTTCTGATATCCCTGAGGGCATCGAGTGACCCTTTCCTGTCAAATTTATTGAGGACAACAGCATCTGCCAGATCAAGCATATTGATCTTTTCAAGCTGTGTGGCTGCTCCATACTCATGTGTCATCACGTAAACTGGCAGATCGCTGATCTCTGCCACCTCTGATCCGCTCTGTCCGATACCACTGGTTTCAACGATAATCACATCAAAACCGGCATATTTACAGAGCGCGATGGTTCCTTTTAGTGCCCGGCTGACGGACTGATTTGTGGCGCGCGTGGCCAAACTCCTCATAAATACGCGATTTCCACCGATACTGTTCATCCGGATACGGTCTCCCAGCAAAGCTCCTCCCGTTTTTACCTTTGAGGGATCGATCGAAATAACAGCAAGCCGGATATCTTCAAATTCCGTCAGAAATCTGCGGATCAGTTCATCGGTCAGCGAACTTTTCCCTGCACCGCCTGTTCCGGTAATGCCCAGGACTGGTACCACCCGTTCGTCGTAAGAAACAGGCTCTGATGCGTTGCTGATGTAGAGACTGCCATCCTCAAAACGGGCGAGGCCATCGTATTCGTTTTCCAGTGCAGAGATCGCTCTGCCCAGCGACAATGATTCTCTGTTCTTGAGTTCATCGGGACGGAAGGTATCCAGATTTTCAGTTGAAAAGTCACAGGCTTGCAGCATGTGGTCGATCATGCCCTGCAGCCCCATGGTTCTGCCGTCCTCAACAGAAAATATTCTGCTCACCCCATATTCGTGCAGTTCGTCGATCTCCCGATCAGAGATCACTCCGCCACCACCGCCAAAAATGTGAATATGTGCTGCGCCTCTCTCCTTCAGCAGATCAACCATATACTTAAAATACTCCATGTGCCCGCCCTGATACGAACTGATCGCAATGCCCTGGACATCCTCCTGAATGGCACACTCCACAATCTCCTGCACAGAGCGGTTGTGTCCCAGATGAATCACTTCTGCCCCCGAAGCCTGAAGAATCCGCCTCATGATATTGATACTCGCATCATGCCCGTCAAACAGACTTGCTGCGGTAACAAATCGTACCGGATACTGGGTTCTATATGGGGTTGCGTTCTGAATTTCTTCCCTGTCCGAGTTCGGCGTCTCTTTTAAATCACTTTGCTTTGTCATATGCACAACTAAACTAAATTCTATAGAATCCTATGTATAATACGGATTTTGTTCAGAAAAGTAACTTTCTAAAGTTCCCTGCCAACCTTTCATGGGCTGCAGCTGTTTTACTTTAGACCACACATTGATGCCTGGATATAGTAGCGGTGAAAGATGCCCGCTAGGGAATCTTATTATGGTTTGCCTTTGAACCATGAAGGGCAAGTGACATCCATAAAGAATAGTTTCTCCTTTACATCAAATCCCCTACTTATAAACTGATAGCTTTTTGTATTGAGATATTGTTTTAAATGATATCTTATCAATT
>CALKWT010000155.1 GCA_938003885.1 uncultured Balneolaceae bacterium | reverse complement strand
GCTCCTCACCGGGGATGCCGACCGCGAAGCCGTGATCTCTATCCTCACTTCTCACACAACCCGGCCAGCCAGCTACTACCGCAACAGAATCCGTAACGCAGGCAGCCGGTCGCAGTATGTGATCCTGGAAAGAAATATTCCTGTGGGTGCTTACGAAGAGCTTTCTGAGCTGCAGCACCGGGGTATCATCCTCGAGGAAGAGTACCGGCGCGTCTATAGTTTTGATTCCCTGGCAGCTCACCTGGTCGGTTTTGTAAACCATGATATGACCGGCAAGGCGGGTATAGAAGCACAGTATGATGATATCCTGAGAGGTACCAACGGATTACAGCAGGTACGAAAGGATCGGCACAACAACATTTTTGCATTCGTCGGCGCCCCTAAAAAACTGCCCAAACAGGGATATTCGCTTCACACCACCATTGATTCCAATATTCAGGCGATACTGGAAGAGGAACTGGAAAGCGGCGTGGAGAGACACAGGGCAAAAAAGGGAATCGCCATCATTGTAGAGCCTTCGACCGGAGCTGTAAAAGCTCTGGCCAACTATCCGACATATGACCCGAACAATCCGGCTGCAACCCCTCCTGAAAATCGCCGGAATCATGCCGTATCGGACAGAATTGAACCTGGTTCCACTTTCAAGCTGGTGACAGCAATCGCTGCGGTGGAGCAGAACGTTGTAAACTTTGATGAAAAATTTGAAACCCCGGAGAATGGTGTTCGCATGATTCACGGTCAGGCCATGCGCGATCACAATCCCCTCGGCACGATGGCTTTCCCGGAAGTCATCGCAAAGTCATCCAATATCGCAACTTCTGAAATTGCGATGCGTCTGAAACCTGAAACTTTTTTTCAATATGCCAGAAATATGGGTTTTGGCACACCTACTCAGATCGATCTTCCGGGAGATGAAAGTGGAAGGCTCCAGCGCCCTTATGAATGGAGCCGTGTTACCCAACCCTGGATGTCCATTGGTTATGAAGTACAGGTCACGCCCATGCAGCTGATCCAGGCTTATGCCAGTTTTGCCAATGGCGGTGATCTGATGCGTCCCTATATTGTGGAAACCATCACAGACGAAATGGGAAACATCGTTCAAAAAAGAGAGCCTCATAAGGTGCGCAAGATTGCCAGGTCATCAACCATTGAAAAACTTTTGCCTGTATTCGAACAGGTCGTTTCGGACTCGGGAACGGCAGGCTGGGCCGAAATTGAGGGTCTACAGATTGCTGGCAAGACAGGGACCGCCCAAAAGTATGTGGATGGGCGATATCAAGCCCGTTATCTGGCCTCATTTGCCGGATTTTTCCCCTCTCGGAACCCTGAATATGCCATCCTGGTGATCATGGATGAGCCTCGAACGAGTATTTATGGCGGATTTACAGCTGGATCTGTATTCAAAGAAGTTGCTGAACGCATCTCAGGTCTCGGTAATACAATTAACCGTATGAAACCAGGCACGCAAATGGCTGGTACGGACTCCATCCGAACACCGTTGCTTACCGGTCTGACCCCCGATGACGCAGAGGTCATTCTGAGCCGGGTAGGAATCCCATTTGAATCCCACGGAGCGGGAACGGTGATCTCTCAACAGACCCCTGAACCCGGGGAGTTTATTTCAAAAAACCAGCTTGTCCGGCTGGTTGCAGAGAGTAGTTCAGATCCGGATACACCGGAAGGGTATTCGGTTATCCCCGACCTGACCGGACTTCCCATGAGAAAGGCTACCCGGATTCTGCTCGATCTGGGTCTCAACATAGAAATTGAGGGCAGCGGAACCATTTATACGCAGTTTCCACGAGCGGGGGAACGGATGCAGCAAGGGAAAACTGTGTCAGTCCGCGGCAGAGCTATTTCCATGAACACCTCCCAGGCTATAGCATTAAACGAATGATTACCTTCCAGGAAGTATTAAACTTTATTGAGCCGATCTCGGTTTCCGGTTCCCCACCGGAACGGATGGGCAAGCTCTGTCAGGATTCACGGGAGGTTAGAAAAGGGGATCTGTTTATCGCAGTGAAAGGCGTGACGTCAGATGGGCACAACTTCATCTGGGAAGCAGTGGAGAGAGGTGCATCGGTTGTTATTGCAGAAACCGAAGATCCGCTGAATGAAGTGTGCAGAATCGTTGTAGACAATACCCGGGAGCTTTTGGGCCCCCTGGCTCAGTTCTTCGCGGGAAATCCAGCCGGTAAAATGACAGTAGTAGGAATTACCGGTACCAATGGGAAAACGACGGTGGCCACTCTGGTATGGCAGATTCTTACGGCGATGAATAAAAAGGCTTCGCTGCTCGGCACCGTGGAAAAGCGAATTCTTACCGAAAGCTATCCAAGCCAATTAACGACAGCCGATCCCATTGAGCTGGCTGAAGATATGAGACAAATGGCAGAAGCAGGAAGCAGGTATGTAGTCATGGAAGTCTCCTCCCACGCCCTTCACCAGAAGCGAGTCAAAGGGATAGAGTTTGATGTGGCCGCTTTCACCAATCTGAGCCATGACCATCTCGATTACCACGAATCGATGAATGACTATGCAGAATCCAAGCGTAAACTCTTCAACCAACTGACAGATAGAAGCTGGGCGATCACCAATGCCGATGACGCACGAGGACTTTGGATGGTCAACTCTACACCTGCCAATGTACTGAGCTTCAGTTTCCATGGAAAAGGGCTGATCAATGCCTCGATGATCTCCTCCTCTCCTGAGGGCAACCATATCAAAGTAGATGAAACTGATCTGTTCTCACCACTGGCAGGCAGATTCAATGCCTACAATGTGACCGAAGCCCTCCTGATCTGTACAGCTCTCGGACTGGATGGAGCAGAAGTGGCAAAAATTCTTGCTGGCTGCAAAGGTGCGCCTGGCAGAATGGAGCGGGTTGATGTCAGTATCTCCGACAAAGATAACGGCCCTCAGGTTTTTGTAGATTATGCGCACACCCCCGATGCCCTTGACAATGTATCCTCTACCCTGAAAGAGATTAGTAAACAGGGACAGAAACTAACGATCGTCTTCGGGTGCGGCGGGGATCGTGATCCCTCCAAAAGGCCACAGATGGCCGGGATTGCCGAGAAATACGGAGATAAGATTTATGTCACTACCGACAACCCCCGGACTGAAAAGCCTCAGGATATTATCGATCAGATTCTTACCGGTTTTTCAGACCTGTCCACGGTTCAATCCATCGTTTCCCGCGAAGAGGCCATTGAACGGGCCATCTCGGAAGCCGGCCCTGATGAAATTGTATTGATCGCCGGAAAGGGACACGAAACCTATCAGGAAGTTCACGGATTACGCTCCCATTTTGATGACAGGGAGGTTGCACGCCGGGCCCTTCTCCATAAAAGAAAAAACGGAGAGGTGCTCTGATGCTGTATGAATTGATCTCCTGGATGGATGATATCTGGAGCCCTACAGGGTTCGGCGCTTTCGATTTTATAACGACCCGGACTGCATTTGCCGCATCATTTTCACTGCTGTTAAGCCTGTTTGCAGGGAAAAAAATGATCCGCTGGCTCCAGAATATGCAGGTGAAAGAGATCATCCGCGACGATATCGGCCTCTCAGAGCACCTGGTCAAGGCAGATACACCCACAATGGGGGGAGTGATCATTATTTTTGCGACGGTCATTCCGGCTCTCTTATGGATGAATATCTACAGCATATACACCTGGCTTATTATTTTTGTGGTTCTGGTGCTTGGAGCGGTAGGCTTTATTGATGATTACATCAAAGTAGTTCGTAAGGATAAAGCGGGACTGCACGGCTGGTTCAAGATTATCGGTCAGGTGATCGTGGGCCTCGTACTGGGTATCACCCTCTACTTCTGGCCGGCCTTCGACGATTTTAATACGGTTACAACCGTGCCGTTTCTGAAGGATGTCCATATCGATTATGCTTTTTTCGGCGAGGAGTATGGCTGGCTGATTTACATTCCGGTGGTGATTTTCATCATTACAGCGGTAAGTAATGCGGCCAACCTCACCGATGGCCTGGATGGCCTTCTTACCGGTACTTCCGCTATCGCAGGTATGATCCTGGGAATTTTCTCTTATGTATCGGGCAGGGTGGATTTCTCTGACTTTCTGGACATTATGTATCTGCCGGGATCTGGTGAACTCACCATCTTTGCAGCCTCGCTGGTCGGTGCATGTCTTGGATTTTTATGGTACAACGCACATCCCGCTTCTGTTTTTATGGGAGACACGGGCTCCCTTGCCATTGGCGGTGCCCTGGGAGCGCTCGCTATTATGATTCACAAAGAGCTGCTTCTGCCCATCATTTGCGGAATCTTTTTTGTTGAAACTGTCTCGGTAATCATTCAGACAACCTGGTTCAAATATACCAAACGAAAGTATGGGGAAGGAAGGCGGGTATTCCTGATGACCCCCATTCACCACCACTTCGAAAAACAGGGCTGGCCTGAATCTAAAATCGTGATACGATTCTGGATCATCGCCATTTTGCTCGGAATTTTAAGCCTCCTGACTCTGAAACTGAGATAATGGATCTCCGGAATAAACATATCGCGATTGCGGGTGCCGCCCGAAGTGGAATTTCAGCGGCATTGATGGTAAAAAACCAGGGAGGAACTCCTTTTGTTACAGACAGCGGCCCGATCGCTGATAAGGTAAAGGAGATGCTGGACACCCATCATATCGGATTTGAGGAGAACGGACATACCGGGAGATCATCTTCTGGTGATTTTCTGATCGTAAGCCCCGGAATCCCCACAGAATCCCCCATCGTTCAATCCTATCTGAGCACAGGAAAAAAGGTCTATTCGGAAATTGAAGTGGCCAGCTGGTTTTCCAACTCCCCTATCGTTGCTGTTACAGGGAGCAACGGGAAAACAACTGTAGTAAAATGGCTTCACCACACCTGGAACCTGGCGGGCAGAAAGTCGGTGGTGGCGGGCAATGTGGGAACGGCATTTTCCGCTGTTGTGGAATCGACTTCCCCAAACACCGATGCACTGCTGGAAGTAAGCAGTTTTCAGCTCGACCATATTGAGACTTTTCGGCCGGATGTGAGCATTCTGCTGAATCTTACACCTGACCATCTCGACAGGTACGATCATTCATTTGAAAAATATTCACACACCAAATTTAAAATTACCGAAAACCAGACCGTGTCCGATACATTCATCCTCAATATGGATGATCCTGTCGTTGCCAGGATCGGACACTCCTTTGTCTGGCGGAATGGCCCGCCGACCATACTCGAATTCTCATCTCGAAAAGAGGTCAGGCAGGGGGCATTTCTGCGAAACGACAATATTATTCTCAAAATTAATCATAAAGAAGAGCTTCTTATGAATATTGGCGAACTGAATTTGAAAGGCAGGCACAATCTCAGCAACGGTATGGCAACAGCGCTTGCCGCCCGTGCATCTGAAATAAAAAATGAATATATCCGGGAAAGCCTCAGGACTTTTGAAGGAGTCGCTCACCGACTGGAGTTTGTTCGAAAACTGGATGGAGTCTCCTACATCAATGACAGCAAGGCGACCAATGTAAATGCAGTCTGGTATGCACTGGACAGATTTGACATGCCGGTCGTCCTGATTCTGGGCGGACGGGATAAGGGAAATGACTACATGGAACTGGAAGACCAGTTGCGTGAAAAAGTCCATACGCTCATCACACTCGGAGAGTCATCGGATCGGATTCAATCCCAATTAAAAGGTGTGGTCCCCCATATCAAGCAAGCCGTTTCGATGAAGGATGCTGTGAAGAAAGCCAGGCAAGCTGCCAAACGCGGGGAAATTGTCTTGCTGAGTCCAGCATGCGCCTCTTTTGATATGTTCGACAGCTACGAAGACAGGGGCCATCAATTTAAACAAGCCGTTATCGATCTCTAAAACAGATAAGACCATTGCAATACACAACACCAAATAGGAAAGTCGGGACCATCTTTGGAACCACCAAACAGGAGCTTGAGGTCCCCCGAAAAGGCGGGGATCAGATCGTTTTTGTTTCTGTGGTCATCCTGATGATCTTTGGATCCTTGGCTGTCTTTTCTTCGATTGCATTTTTTGCCGAATCCCACGGCCGCTCGGCAGCAGACCTTGCGGTCCGGCATGTGATCAAGATGGGTATAGCGCTGTGTGTAATGCTGTTCATCTCCAAGATCAATTATAATGTTCTTGCCCGATTCAGCCGTTTAGCCATCCTTCTCTCCTGGATGTTGCTGTTTGCTGTTCTCATTTTTGGTGAACTTCAGTTTGGTGCGAGAAGATCGCTCACTGTGGGCTTCATCTCATTCCAGCCCTCCTCGATTGCGGCCTCCGCCCTGATTCTGCATGTGGGAGTGCTTCTTCATGAGAAGCAGGAATATATCAAGAGCTTCAAAAGAGCATTTCTGCCGATCATGTTCTGGGTCGGTATTACCTTCTCATTGATCGCTATAGAAGACTTCAGCTCAGCGGCGGTTCTTTTGGGAATCTGTATTCTGATGATGTTTGTAGGCAGAATCAGTATGGCACAGCTGGCTGGTTTTATCCTGATCGGGCTTGTCGCAAGTGCCGTATTCATCTACTCTTCCGCTGAGCGGCAATCTCGTATCACCAGTTATGTTACGCAGGTGACCGAGGCCAACAACGTCCGGTTCGACAGCGGTAATGGTTACCAGGCACAACAGGCTCATATTGCCATCGCCCAGGGTGAGCTGTTCGGGGTGGGAATTGGAAAGAGTACACAGCGTGATTTTCTCCCTGCACCCTACAACGACTTTATTTTTGCCATCATTGCTGAGGAGTACGGTATACTCGGTTCCTCAGCGATTATCATTTTATTCACGATCATCCTGTTCAGGGGGATTGTGATCATTGCAAAGCATGCACCAAATCCCCTGGGCACCCTTCTCGCAGTTGGGGCCACACTGATGGTCTGCCTCTATGGCCTTGTCAATGCGGCGGTGGCCACCGGGCTTTTTCCTGTCACGGGCCTGCCTATGCCTTTTGTCAGCTACGGAGGTACAAGTATGCTTTTCGCATCGGTCATGACCGGGATTCTACTCAATATCTCAAAATTCAGTGTCCACCCGAAAGAACGGTTGCAAACCACGTAATCATAGTGCAAAACCTGCAAAAGAACATATCATCCACAGAGACCCGCCCCGCTGCCATAAGGCCGAAAAGGATCCTTATGGCAGCCGGTGGTACGGGAGGACATGTCTACCCTGCAATAGCGATTGCCGATGCTTTGAAAGAGTTGGAACCGGATACCGTTTTCCTTTTTGTGGGAACCAAACGCCGTATGGAGTGGGAGACCGTCCCTGCCTACGGGTACAAGATCCGGAAGATCTGGATTTCCGGATTTCACAGGCGCCTGACACCTCAAAATCTCCTTTTCCCGGTAAAACTGGCAGTCAGTCTGTTTCAGAGCCTGCGGATCCTCCGCTCGTTCAAGCCGGATGCGGTCGTGGCTTGTGGCGGTTTTGTGTGCGGGCCAGTGGGCTGGGTTGCAGCTAGATTGAAGGTTCCCCTTCTGCTTCAGGAGCAGAACAGTTTCCCGGGAGTAACTACACGGCTCCTGGCAAAAGATGCGGCTCATATATTTACCGCTTTCGAAGAGGCAGATGAGTATCTGCCTGCCGGGAAAACAGAGTTGACCGGAAATCCGGTCCGGAATTCCATTGAGCTTTCTGAGAAAATAACCTCCCGCCGTGCATTTCAGCTTGACCCTGAAAAACCCGTCTTACTCGTACTGGGTGGCAGCGGAGGAGCACGTGCGATCAACGAAGCGATGGTAGCAGCAGCAGAACCCTTCCATCAGGAGCAGATTCAGGTCCTGTGGCAATGCGGAGAGAAATATTATGAAGAAATGAAACAGAGCCTGGATCTTACCCGCTATCCCGGGCTGAGGCTGCTGGCTTTCATTCATGATATGTCAGCTGCATATGGCGCTTCAGACCTGGTTGTAACACGGGCAGGAGCAGGTACATGCAGTGAATTAATGAATATCGGCAAGCCCGCAATCCTGGTACCCTCCCCCCACGTGGCAGGCGACCATCAGACAAAAAATGCAGCATCACTCGCCCGGACCGGTGCTGCCATCCTATTAAAAGAAGAGATGCTTGAAACCGGTTTTATCAGAAGCATCACAGGCCTGATACGGGATGCGGCAAAACTGAAACGAATGTCTGAAGAGATGAAACGACATGCCAAACCAGAGGCCGCCCGAACGATTGCAACAAGAATATTGAACTTTGTTACGCCAACAGCATCATGAGCATAAAGATTCAGACACAACCGGTCTTTGGAAGAACCCGCCACCTGCACATGGTAGGCATTGGCGGAATTGGCATGAGCGGAATTGCAGAAATCCTGCTTTTGAGGGGGTATAAAATATCCGGTTCAGATCAAAGCAGGTCCGAAGCGACCGAGCGGCTGGAAAAACTTGGAGCCACCATCTTCTACAACCACCATCCTTCGAATATAGACGGTGCGGATGTGGTCGTCTACACCAGTGCCGTCTCTGCTGAAGAGAATATAGAGACCCGTGAGGCACTCAGCCGAAAGATTCCGGTCATTAAGCGATCGGAAATGCTGGCCGAGCTGATGCGGACCAAGTTCGGGATCGGAATTGCGGGAACCCATGGCAAAACTACCACCACTACCATGGCCGGCCATGTTGTACAGGCCGGGAACTTTGATCCCACCATCATTGTAGGCGGCAGGGTTCACAGTTTTGACAAGACAAATGCCGTCGTGGGTAAAGGGGATATCATCATTGTGGAAGCAGATGAGTATGACCGAACCTTCCTCCGACTCTCTCCTTCGATGGTCGTTATTACAAACATAGAAGCAGAACATCTGGATACGTACTCCACACTGGAGGAAGTGAAAAGTGCATTTATTGAGTTTGCTAACAAAGTCCCGTTTTACGGTAGTGTAATTGTCTGTCTGGACTCACCGGAAGTTCGCAGCATCCTTCCCCTGCTCGACCGGAAGATCCTCAGTTACGGCTTTAATCCACAGGCACAGATTCGGGCGGTAGATGTCACTGCAAATGGATTTTTCACCCGGTTTACTGTTCTGGCTGAAGGCGAAAGACTAGGAGAAGTTAAACTGAAAGCCTCTGGTGAACACAACGTCAAAAACGCATTGGCAGCTGTGGCTATCGGCCTGGAACTCGGAATGTCCTTTTCAGATATCCGGGCTGGAATCGAAAAGTTCGATGGGGTTTTCAGGCGGTTTCAGCCTAAACATGTGGCGGAGGAACTTATCGTCATCGACGATTATGCCCATCACCCCACCGAAGTACAGGCCACCATCAAAGGAGCACGGCAAGGGTGGCCTGACAGACGAATAGTCGCAGTATTCCAGCCGCATCTCTACTCCAGGACCCGCGACCTCTACAAGGAATTCGGATTATCATTCTTTGATGCAGAAGTGATGGTGATCACCGATATCTACCCCTCCCGGGAGAAACCGATTGAAGGCGTGTCTGGCGAAATGATTGCGGAGACGGCCCGTAATTACGGGCACAAAAATGTACACTATGTAGGGAATAAGCAGGAACTGCCTGCCCGGTTGAAGGACATTGTGAAACCGAAGGACATCGTGATTACCATGGGTGCCGGCGATATCTACAAATACGGTGAGGAGTTTACAGCCAACTATATAAATAGCCTGAAACAGTAACTTTGAATAGAAAAAAATCACATAACAGAAGGAAATCACCATACGGCTGGATTGCAGCGGTATGTATCCTTGGCGGTGCAGCGGTCTTTGGAGGTCTCTATCTGGAAAAAAGCACCATCATCCAAGAGGTGGGATTTAGTGGAAATTACTACACGGAACCAGAGGAGTTGCTCGCCTCTTTCGAATCCCCAGTAGGGATGATAGCTGACAGCATCGCTTTCCAGCAGATTTTGGAGGAGATAAAGACCCCGCCCTATGTTAAAGATGTAAGCGTCACCATGAACCGGAGGGGGATTCTTGACTTCCGAATTACAGAGCATCAGCCGCTGGCCATGATCACGAATAATGTTAAAAGATACTATCTGGCAGAGGGGGGGTATCTGCTGCCGATTCTCCCGAACAAGATTGTGGACGTTCCCATCCTCTATGCATGGGAGCCAGTGAATGATGGCCGGCTTTCAGGTGAAGCCTGGAACATTATGGAAGAGTTTCTGGTCGCTGCCAAAAAGAACCGTTTTGCCTGGCTCACTCTGAGCGAAATCAGCTGGAATCAGCTGGAAGGGGTCACGGCACTCTCCACAGAGAATGGGATTAAACTAATTTTTGGAAAGGAAGGCTTTGCGGGCAAGCTCGATAAGTGGGAGCTGTTTTACAGCCAGGTCGCAGCCAGGAAAGGTACGGATCAGTTTCACACCGTGGATCTCAGGTTTGAAGATCAAATTGTAACAAGAAATTCTTAAAACGAACATTAGCAATCAATAAGTCGGGAAAGCATATGGAACATATAAGTGAGAACGAAAAGATCGTAGTCGGACTGGATATCGGCACGACAAAGGTCTGCGCGGTAGTAGCCTCTATCAATGCGCAGGATCGGATTCATATCCTGGGTGTGGGAAAGGCGCCAAGTGAGGGGCTTAACCGGGGCGTTGTAATCAATATCGACAAAACCGTCAATGCCATCAGAACAGCTATCAATCAGGCTGAACTGGCATCCGGAATTGAGGTGAGTGCTGTCAATGTCGGTATTGCAGGGGACCATATCAGGAGTATCCGAAGCAAAGGGGTTATCACTATCAACAATAAGGAGAAAGAGATAACCGTGCAGGATGTTGAACGGATTCTTCAGGATTGTCAGCAGATTATGCTTCCTCCGGATCAGCAGATTATTCACGTCATCCCCCAGGAGTTCGTTGTGGACGGTCAGGATGGTATCAGTGATCCTGTGGGGATGAGCGGTATGAGGATGGAAGCTGAAGTTCACATCATTACCGGATTGGTGACGGCAGCTAAAAACCTTTACCGCTGTGTGGAACGCGCCGGGTATACAGTGGCCGATATCATCCTGGAACCTCTGGCTTCTTCCTACGCCGTTCTGGATGACGAGGAGAAGGAAGCAGGTGTGGTACTGGTCGACATAGGCGGAGGCACAACAGATCTGGCTGTCTTTCAGGAGAATACCATCCGCCACACCGCCGTCATTGCCATTGCGGGACAGAAGGTGACCGACGATATAAAAATTGGCCTGAGCGTGCTGGACGATCAGGCTCAGAAATTGAAACATCACTACGGGGAGTGCTTCGTAGATCTGATTGAGCATGATGAGTCGATCACCATCCCCGGCATTGCAGGCAGGCCGCCCAAGGAGATCACAAAAAGCATTCTTGCTAAAATCATCCAGGCCAGAATGGAAGAGATTATGGAGATCATCGCCATAGAGATCAAACGAAGCGGATACAGTGACTCCCTGAGTGCCGGTATCGTCATCACCGGCGGCGGATCGCTGATCAATAACATCTGCCCCCTGGCAAACGAAGTGCTTGGGATGGATGCAAAGATCGGAAGACCTCTTGGTCTGGCCGGCGGCCTTATCGAAGAGGTGAACAGTCCGGTTTACGCCACAAGCGTAGGCCTGGTACTGCACGCCCTGAAGGCAGAAGGAGTGGATAACCAGTCTATGGTTCCATCCTCCTCGAAAGGCACCGGAGTCGAAAAGGTTATGAGTACTGTTACTCAGAGAATGCTCAGCTGGTTCAGGGAACTTTAAATCGTTAACCGAAGAGCCTAACAACAGAGAAAACCAATAAAACAGCAATCTACAGTAAAAAATCAACGTAAAGGAGCAAACCATGGAACTAGAAAAATCACGATTCAGTTTTGACGAACAAGGTCAGGACAACGCGAAGATAAAAGTTATCGGCGTCGGCGGCGGCGGCGGAAATGCGATCAACAATATGATCAACAAAGGGCTGGACAGCGTAGAGTATATCGCCCTGAACACCGATGCCCAAGCACTGAAGAATAACCATGCCAACATTACGATTCAGGTAGGTACCAACCTGACTTCAGGACTCGGTGCCGGGGCTCGTCCGGAGATTGGACGTGAGGCAGTGGAAGAGAACCGGCATGAACTTGATGAAGCTGTGGACAACGCAGATATGATCTTTATCACTGCGGGAATGGGAGGCGGAACGGGTACAGGTGGTGCCCCTGTGGTCGCCGGTATTGCCAAAAGGAAAGGAATCCTGACGGTTGGAATTGTTACTACACCATTTCACGTGGAAGGGAAAGTACGTATGAAGTACGCACTGGACGGCATTCGGGAGCTTAAGAAAAATTGCGACACGGTGATTGTCATCCCCAACGAACGCCTGCTCGATATCTCGGATGAAGATACCACACTTGAACAAGCTTTTGAAATCGCCAACGAAGTACTTTACAATGCTACTCGGGGAATTTCAGACCTGATTCTGATGCCTGGCCTGATCAACCTCGACTTTGCCGACGTACGCACGACCATGATAGACGGAGGCGCCGCCATTATGGGATCTGCATCTGCAACCGGCCAGGACCGTGCAGAAATTGCAGCACGGGAAGCGATCAACTCTCCCCTGCTCGATGATGTCAGCATTCGCGGAGCCAGAAATGTGCTTGTCAACATTTCATCCGGATCCAATCTGGGAATGCGGGAGACAGCAAAGGCAACCAGTATTATACAGCAGGAAGCTGGTGACGATGCTGAAATCATTCTGGGTACAGTGATTGATGAGGCGCTGGAAGATGAACTGAGGGTGACCGTCATCGCCACAGGCTTTGAGATGACCGATGAGAATAACAGCGGAAAGATCTCCCCCACTCTCGGGAATGGCCAGACACAGGTGAAAGCTGAGAAGAAGTCGTTTTCACTGCCGAAGGCAAGTGATATCGCACGGCGTACAGACAACGTATCCGAATATTATAAAGGAGAAAAGAATCTGAAAAGCCTCGACACACCAGCCATACACCGCAGGGAAATAACCCACTTGCGAAGCACAGATGAAGCCGATCACGACGAACAGTACGAAGCCCCTCACAAAAAGGTGAGCAGCGATTCTGAAGGTTTTTCGATCCGCACACAACGGATTGATAAAAGGGATTCGGATCAGCCAGCCTTCCTGAGGAAAATAATGGATTGATGCTGTGAAAGTTTATTGGTGAATCTGAACACGTGTTTTTTTCAAACACGAAATGGACATCCCACGTCCATTTCATAGATTGCTAAATCTAAAAGGAGCTCTTTTGAAAGGGGGCTCCTTTTCTTTTATCAGCAAAAATGTCTATTCTTTTGAGGTTCAGATTATACAGGCCACACCTGTTAACAGTCGAAAACCTGATTTCCATGCTCATATCACATAAGCATAAATTTATTTTTATCCACATTGCAAAAACCGGTGGCAGCAGCATTTCCAGCGCTCTGATGCCTTACTGCAAACCGAGAATACAGGAAACTGCACATCGCTATCTAAGCCTCCTGAATATCCATGTCTTGCAGCCGATGCCGTATGGAGGGCACATCAGCGCAAGGAAACTGGCTGATAAAATTGGAAGGGATATGTTTAAAGAATATTTCAGCTTCTCTTTTGTTCGCAATCCCTGGGACTGGCAGGTATCCATGTACCATTTTATGCTTTCAAGGCCAAAACATCCCACTCACCAAACCATTAAAGAGCTGGGAAATTTTGAGAACTACATCAAATGGAGAAGTGAAATGGGTATGGTCTCCCAAAAGACCATTTTATCTGATGCTGATGGCTCCCTGCTTGTAGATCATATCGGACGTTTTGAAAACCTGCATGACGATTATGAAGCCATCTGCCATAAAATCGGAGTCCCGGTAAGAAAACTTCCTCACAAAAAATATATTAAAAAAAAGCCGTACCAATACTACTACACACCGAAGCTCCGGGACATGGTTGCATCGTTCAGCAAAGAGGATATCGACACTTTTGGTTACAGTTTTGAAGATTAAATGTCTCTATTGTCTTATTTTTTTTACTGCTGCCGCCCCGGCTGCCTACGCGCAGCTTTTTGGTCCGGTTCCGGATCGCTTTGAATCCCTGCAACAGAACTCAGTCTCTTCCCTGGAAGCCAGCAAGTCCCTGCTTTGGATCGGACCGGGGCTGAATTCCTATTCAGAAACTACAGGCAATATCACCGTTCCGGTTAACGCAGATTCGGTTTTCAACTCCTCAGGACGCGTTTTTTCCCTGTCTGTCTCAGGTGAGGCCATTCTGACCGGCATCGGATTCACATCGTTAGCCGGTGGCTCTCCGGTGAACGCCGCCCTGGGCTATTACCTCTCCAGAGATCATGGATCTTCATGGAGTTTTTTGCCCTTTCATCTGGATGAACGTCCCCCGTCCGATTGCGATGCTGCAAGTGTCGGCCCGCCGTGCGATATCGAATTTCAATACGGGGAACAGACCTATATCCGTAACCGTATCTCTGTACCGGAACAATCTCCGCCATACGATGTGGATTTCCGTGGAAACACCTTCTTTGCCGCACACTGGGCATCAGGCCTGATGAGAAGCAGAGACTCGGGTGCCTCCTGGGAGCGAATTATACTTCCCCCTTCATCAGACACTACTCTCTCACCACAACACTCTTACAACTGGTATTCCCGCACACCCGATGGAGCGGTTATCAACCGGTATGATCCCCGATTTGATAATAATCTCCTTGGCTTTAGTGTCCTGATCGATCGTGCAGACCGGGTATGGGTCGGAACGGCCGCAGGTGTGAATGTCTCGGACAACGCTCTTTCAGCTCCAGCTGAGAAAGTCAGCTGGAGACGGTTTGTCTATGATCCGGAGAACAGTACAGGACTTCTTTCAGCCTGGGTACAAAAAATCAGGGAAGAGCCGGAAACCGACAGAATCTGGATGACAAACTGGAAAGCCGATCCCGAGAACAGAGACGAGGCAGGAATCGTCTATACAGAGGATGAGGGGATTACATTCCATCACTTCCTGAAAGGCGTCCGGGTAAATGATATTGGATTTCATGACGGAGTTATATACGCCGCAGCAGATGATGGGCTCTACATTTCAGATGACCAAGGCGCAACCTGGAAAACCTACAGCGGTATTGTAAGTACCAACACCTACATCCGAGAGGGAGCAAGATTTTATGCAGTTGCATCCACAGATAACGGAATCTGGATCGGCACGTCTGACGGGCTCGCCTTTAGCGACAATCATGGCAGCAGCTGGTCCATCTTACGAACTGACCTGCCTCCGGGCGGTGGCAATGCGTACCAGCCAGAGACGCCGGATAACAACAGTTACGCCTATCCCAATCCCTTTTCTCCAACACACCACTCTGAAGTCCGGATCAAGTTTCGGGCAGCTCAGAGCGATACCCCCATCATCAGAATTTTTGATTTCGGCATGAACCGGATTCGAACTCTATACACAGGGACCGCGCCTGCAGAAGGGGTCTATGAAACCGTCTGGGATGGCAGAGATGAAGGGGGGCACTCTGTCGCCGGTGGTGTCTATTTCTATTCGGTTGAAACAGCCTCTGGTTTTATAAATGGCAAAATCCTGCTTTTGGACTGATGAACCAACTCTCACTTTTTACTGCTCTTGTGCTCCTCGCTGCAGGGATGCTGCTTTCACCTGCAGAAGGACAAGCCCAGTCATTCGGAGTCCCCGGTTCGTTCACCAGAATCGGCATCTCTCCCAGGGGCATGTCCATGGGCAATGCCATGTCCGCTTCCACTACGGGAGAGACTCCGGCCATTTATAATCCGGCGTTGAGTGCTCTGGATAGTGGATACCGGCATCTGGACCTCTCCACTGCCGCCTTAAAATATGACCGTAACCTGCACTCTCTCTCCCTGCGCCTGCCGATGCCCCCCACTGCAGGATTGTCTCTCCATCTTATAAATGCGAAAGTGGGAAAGATAGATGGCAGAAACAGCAGCGGCTATCATACAGGTATGCTCTCCACAAATGAGTTCAAACTCGCGGGTCAGTTCGGGATCCGTCTAACGGACCACCTGTACGCCGGAATCGGGATCTCCTGGTTCCTGGCCAATTACCATACTGAAGTACCGAATGCCACCTCAGTGGGCCTCGACTTTGGCATTCTTGTAACAGCCCATGAGAGGCTCCGGCTGGCCGTGACAGTCAGAGATCTCCTTGCCGGCTACGATCTTGATACATCCGGGCTTTACAGTACTGAATCCAGACAGGGGGGAATCGCCCGGTTTCCGGTACGGTATATTACCGGTTTTAGTATTGCTATTGCAGAAGAGTTAAGTCTCAACGGAGAAGTTGAACTCCGAAGCAGTTCACTATCCAAAATGAGCGGCGGTACGGCTCTCAACGCTGATACCCGTGAAGCTTTCTCCGGGAAGGTATGGCGCAGCTATTTTCGCATGGGTACAGAGTACCACCTGCATGAGAGATTTACAATCCGGGGCGGATTACAGATCAATGAACCCGGTTTTGCAAATTCTATTCAGCCGGCTGGCGGATTTTCTGTACATTTACCCTACGATAAATATGCACCCTCTGTAGATTATGCATTTGTACGTGAACCTTCGGGAATCTCCTCAATGCATGTCTTTGCTTTACGATTCAGACTATGAGAAAAATTCTTCTGCCAATAGCTCTCCTTCTCCTGTTTCTCTTCCCCTGCCTGACGGCAGCACAGGATACTGGAACAGGCATGGATTTTCTGAACATCGGCCCGACTCCACGGGTGCTTTCTCTTTCGGAAGCTGTTACATCCAGGCCTTCGGGTGTGGCTTCCATCTACTCTAACCCATCGTTGCTCGCACGGGAGCCTCGCTCTGTTGTGGATGTTGCTTACACTCTTTGGATCGCAAATGTAAACAATCAGTTTGCCGGTGTGAACTTTGCCAGGGAGCGTTCAGCGATCGCTTTCTCCGTATATAACTCCTCTTCAGATGGGTTCGAGGCGAGGGACCGTCCCGGCCCCTCTGCCGGGAACTTCTCCATTGGATACATCTCCCTGGCGGGCGCATATGCTCTGCAGCTCGGTAGCTTTTCAGCAGGAGTAAGCGGCCAATATTTGAGGGAGGAAATTTTCCAATATCGCGCATCGGGGTATTCAGTGACGGCAGGAGCCTCTCTTTCCATGGCAGACGAGAGAATCCTGATCGGATCTGCCTTACAAAATATCGGCCGTATGCAGAGCCTGGACAATCACTCCAGTTCTCTGCCTTCCTCTTTCAACCTGGGGCTATCGGCACAGGTATTGGAGATTTCTTCGCCCGGGGCGAATGATTTCCCAATGGTTTTCACACTGACAGGCGACTGGCATTACTACCTTTCAGAACGACTTCCCGGTGATTATACCAGATCGGATCAAAAAAGAAGCTTCTACAGCCTCGCCCTCAGCCTGCTTGCAGCAGACCTTTTTGTACTTGAAACGGGATACAGGTTTGGTAATACGGAAAGGCCGTTCAGCGCCGGAGCAGGACTGCTTCTAGATCCACTGCGAATAAATTATGCTTTTGTCCCCTTTTCCACGGGCTTCGGATCGGTTCACTCCTTCGGTCTCCAGTACTACTTCTGATACGAATGGCAAGGTGCTACGTTTGGAGAGGCAGGGCCGCTCTTTTCCAGAGACCGGAGAAGCCGGAATCGCCCTGGTATCCTTTCTTATTTCTTCACCCGTCACACATCCACAGAGCTTCCATATTCCAGGCGCAGATGAATGACCGGGCAGAACATTAGCATACGATTCCGTTTTGACTGCCTTCCCGAAGTTTTAGAGATTATGCTTCGCCCATGGCAGCAGGAATGGTATGATCATACGTCTTCTTCAGTTCGCTCACCGGAATTGCAATAGTCTGATCAATCGAAAGTGTATCCCCATTCACCACACCAAGTTTGTAGTAGGGGACGTCAGACGCTTCAGACATCGATTTTTCAAATTCAGCGACCTTCTCTGCAGGCAAGGTTACTACGACGCCAGATTGCGCTTCTGAATAGAGTTTCTCGATTGCGGATCCCCGGAGCCCTTCCAGAGATACAGATGCTCCTTTGCCGGAAAGAAGAGCCATTTCGGCAAGTGTAATTGCAAGTCCGCCATCGGATATATCGTGAGCAGCATTCACAATCAGACTCTGAATAAGATTCAGAATCTGATCTTGAAGTTTCACTTCAAACTCAAGATCCAACTCCGGTGCGTCTCCAGTGGTGAGGCCGTGTATCGTATGGAGATACTCTGATCCGCCGATTCCCTTTCTATCAGCACCGATATAATAGATGATATCCCCATCCTTTTTGAATTTCGGATTGGTCACATGCTTTTCAACATCTTCCACGATTCCGAGCATACCAATAACTGGAGTGGGAAAGATGGCACCGTTGGGATTTTCATTGTAGAAGCTGACATTTCCACCAGTCACAGGAGTATCCAGAGCACGGCACGCTTCCCCCATGCCGGCTAGGGCTTCTTTAAATGTCCAATAGACATCCGGCTTATAGGGGTTTCCAAAATTCAGGCAGTTTGAGATAGCGACAGGTTTCGCTCCGCTGCAAACCACATTCCGGGCCGACTCCGCAACAGCAATCTGTCCACCTTTTCTCGGATTCAGATAGACATAACGGCCATTGCAGTCAGTTTTGGCAGCCAGGCCTTTCCTGGAACCTTTGATCCGAATAACACCTGAGTTGGAGTCTCCCGGACCGCTTACCGTATTGGTCTGGACCGTCGTATCGTACTGGCTGAACACCCACTCTTTTGAAGCAATATTGGGAGTTCCGAGCAAGGTGAGAATTGTTTCATTATGATCAGAGGGATGAGTCAGCGAGTGGCTGTCAAATGACTGAACCTCATCCAGGTATTCAGGCCTGATCGCCTCCCGGACATATTGAGGGGCTCCTCCCCCCAGGACAAGTGAATCTGCAGGAATATCCGCTTTGAGCTCTCCATCTTTATAGTAGGCGACATTTTTTGTATCTACCACTTCTCCAATGATGACGGCATGCAGATCCCATTTTTCATAGATATCAATCACTTCCTGCTCCCGCCCTTTTTCGGCTACAACCAACATTCTCTCCTGGCTCTCACTCAGAAGAATTTCATAGGCGGTCATTCCCTCTTCGCGGGTTGGAACATCGTCCAGATTAATCTTCATTCCCTGCCCCCCCTTGGCAGTCATTTCTGAGGTACTGCATGCAATCCCGGCTGCACCCATATCCTGCATTCCAACGACGGCTCCGGTCTTCAAGACTTCCAGAGAGGCTTCGAGCAGTAATTTTTCTGTAAAAGGATCCCCTACCTGTACACTCGCCCTTTTGGCTTCACTCTCTTCACTGATCTCTTCTGAAGAGAAAGTCGCCCCGTGAATTCCATCCCTTCCGGTGCTGGCTCCTACAATAATCACAGGGTTACCGATCCCTTGTGCAATCGCCGATGCCGTCTCACCCACCTTGACAAGCCCAATACTCATCGCATTGACAAGAGGGTTACCTTCATAGTTCTCATCAAAGTTGATCTCCCCACCAATTACAGGGGCACCAAAGGAGTTTCCATAATCCGAAATTCCCCGTACGGCACCATCCAGCAAATAGCGAACTCTGGGAGTATCCAGATGGCCAAAACGGAGGGAGTTCAGGGTTGCGACCGGGCGGGCACCCATGGTAAAGATATCCCGATGTATCCCCCCAACTCCTGTGGCTGCCCCCTGATACGGCTCCACTGCAGTGGGATGGTTGTGGCTCTCAATTTTAAATGCACAGGCAAGTCCGTCACCGATATCAATCAGTCCTGCGTTTTCTTCACCGGTCTCTGCCAGAAGCCTCTTGCCCTCACGTGGCAGCTTTTTGATCTCCAGAATGGAGTTTTTGTAGGAGCAGTGCTCGCTCCACATCACGGAGTAGACTCCCAGTTCAGTAAATGTCGGAATTCTACCGAGATACTCTTTTATCTTATCGAACTCTTCTTCTAAAAGCCCGTGTTCCAATGCAATTTCAAGGGTTACTTCCGGTTCATTTGCTGCTAAATGGGGCATCGGTTATAGATTGGTTTAGATGGATAAATTGAAATGATATAATACGAAATGGTGTGGAGAGATGCTTTTCAATTGATAGCACCTCTGCTACAACATACTGCAGCCGGGGAAAACCGCTGCCCGAAAAGAGGCTGCATATAATTTATCAGGCAGGAGAGAGGAAATCGCTGTTACGAATCCGCTACTTTCAGCCGGTTTTCTGCAATGCGGAGCTCATGCTCAACCTCTTCACGATTTTGGGTAATCGTTTTGAGCAGGGCTTTCAACCGGTCTCTTTCAGCCCGAACTTCTTCAATGGGAATCAGCTCCGAATACTCGGCTTTTTCGGCAAGGATTGTGCAGAGATTTTGATTCACCTCGATAAATCCACCCAGAACGGCATAATGGAGATCCCCACTCTCAACAGACTGAATGATAATCTCACCCATCCCCAGTGCAGATACCAATGGGGCGTGGTTATAGAGAATCTGAAAGTTCCCGGATATTCCGGGAACTTGTATCGCTGTGGCTTCTCCTTCAAAAAGCGTACCATCCGGCGTTAAAAGCTGGGTTTTAATATGTTTAGACACCAATAACCTCCTGTTGGTTTATGCTGCGGCTTCTTCGAGCAATTTCTGGCCCTTCTCTTGTGCCTGCTCGATTGTTCCTACCAGATGGAACGCATTTTCCGGAAGATGGTCCAGCTCTCCGTTCAGGATCATATTAAAGCCTTTGATGGTATCCTCAATCTGAACATACTCACCGCTTTGTCCTGTAAACTGCTCCGCTACAAAGAACGGCTGGCTCAGGAATCTCTGTACACGTCGTGCGCGGGATACGATAAGCTTATCTTCATCAGACAGTTCATCCATTCCAAGAATGGCAATAATGTCCTGCAGATCTTTGTACTTCTGAAGGATCATTTTGACATCCTGGGCACATTTGTAGTGGGCTTCCCCTACAATCTTGGGATCGAGAATTCGGGAAGAGGAGTCCAGTGGATCCACAGCCGGATAGATTCCGATCTGTGTAAGAGCACGGCTCAGTACTGTGGTCGCATCGAGGTGAGAGAATGTAGTTGCAGGTGCCGGGTCAGTCAGGTCATCTGCAGGCACGTAAATGGCCTGAACGGATGTAATCGAACCGTTTTTGGTAGAAGTAATACGCTCCTGAAGATCCCCCATTTCGGTGGCCAGGGTCGGCTGGTACCCCACCGCTGATGGCATCCGGCCCAGAAGTGCAGACACTTCAGAACCAGCCTGGGTAAAGCGGAAAATATTGTCAATAAAGAGCAGGATATCACGGGAAACTTCATCGCGGAAATATTCTGCAACGGTAAGGCCTGAGAGAGCTACACGCGCCCGCGCTCCCGGAGGTTCGTTCATCTGTCCGAAAACCAGTGTTGCCTGCGAGGTTTTCAGAACGTCTTCATCCACCTTGGAAAGGTCCCACTCCCCTGCTTCCATGGCTTCTTTGAATTCATCTCCATAGTTGATGACTCCAG
>CALKWT010000154.1 GCA_938003885.1 uncultured Balneolaceae bacterium | reverse complement strand
CCCTGTGTTTTCAAACTGGTTATCACCCGTTCGTCGAGCTGGTTGGAGGCGGCTATTTTTACATTTTCCAGTCCATTCTCATCCAGCATTCTCCTGGCCTGCTTCGAAAGGTAAGCCAGGTCCCCGCTATCCAGCCGGATACCCTTGAGTTCATACCCACGTTCCCGCAGCTCCCGGGCGGCAATAATGGCATTCGGTATTCCGCTTCCGAGGGTATCGTAAGTGTCAACCAGCAGGTGGGTGGATTCCGGGAAGTGTTCACAGTAGGTGCGGAAGGCCGTTAGTTCATCGCCGAAACTTTGAATCCAGGAGTGAGCCATCGTTCCTCCGGCAGGAATATTAAAACGTTGTGCAGAGTAGACATTCGATGTACCATCAAACCCTCCGATCATCGCAGCCCTTGTGGCATGAATCCCGGCCAGTCCCTGAGCCCTTCGAAGCCCGAAGTCCAGAACCGTACTATCTTCACCCGCCGCAAACTTTATTCGGGAGGCTTTTGTAGCGATGAGCGATTGGAAATTAAGGATGTTGAGAAGGATGGTTTCAATAATCTGAGTTTCCAGCAGATTGCCTTCTACCCTCAGAACCGGTTCGTTCGGAAAGATCACTTCTCCTTCCTTTACCGACCAAATGTCTCCTTTGAAGGTGAACTCTTTTAGAAAGTTCAAAAATTCATCCCGGAACCCTTCTCTTTTCAGATAGTCCAGCTCTTCAGGCCCGAACCGGATATGTTTGATGGTATCCACCAACTCCTTTAAACCTGCATAGATCACATATCCACTTCCAAAAGGTGTCTTCCTGAAGAAATAATCGAACACCGATCTTTTGGTATGTGTGTTTGAGAGATAATAACCCTGAGCCATGGTCAGCTCATAGTAGTCGGTGTAGGATGCCGGATGATCTATATACATATGCTTCATTTGGTTTAAAGTATACGTGAAAATAGGGAATTGGGCATTGAATTCAGAATTCAGATCATCTGACAGAATTGAATTCAGGTTCACGGGCATTTTCAGTATATTAAGAGTCTGTATTCATTCTGTTTTTCAGAACCTTATATTAGGGAGCTGACAGGAAAACAATGGTGATCTATCGGACAGAAAAATCTCTATCCGGTCAGATCTGCGAACCGCTGTTTTAGGAAACAGACAGCGTCTGATGGTCAGGCCGCCTGCAGCATAACAACAGATGATTTTCGGATGAACCTATTTCGGCCCGTATACTTTGGCTCAGCATGCTGAAAATAACTTTTCAGAACCAGGAATGAACCGATTCTTTATATTTTGTACAATTTCCGTCTGCTTTGGCACTCTCTATTTTTATGGGTGCGCCACACCGATGGCCCCAACGGGAGGAGAGCCCGACAGGTCCAGCCCGGTGGTAGTCCACACACAGCCGGAAACCGGAACCGTAAATTTTAGTGGCAACGAAATCCGTTTTACATTCGACAAATTTATCGACAGGAACTCCTTCCGGCAGAACGTGAGTGTGGAGCCAGATTTAGGCATCCAGTTCGAAGTGGACTTCCGCAGAAAAACCGCGATCGTCAGATTTCTCTCCGATCTTCCTGAAAACACCACCGTAGCTGTGCAGGCTGGTACCGATGTAACCGATACCGACCGAAATAAACTGGCAGCACCGGTAAGTGTGGCGATCTCCACCGGACCCGTTTTGGATGATGGCATCATAACAGCTCGCATCAAGGATTCCCGGACTGGTGAGCAACAAAGCGGCCAGAAAGTTTTTCTCTACAGGGAGCCTTTCGATCTTGAGGAGCGTGCAATCTATGTGGCTGAAACGGATACATCCGGCCAGATCCGTTTCGACTATATCAGCGAAGGACGATATACCGCATTTTGGGTGAATGATATTAACCGAAACCGGATCTGGGATCCGCTCCGGGAACGGGCGCAGCCATTTCATACGGAGACCTTCTCCATTGAAAGAAGCGATTCGGTTCATATCGGTGAGCTTTATGTCGATATGCCCGATACGACAGCTCCTGTTCTGGATGGAGTGGGATTGCTTTCTGAAAGGCGGTTGAGGCTCCGTTTCTCAGAAGAGATAGAGTGGAATGAGGATGCCAGCATCCAAATTACGGATTCGACGGGCCTTTCACAGATTACAACCGCATATCCACTCTACAGTAACGAATCGGATGGATCGGTCATCTTTGCGGAATCCGAAACCGGACTTAATGAGTCCGGGAAGTACCGGGTCCGGCTGGAGGGTTTTCGGGATCCGGCTGGTAACATGGCCATCTCTGAGGTCTCACCGTTTGCAGGATCTTCTGAGCCCGACACGACCTTCCTTCAAACCATCTCCCACAGTGGAGGAAGTGGCCTTTTTCCCGATGAACCCCTGGTGGTCACTTACAGTAAATTTATTGATGACGCAGCTGTCTCTGACTCCCTGCAGGTAGTAGCCGGAGATCGTCTTCTGGAAGATTGGGAGCATCGAAGGGTAGAGCGGAATTTGCTCTATATCCTGCCGGATGGTCATTGGGAGCCGGGTATCAACTATCAGTTCCGGGTATGGAATCCTTACGAGGAAGAGCGGGAAATCATTGAACCGGAGATCTGGCAGCGAAATCAGCTGGGTAGCCTGGAGTTCACTCTGGTCAATGGTGACTCTTCAACGACCTCTCATTTAATTCTGGAGAGTGACGACGGCAGTATTCGTGCCGATACCACCTTTACCAGTCAGGTAGAGATTGATAACCTGCCGCCTCTGAACTACCATGTGAGGGTCTTTGAGGACCGGAATAACAATAACCGGTGGGATAGCGGCCAAGTGGCCCCATTCTCCGCTCCGGAATCCTACACGATTCGGTTAAATCTGCCGGTTCGTGAAGGTTTCACATCGGAAGTGGAGCTAAGCTACCCGTATGCAGGTGTATCACGGCAGGAGACAGATTTGAATACCTTTCCGGCCGGCTCTGAAAATGAACAGGACGATTCAACCGGTCAGAACGGGAACGGCAAGAGTGGCATCCCGGGCTTGCCGGACAGCGTACAGTATGAAGCGGATGCTACGGAAGATCCCTGAGATCATCCGTAGAGAAAATATTAATTTTTAATTTTAGATCACTTATTCATGAAGTATATCGGAGCACATGTCAGTGCAGCAGGGGGTGTAGAAAACACACCGCTGCGGGCACATGAGATAGGGGCAACCGGGTTTGCCCTCTTTACTAAAAATCAGCGGCAATGGAAGGCAAAACCATTGACAGAAGAGAGTATTAGCAAATTTAAGCAAAATTGCGAAGATCTTGGATTTCCGATGGAGTCGATCATTCCGCACGATAGTTACCTTATTAATCTGGGCCATCCCGAAAAAGAGAAGCTTCAGAAATCGAGGGATGCATTTCTCGTTGAGATGCAGCGCTGCGAACAGCTAGGCATAGGGCTTCTCAATTTTCATCCCGGGAGCCATCTGAACAAACTATCCGAGAGTGATTGCCTCGCTGTGATTGCAGAGTCCATTAATCTGGCGATTCAGAATACGGAAGAGGTGGTGGCAGTCATTGAGAATACCGCCGGCCAGGGCACCAATATGGGCCACCGGTTTGAGCACCTGGCTGAAATCATTGAACAGGTAGATGAAAAAAAGAGGGTAGGTGTCTGTCTTGATACAGCACACGCCTTTGCAGCCGGGTATGACCTCTCTACAGAAGAGGGTTTCACCGATACGATTCGCCAGTTTGATGAGATTGTCGGGCTGGAGTATCTGAGGGCTATGCATCTAAACGATTCGAAAAAAGAGCTGGGTACCCGGGTCGACCGTCATGAAACATTGGGGAACGGTTTTATCGGATGGACTCCTTTTGAGATGATCATGCGGGATGATCGATTCAATTACATGCCCCTGATTCTAGAAACACCCGACCCGGACGGCTGGCCTGAAGAGATCGCACAGCTTAAAGCATTTGCAGCAAGAGAATCAATACAGGAAAATAATCTAAAAACACTGGATGTCTGAAAAAAAGAAACTGTATCTACTGGATGGCATGGCGCTGGCCTACCGCGCTCACTTCGCATTTATCAATAGCAGACTGAAGAATTCAGAAGGGATTCCTACGGGTCCCATCCTCGGCTTTGCCAACACCCTGGTGAAGCTGCTGGAAGAGGAAGAGCCCACTCATATCGCTGTGGCATGGGATACATCGGTACCGACCTTTCGCCATGAGATGGATCAGGAATATAAAGCGAACAGGCCTCCACAACCTGAAGAGCTCAAGATTGGTATTCCTCTGATTAAGGAGATGTTGGAATATTTTAATATTCAAAATATTGAACAGGACGGTTATGAAGCCGACGATATCATCGGAACCATCGCCTTCAACGCACAGGCTGCCGATGTGAATGCGTTTCTCATCACACCGGACAAAGACTTTATGCAGCTGGTAGATCACCATATTATTATGGTCAAACCCGATAATAAAAATGGAGGATTTGAACTGATCGACCGGGAGGGGGTCAAAGATTACTTTGGTGTCTATCCCGAAAAAGTGATCGATGTTCTGGCCATCATCGGCGATGCCTCAGACAATATTCCAGGTGTGCCGGGCATCGGGAAAGTAGGGGCTCCCAAACTGATTAATAAATATGGCAGTCTGGAGAAAGCCATTGAGGCAGCGCCCGGAATAAAAGCAAAAAGAGCACGGGAAGGATTAACACAGTTTGCAGACCAGGCACGTCATGCCAAAAGGATGGTCACCATCAAGACCGATGTTCCCAATGTAGAGAATTGGGAAAGTTTTAAATGGAAAGGGCCGGATAAAAAGAGTCTTGGTAATTTCTTCAAGCGACTGGAGTTCAGAACCTTAACCAGGAAGTACCTTGGTGAAGAACCAGATGGACAAGGACAGCTTTTCGGAGCTGACCCGGATGCTTCCGGAAATTCGGAGTCGGGTATTCAAACCTTTAAAAACCAGTCTTCCACCTATGAGACCGTGGTAGCCAGAGAGGAAATTCAGGCAGTGGTGGATCAGGTCAGGGATGCCACAGTCTTCTGTTTTGATACTGAAACAAGCAGTGCTGATCCGCTTTCGGCCAGGCTTGCAGGGATCTCATTTACTACGAAACCAGATACAGCCTGGTACGTGCCGGTTAATGTAGAAGGCGCTCTTCCGGAAGAGGAAGTGCTCCCGCTCCTGCAACCTCTATTTACCTCCGGTTCCCTGAAAGTAGCCCATAACTATAAATTTGATTACACCATCCTGAAGAGAGCAGGCCTGAAAATCAACGGACCGGTATTTGATACCATGATTGCTGCTTATCTGATCGACAGTTCTCAAAAGCTTAGTATGGACAGCCTGTCAAAGAGCTATCTGAACTATGAACCGATTCCTATCGAGAAGCTGATAGGCAAGAAAGGCAAGTCCCAGAAGAGCATGTCGGATCTGCCTTACAGCGAGGTTGCCTGTTATGCGTGTGAAGACGCCGATATCACGTACCGTCTCTATGAGATATTTTACGAGAAGCTAAAAGAGGATGGCCTACTTAAGATTGCGGAAGAAGTGGAGTTTCCGCTGATTCGTGTACTTGCAGAGATGGAGATGAACGGAGTCAAGATCGACATCGAAATGCTCAGGGAGTTCTCGGAGAAATTGAGCATCGACATGTCTGAACTCCAAATTCAGATCTTTGAGAAAGCAGGGGAGACCTTCAACCTCAACTCTCCGCAGCAGCTCGGAAAAGTGCTCTTTGACAAGATGAAACTACCGGCCGGTAAAAAGACAAAAACCGGGCAATACTCTACCTCCGAACAGGTGCTCTCCCAATTGGCAGCAGAGTATGATGTACCGGCCATGGTACTGGATTACAGGAGCCTGAGCAAGCTGCAGTCCACTTATGCCGAGGCACTTCCCAAGCTGATTAACGTAACGACAAACAGAGTTCATACAGATTTTAATCAGGCGGTTGCAGCGACCGGCCGTCTCTCCTCATCCAATCCGAATCTCCAGAACATTCCGATCCGTACGGAACGGGGCCGGGAGATTCGAAAAGCATTCATTCCTGAAGATGGATTCACCATGCTGGCAGCAGACTACTCCCAGGTAGAGCTCCGGGTGATCGCTTCGATTTCGCAGGATGAGAATATGATGAACGCTTTCAAAGAGGGGCAGGACATTCACGCACGTACAGCGAAAGAGATCTTCAGCCTCGACTCACTCGACGAGGTCACCCCCGATCAGCGAAGAAAAGCGAAAGAGGTCAACTTTGGCATCCCTTATGGTGTGAGTGCTTATGGACTGGCATCCCGACTCGGAATCAGCAATAAAGATGGGGGAGAGATGATCGACCACTATTTTGAAAGGTTTCCCGGTGTACGGACCTATATCAATGAAACCATTGAGTTCGCCAGGGAGCATGGCTATGTCAGTACTTTGTTAGGCAGAAGACGTTACATTCCTGACATCCATTCCGGCAACTGGAATATGAGAAGCTTCGCAGAGCGGACGGCGATCAATATGCCGATTCAGGGAACTGCAGCGGATATTATAAAGCTTGCAATGATCCATATTCAGGAATTTCTTGAGAAAGAAAACCTGGCTTCCCGAATGCTCATGCAGGTTCATGATGAACTGGTCTTCGAAATATCGAATGATGAGCTGGGTGAGATTCCCGGAAAGATTAAAGAGCTGATGGAATCGGCCTTCGAACTGAAGGTTCCACTAATTGTGGAGACAGGAACAGCCGATAATTGGCTCGATGCCCATTAAAACCGTGTGCCCGGGCCGGACTGGAATCGAACAGTGTACCTGTTACCGGCCTGCAGGCTTCAATTGATGGAACATTGAACAGGCAGGGTCGCTTCCCGGCCTCAGCAGAGCTTTATCCGTCGGGCAAGGATTCCAGGATATTGAGATAGGAGTTATAGCGGGAAGCAGAGATATCACCGACCTCATACGCTTCGGCAATACCGCACCCGGGTTCATGGAAGTGGGTGCAGTTGTTGAATCGGCAATATTGTCGGGGCTCAATCATCTCCGGGAAATAGAGGGAGAGCTCACTCTTTTTGATATTGACCAACCCGAACTCCCTCAGGCCCGGAGTATCCACAATAAATCCTCCGATCTGTAAAGGAACAAGCTGGGCAAAGGTAGTGGTGTGTTTTCCCTTGTTTGAAAACCGGGAGATTTCCCCTGTTTTAAAATTAGCTTCAGGCTCAATGGCATTCAGAAGAGCTGTTTTGCCTACGCCAGAGGGGCCAATAAAGACTGAAGTCTTATCCCTGAGCTCTTCAATCAGTTTCTCCAGGTTCTCCTGGCGGGTAGCTGATGTAAAATGTACGGGATATCCCAATTCATAGTACTCGGCGGCCATAGCGTGAATGTAATTTCGATCTCCCTCATCCATCAAGTCGATTTTATTGATGATGATACCGCCATGAAGCTCATAAGCCTCGCAAGTCACCAGAAAACGGTCAATAAATCCGGGATTGAATTTTGGATCCCGGGCAGCCTGTACTACCCAGGCCCGGTCGACATTCGCTGCCAGAATCTGCTCACCCCGCCGCCCGAATGTAGCCTGACGGGGGATGTAATTCTTACGCGGCAGGATCTCATGGATCACACCTGTTCCATCATCTTCCACCTGAAATGTGACATAATCCCCCACAGCCAGTGGATTGGTGACTTCCTTTATATCGAGACGGAATCTGCCAGGCAGCCGGCAGTCACAGATCTCCTCACCCGCATCTACTTTATACCACTTGCCTGTTGACTTGACAACTCGTCCTTTATATTCCATCACTCTTACTCAGCATTATGTTGTGTATTCGGCATTGATCCGTACATATTCATAAGAGAGATCAGAACCCCAGCCAACCGATTCGCCCTCCCCCTGATTGAGATCGATCAGAATGATAACATTCGAAGATTTCATCGTTTTTCTGAGTTTTTCCCGCACATCGGGGAGAGGCTGCCCCTTCTCAACAACAGGAATCATCTTGTTCAGATCTGTTCCCAAATAGAGATCCACCTGCTCCGGTTCAAAATCGATTCCAGCCCGTCCTGCTGCAGCCAGAATTCTTCCCCAGTTCGGGTCAGAACCGAAAATGGCGGTCTTAACCAGGTTGGAGTCAGATACAGTCCGTACAATCTGCCTGGCATCCATATCACTCCGCGCTCCTTTGGTTCGGTACTCAATCAGTTTCGTGGACCCTTCTCCATCGGAGACAATCAGTTTAGCCAGATGCGTGCAGAGCTTCTTCAGGCTGGCCAAAAAGAGATCGTAATTGGCATCTTTACGGGTAATTTCACTATTTCCCGCTTTTCCATTGCACATCACCGAGACCATGTCATTGGTTGAAGTGTCCCCATCCACTGTAATCATGTTAAAGGACTCATCTACTGCTTCCTTCAAAGCTGTGTCGAGAAGCTCAGGGGTGATCGCCAGATCACACACAATGAAAGCCAGCATGGTTCCCATATTGGGATGAATCATCCCTGAACCTTTTGCGATCCCTCCCATATTGATGGTGATCCCATCCACTTTAAAAGACGTAAAACCTTCTTTTGCAAACGTATCGGTGGTTAATATGGCATTGGCTGTCAACGATCCGGCAATTTCACGATTGGAGAGCTTATTGACACATTCCCGGATTCCGCTGAGAACTTTATCGGTAGGGAAGGGCTCACCAATGAGGCCGGTTGAAGCCACAATCACATCCTCCTTTTTAATTTTCAGCAATCGGGCTGTCTCTTCGGCCATCGCAACCGCACCGTTCCAACCCTCTTCGCCTGTACAGGCATTGGCATTTCCGGAGTTGATGACAAAAGCCTGTCCAATTCCATCCTTGATATGTTGCCGGCTGAGTTTTACAGGTTCAGCACAAACGACATTCCGGGTAAAGACAGCAGCTGCAGACGCAGGCACCTCCGAAAAGATCAGGGCAATGTCTCTTCGTTTAGCTTTTATTCCCATATGGGCTCCCCAACAGGTAAACCCTCGTACATGCGTGATATTATTAAGCATAGATATAAAATGATTAGTTTAAAAAATGATCTGGGTGCAGGAAAGTGAGAGATGGAGAATACGAGCTGAATGCTCCTTCTCCTGTAAGAGAAGTTATCTGTCCCGCCTGCCGGGACGAGGGATGCGAACCGGGCGCACCGGGTTCATGGGAAGAGATCCCCGGGGGATGAAGTGGGATGATATGTCGCTACAGTTGTACATCATTTGATCATAGAGTGGTCCTGATCAACCCTACATTTCTCTGGACTCTGCATTCACTCAACAGTTGAAATTCACAACCCGGAAACGAAGTTCCGGTTCTGTTCCGGCACTGAAATCCAGTAAATCTCATGGTTAATTACGGACACCTGTTGATGATAAGAAAAATTATAAAATAAATTCATATAAACTTTAAACTTTTTTTAGATGAATTCACTTCTCATCTAAAACTCCGTCAGGGACTGAGAGGAAAATGCCTGAGCCCGCTGGATTCGATCAAACCAAACATAATATTCATATTCTGCACAGCCTGGCCTGCTGCCCCTTTCACCAGATTGTCAATCACGGATACAGTGATGATCCGGTGTGTCCGCTCATCATACGTTGCATAAATGTCACAGAAGTTCGATCCGCGAATATTCTTCAGCGCGGGGGGTTCATCGAATACACGGACAAAATGCTCTTTCTCATACACAGAATGAAACAACTCCTCTACCATTTCAGCAGAGACCCGTTTTTTGGGTGTACTGTAGGTGGTCGTCAAAATCCCCCGATCGATAGGGAGGAGATGCGGCGTAAAGAGAACCTCTGTGGAAAAACCGGAGTGTGCATTCAGCGTTGCTTCGATCTCCGGGGTGTGCCGGTGACTTTTCAATGAGTAGGCGGAAAAGTTGCCAAACACATTGGGAAAATGAAGGCCCTTTTTGGGTTTCGCACCCGCTCCGGTAACTCCCGATTTGGAATCTACGATGATAGAGGTCGGATTAATAAAGTCATGTTTGATCAGGGGCGCAAGAGCCAGGATGGAAGAGGTGGGGTAACAACCGGGATTTGCAACCAGTTTGGCATTCCGTATATCATCTCTGAAAAGCTCAGGCATTCCGTACGCTGCATCAGTAATCAGTTCCGGTGCAGAGTGACTTTTGTTATACCACTTTTCATACATCGCAGGATCTTTAAACCGAAAATCTCCCGAAAGATCGATGATGGAGAAATCTCTGTCAGACCACTTCTTCACATAGTCCATCGAAACCCCATGCGGCAGTGCCAGAAAGAGCACGTCCGGATTATAATCATCAATCTCACTCGCCGAGATCAAGGTGATATCTACTGTATCGTGCAGATGGGGATGGACAGCAGCCAGGCTCTGGCCTTTATAAGATTCACTGGTGACAAATTCTATCGTTACATTTGGGTGTTGTGCAAGCAGCCGAACCAGCTCAGATCCTGTGTATCCGGTGGCACCTACAATTCCCGCTTTAATTTCAGCCATGATTTTTCGCTTCAACTACTTTAATAGATTCTATTAATACATCCACAACTCTGTCCAGATCCTCCTTCGATATATTTAGTGGGGGCACCAACCGGATAACATTCGTGGACGCACAATTGGAGAGTACTCCTCTGATCATCATCTCTTTTACAACCTCTGCACCCGGAAAGGCAAGTTCCACGCCAATCATCAGGCCTTTACCCCGTACCTGACGTATTGCATCCCATTCGGTGGAGAGATCATTTAATCTTGTTTTTAAGTAATTACCCCGGACGCGGGCTTTTTCACAGATATCCTCTTTTTCAATCACTTTGAGAGTAGCAAGGGCGGCGGCACAAGCGAGCGGATTTCCCCCAAAGGTCGTACCATGACTTCCGTGAGAGAATGCCGCAGCAAAATGCTCTTTGGCCAAAACCGCGCCAATAGGTAAACCCGACCCCAGGCCTTTGGCAAGTCCAATAATATCAGGTTTGACACCAAAATGCTGATAAGCAAACATTTTACCGGTACGACCGATACCGGTTTGCACCTCATCAAAAATCAGAGGGATTTCATATTTGTCACACAGCTCGCGCGCTTTAGCCACGAATTCGGGTGTCGCTTCAATCACCCCACCTTCGCCCTGTACAGGTTCCAGCAATATAGCGATCGTCTCCTCATTTACATTCTCTTCGAGTAATCCGACATGATTATAGGGGGTTTTCCTGAACCCATCAGGCAGCGGGGCAAAGCCTTCCTGATACTGTTCTTTGCCCATCGATATGGTGCCCAGTGTACGGCCGTGGAAGGAGTTGTCCATCGATAGAATATGCCCTTGCCTTCCTTTATTATAAGCGTACCGCCGAGCCAGTTTCATGGCACCTTCCAGTGCCTCTGCTCCGCTGTTACAGAAAAAAACACGATCCAGTCCGGAGACTTTTACCAGTTTTTCTGCAAGATTGCTTTGAGGTTCATTGTAGTAAAAATTAGAGACGTGAATCAGCTTTTCAGCCTGCTTCTGAATTGCCTTTACCACTTCGGGGTGGCAATGTCCCAGGTTATTCACAGCGATACCTGCCAATGCATCGATATATTCATTACGCTCATCATCCCACACCTTTGATCCTTTTCCGCGAACAAGGGCGATGGGATAGCGCCCGTAGAGATCGAAATGATATTTATCCGCTTTCTTTTTGGCAGGCTGTTTGCCGAAAACAGTTTTTACGGTTTTAAAAACTTTGCCCGAAATATTTTTAGACATAATTACAGTCCAGATTTACTGTTTTTAATTACTCAAGGATTTGAAATACCAGGAGTTTGGTTTGATTTCATCGTTAGAGTCTCCGGCAGGCGTTCGGTTCCTGTTCGAAGGATGACTATGAACGATACGGTTGCTCATTTGTTCACTCGTCTTACTCTGCTTTTGGGCCTATAGGAATAGCAGACAAATGAGCAGTTTGATTAAAGCCTCCTATACATCGTTCTTAACAATTATAGTACCAATGGTATCATTTGTTCGAATGAGTCGCAATAGACTCTGCCGATCCGTTCCATTGATAATGTGAGAAGAAGTCACGCCATGTTCCAGTGCTTTCAGGCAGGAATCGATTTTAGGTATCATTCCACCCTGGATGACGGATCCATATAATTTTCTGGCTTCTGATGCAGTTAAACGGTGTATGATGGAGCCTGGATCCTTCACATCGGCTAACAGGCCGTCGATATTTGTCATGGCAATAAATTTATCTGCATTCATGGCTCCGGCAATTTGTCCGGCAAAAAGATCGGCGTTGATATTATAGGTTTCCCCATCCCGCCCCAGGGAGATAGGGGAGAGCACCGGCAGAAATCCGTCCTGTAACAAAAGAGAGATCAGCCGGGTGTCTATTTCAACCACGTCACCGACAAACCCGATATCCTTTTTTGTTTCCTGGCCATCCTCTACCATCGTGTGGTATCTTTTTTCTGCTATGGCTATCGGCCCATCCTTGCCTGATATTCCAACAGCTTTTTTGTTCCTGGCGTTCAAAAGGCGCCCCAGTTCTTTGTTTACCCTTCCACTCAATGCCATTTCAACGTAATGGATGGATGCATCATCGGTGATCCTGTGTCCGCCGGCAAACTGTGAGAGAATATTGACCGAGCTGAGCAGATCCTGAATCTCTAACCCCCCCCCGTGAACAAGCACAATCTGGTGACCGTCTTCCTGTACAGAACAGATTTGTTCAATGATGGAGTTTTTTGTTTGCGGATCTGTTAAGGCGTTGCCCCCAATTTTAATAACGATTCTGG
>CALKWT010000153.1 GCA_938003885.1 uncultured Balneolaceae bacterium | reverse complement strand
TTCAGTGTACTCCTTTCCACCTGTAGGGCGAAAGGAGCAACCTCTTCACCAAGATGAAAAAACCTGGCAATTCTGCTTTCGGTGAACTCCACACGCGCCGGCTCAGGGTAGAAGAGAGCATAACCCTGAGCCGGAATCCACCGGGCTTGTGTAGTGCGCGGTTCCATTTTTATTATCGCACCCTCCTCGTCGGGAGTGTCATGCAGAAACAGGCCTTCCAATGAGAGTGCGTAGGACTTCCGGTTGTAAATCTCGATGTATTCAGACTGATCTGGTAAACCGTCATGGCTTTCAGCAACAGGTTGAAACATGATCTCGTTGATTACAAGATCTCTCTCCCCGGGTGCCTGCGCAACCGGCTGCGCAAGAAGTTCAGAACGATTCCCTTGAAAATCTATTAGATTTTCGACCGTCAGAATGTTCTCTTCCCCCGCCCGGATACCTTCAGCCCGGAGGATCACCCTGTCCGCCCTCAAAGCATCATAACGGATCACCTCCACCTCTGTTCCATTGAGCAGAAAGCGGGTTGGCACGGCGCTATCACCCAACTCCTTATTCTTTACGTGATCATTTTGGTTTAAAAAGATATAACTGTCAAAAAGGACGTAGACCGAATCGGGATGAGGAAGATTCACAAATTGTATCAGAGGCGGGTAGATATCGGGTTCAAACCGGCTGTTAATTTCACCAGGAGTACTTCCTCTCTCATCTCTGCTTGGGGCCCAGTTGGCCGGGTCTATCGTGAGTGCCGCAGGGTCCTTTCGCTCCAGTGAAACACCTGCATCGGGGGTTTCCCAATCGGCATGATAATAGAGGCTGTCTGCCACCATCCCGTCCGGTTCTCTGAGGACGACGGCGTCGCCATTCACTCCCAGGGGTTGAAAATCAGGAAGATAGACTGTTTTTTCTGATGTGGCTGCGAAACCGGGGTGATCGGTTAGAAGCAGATAATCCTCTGCATGAATAGCCGTTCCTGCAGGGATGACTGCAGAGCCTGCACTGTCACTCAGAAACCATCCCGACAGGTCCACATTCACTTCTGTACGGTTATAAATTTCGACAAACTGAGGGTCCCCAGCGCCCTTGCGACGGTATAAAACTTCATTAATTGCAAGGTCCCCCGGTTCAACAGTTCCAAAATCCAGGTAGCGGATACCCACTTCTGCCGCCTCCATCTCCTGTCCATACAGATCCTCTACCCCGCTCACGCGGATACGATACTCTTGCCCGCTGACAAGCTCCTCTTCCGTAAAAAGCAGAACCTCCTCCTCATTCAGGCCAATCAGCGAGATTTTTATTTCAGGTTGAATCTGGTAATTCTCACTTGTCAATGCGCTCTCTTTATTCAATTTCCTGGAGAACATTAACCGGAACCCCAGCTCCTCGAACTGTGAAGCTTCAACAATTTCGGGAGGCGCCGGATCAGGTACTGCTTCATTGGGTCGTCCGGGCGTGCCAAGGAGAGGGTTAGGAGACTCAGCCCAGTTTTCTCTCAAACCGGAGGGGAGATCTGTCATCAGCCGCTCCAGTGCTACTCCGTTTCCACCCCACTCCGACGGGTTGTACATGAGTGAGTCGGCCAGAATACCATCCGATGTAAAGAGCCTGATCTGATCCGGGGTCGTTATGGTGAAGGCGGGGTAACGGGCCATGCCGGTTACATTCTGATCAGGATAGACCTGGCTGAATAGCTCTGTATCATCTGTCAGAACAAGATAACTTTCCGGTTCTATTACCAGATCTGACTCCGATACCATTCGATCGGCCTCCCCTGCCCCCGCCCTTCTCTGCAACCTCCACCCCTTCAGGTTCAGAAGTTTGTCTGAGCGGTTGTAGAGTTCAATAAACCGGGGGTGGGTCTCCGGTGGCCGATACATAAATTCATTAACCACAATATCCCCTTCCTGATAGAGATCAAAAATTGTCACCGGAACGGTATAGCCGGCCGCTATTTCAAAACCACCCAGACTCCGTAGGTTCCGGATCTCCAACACCTCATGACCTGACGGGAGCGGATCAGAAAAGTGTAGCGCAACCACACTCTCCTCTGATAGAGTGGCCGAGCCCGGCCTGCCCCCTGATCCGGCCAGTTGGAAATGTTCAGGTTCAACCGAGGAGCCCCGTATGGGTACGTTAAACTCAACCTCAATCTTCTTTCTGCCGATCGCCTCTGCCCGGAGAACCCGGAGTTCAAAATCCCTGTTTATCTCATTTGCCCGGCCCGGGGTACCCAAATTCTCTGCGGGTGATTCTCCCCAATTCTCTGCAAACTCAGAAGAGAGCTCTGCACGCCGCCTCTCCAGAGCTCTTCCGTTGCTGCCCCACGACGGGTGGTAGGAGAGTGAATCGATCACAACCCCCTCTGCATTGGCAATGACGATCGCATCCCCGTTTACTTTCAATGCAGACAGAGCAGACCCTGCCATGAGAGAGGGGATCTCCGGAAACCGAGAGAGAAGGGTACTGTCCGGCAGAATGACCATGAATTCTCCCGGCGGCAGCATTTCCCTCTCCGTCGTTAGTACCCGGCGGGTACCTGTATCGTTTGCCTGCATCCAGCCTGCCAGATCCACCGTCTTCTCCGAACGGTTATAGAGTTCGATGTAACGGGTGTACCCTTCAGGCGGGCGATACATAAATTCATTGATAACAATGTCACCTTTAGAAGCTTTCTGAAGCTGGTAATAGGTAAATTGAACAGTTGCCTGATCGAGAGTATTCCCAAAAATATCTGTGAGATTCCGGACGGTCACACGATAGACAGTTCCCGATGTCATCGCACCATCCAGAGTAAGTATAACTCGCCCTTCAGAAGTGAAATGCAGCTGCCGGACAGTTCTGTTACCGGACATACGGAAATGCTCTGCAGAAACCGTCCCTGCATCGATGGCGCCGGAGAGCAGCAGTTCAATGTTCTTATCATCGATAAAATCAGCTGACAACAGTTCGGGGCCGGGAAGCTCTTTCGGTACGGAGTTAGCTTCGCCCGGTGTACCGCGTGTATCAGATTCTGACTCTGCCCAGTTGGCTGGATGGCCTGCTGGCGCCCTCACACTTCTTCGCTCCAGTGAAACCTCATCTCCGCCCCAGGCTCCCGGATTGTAGGGAATGCGTTCGATCAGTTCACCCAGGGGGTCCAGAAAGCGGACCTCATCCGGTAGAGAAGATGTATATCCCGGAAAGTGGCTCATTTCATGCCACGGCCCTGTACCAAAGGAGGCCTTCATCTCTTCAAGACTCTCCGTAATCACAACATATTCGCCAGGCTCTGCCGGCAGATCCATCCCGCTCACCGATCCGCCGCCAGATGACGCACCTTCAGCCCGCCGAAGTTCAAAATCTCTCAGGTTCAGAAACCGGCCGGACACGTTTCTAATCTCTACATACTTCGGAGACCCGGCGGGAGGGCGGTACATAAATTCACTTACAGCCAGATCTCCCGGCTGATAGGCATCGAATTGATAAAAGCTGACAGAGGTATCCGTCTCAAGCAGCCACTGTTCGCTCAGGCCGGAGACAAACGATTCTAAGCCGTTTGCGGTGATTCTGTAACGTCCCGATTCAAGGGGAGAGTCAAAAAGAAGCCTCACCGTCTCAGAATTGTCCATGATGCAGCGATATTCGGATAAACCGGACTGTGAAACATCACCGCCTCTCTCCCGCTGTTCGGCTCCGGTGTCTGCCGGGTCTGCCGGAGATGGCCCCTCTGTCCCTACTGAAATGAGGTCATCTCCCCCCGTCCTCCTATTTTCACTTGACAGGACAAATGTCCCACTTTCACACGACGCTAATGCCGCCGGCAGAGATAGACGCAGCAGTAGTTCATCCGGCTTGTCCATCTCTGCCATCTCAATTCGGAACGGATTTTCAAAAACAAATTCAAAATCCCCGCTGCCTCTGTTTCCGAAAATATCTTCGATCTCCCGGAAGGTAAATCGATAATCAGATTGATCAGACAGGCGGGAGCCCAACCGGAACTCCAGAGTCCGCGCGTCTCCTTCCAGCCGGCGGATCGTATCCATCCGGACCTCGCTGTCCAGTTCGTAAAGCTCTGGGTTGGTTGCAGAATCATCTGAAAGTGCCCCTGAAAAGGTTACTTGCATCAGCAAGGGGGAGGGAAACCGGATCGATACCACTTCTGGTGGTCGGACCGGGGCCTGCACAGTATTTGTCAATCCCGGCGTACCCAGAAGTGCATCCTCTGATTCCGCCCAATTCTCCCGATAGTGTGCCGGGGCTGAATCCTTATACCGTTCCAGAGAAACTCCATTTCCGCCCCATTCTGATGGATGATAGGTCAGGCTATCCACGATGACGCCGCCGCCTGAAGCGATCGATAGAGGGCTGGACGTCGTTAAATTAAGCCGGGGAAATCGTTCGGCCTCCACAAAGTTCCGCAGGTCGTAAACCCGGTCATACCAGTCTGCAAAGAGGGAAACACCGCGGGCTGCGACCAGGTATCCTTCCGACTCAATCGGCAAGTCCGCAGATCGGAAGAGCGTCGTGTAGGGAAAGAGTGTAGATCTCGTTGGTCGCCGT
>CALKWT010000152.1 GCA_938003885.1 uncultured Balneolaceae bacterium | reverse complement strand
GGATCGGAACCAGGCGGCGGCGGGTATGTGGCACAACGGATGCTGGCAGCTAAAGATGAGAACAACGCTGTGGGAGCCGTATTCCTTTTCAATGCGCTGCACTATGCGTTGCGTCCATGGCCGTGGATCCTTGTCGGACTCTGTTCCGTTATTGTATTCCCGACTCTTGACTCCATCAGTGAAGCTTTCCCCCACGCATCCGGGGTCGTCGGACACGACATGGGCTATCCTGCGATGCTTACCTTTCTTCCGGTAGGCTGGATGGGAGTGGTCATCGCCGGCCTGATTTCCGCTTACATGTCGACCATTTCAACACACCTGAACTGGGGCTCCTCCTATATCGTACATGATTTTTACAAACGCTTTGTCCGCCCCGAAAGCACCGAAAAAGAGCTTGTCAACGTGGGAAGAGTCTCTACCGTTGTCCTTATGATCCTCGCAGGGTGGCTGGCGCTTGCCATGACCTCCGCCCTGGACAACTTCCAGATTATCCTTCAGATTGGCGCCGGCACCGGACTCATCTTCATCCTGAGATGGTTCTGGTGGAGAGTCAACGCCTGGAGTGAGATTTCGGCTATGATTGTCTCCTTTTTGATTGCACTTTATTTCCGTTTCTGGCACGCCTCCACAGGGTTGCCTGTGTTAAACTCCTGGCAGGAACTGCTTACCGGAGTGGTCATTACGACCATTGTATGGGTGATGGTCACCTATTTAACCCGTCCCACAAGTGAAGACACACTGGTGAGCTTCTGTATGAAAATACGGCCGGGCGGACCCGGCTGGGTGCGGATTCGGGAGATGGCCGATCGCAGAGGAGTGAAGATCAGTGATATTGAGGATAAATCATGGAGAGTACCGCAAGGGATCTACTGCATGGTACTGGGATGTATTGTGATTTATGGAATACTGCTCGCCACCGGATACTGGATTTATGGAAACATCCTTCCCGCGGCCATCCTTACGGTGATTGTGGTGATTGCTTCTTTTGCACTCAAATCCGCATGGCTTAAAATGGCAGCCGATACCCCTGAGGAGTAGGCAGAAAACCCCTACACCTTAATCACGTTGATATTCTTCCGAAGCAGTTCTGTTTCATACCGGGATGAAATATTTGAATCTGTAATGATGGTGCTGATCACATCCACATCGCAGATGTAGGAGAAGCTGTGTCTGCCAAACTTGCTTGAATCGGCAATGGCGATCACCTGCTGAGCCCGGTCCACCATCGTCCGGTTTAACTGAGCCTCCATCGGATTGGGTGTGGTGAGGCCAAATTTGATATCCAGTCCGTCTACGCCAAGAAAAAGTTTGTCAAAGTAATAGTTTCCAATGGTTGCTTCCGCTTCGGGACCCACCAGGGAGAAGGACTCCTTCCGCAGCAGTCCACCTGTAAGCATCACATTTAAATTCTCGTGTGCACCGAGTTTCAATCCGATATTCAGTGCATTTGTCATGACTGTAAGATTCTTCTTATCAGTCAGCCTATACGCGATTTCCATCGCTGTGGTTCCGGAGTCGAGCAGAATTGAATCCCCGTCATTAATCAATTCTACGGCCTTCTCTCCTATCCGTTGTTTCTCCTTTTGGAATAACTTCTGTTTTTCTTCGAGTGTGGGATCCTCATAAACATTTTTACGGATTAATGCTCCGCCATGAGTTCGGTGTAGAATTCCTTTCTTCTCCAGAAAATCCAAATCGTTTCGGATGGTCACACTCGACACATCAAATTGTTCTGCTAAGTTATCAACCCTTACTTTTCCATCTTTACGTATCAGCTGGATGATGCTGTCTCGTCGCTCTACAGTAGATCTCATGTAAATACTCCAGGTTCAGTGATAATTATTATAGTGAAAAAGAGCTTTCAGAGAAAATCGCCTTTCAATTTCTTTTTATTTCCCGATAAGTCCTTTCGCTAAATTTAAATAAAAGTTTCACAACAAGAAAAGTAAAGAACGGTTCATTTAATAAATTAAATCTGCACATTCACAAGTCTCTATTTCTGCTGTACTTTCCCCCTTCCTGGAGATCTTTACATGTTTGGAATGGAACACACCCCAACCCTGTATCAAATTTCACCAACAAAAAAAGCCTGCCCGAATCACAAGATCCGTTCAGGCTTTCGGGGGGTACAACCGATACGATTTAGAACTCTGCTACCAGCCGGGATTCTGACTTAATTCTGCACCATTATCCCGATAGAGCGTGATCTGATTAAGCGGGATAGGATTCAGATAGACTCGCTCATCATATAACCGGCGCTGAGACTGCTGCTGCGTGGAGGGCACAATATAGCCTTGCTCACCCTCCCCATCCAGAGTGACATCCGCCTGAAGGTCAGGATAGTCATTCCGGTCTACCCAGGCACCTCTGTTTATATCAGGGTTCTCTACTGTATCTGCATAATCAAGCTTTTTCCACCTTCTGAGATCGTTCAGCCGGAATCCTTCCATCATCAGCTCTGTTCTTCGTTCCCTTCTGATCTCCCATAATAACGGGGATACATCAGGATCTCGCTTCGGATCGTCATAAACTGCTCCATTTACTGCCGGCTGCCCTCCAATTACCTGGAGCGGCGGGACCACACCTTCCCCCCGTGCCCTGAGCTGATTAATTGATTTATCCAGATCCTCCTGGGTTAGGGTACCCAACTCGGCAGCAGCTTCGGCATAGTTCATCAGCACTTCCCCGTATCGGATCACCGGAGCGTCCGTTGGATTCAGGTTTGAAGAACCTTCCGGCAAATCCTTGATCTCTTCATTCAAAAATTTATGTGTGGCATAACCAGATGTGGAGTAGTTGCTAACTACACCATTCAGCCTGAGTTCGGGTACGATGGTTTCGCGCAGTCTCGGATCCCGATTGGCCATTACATCTTCTATCGATCTGTCGCCCTGGTAAGCCGGTGATATCGAAATGGGAAGGCCATCTGAAGCCAGATACGATTCAATGGCATTTTTGGACACGCCTGTCTGAGGCTCCCTGTTATTGTAGGAGTTCAAAGCGTGAGTCAGCACACCGATCTCATACTTTCGGTAAAGAATCATTTCAGGATTACCCGCCAGGCTGAGGGAATTAAACATCTCCCTGTAGTTGTCAGACACCTGATAATTACCGGACTGAATAATCTGATCTGCCGCCCACTTCGCTTCTTTCAGGTATTCTTCAGCCTTCTGCTGATCGATGTCATGATATTTAAGGAAGGTTCCCTCAAACAAAAAGGCACGCGACATATAGGCGAGCACAACATATCTGTTCACGGTAAGGCCATCTTCCCCATCACTTTCTCTGACATGTTCTGCAGCATATTTAAAGTCAGAAAGCACATTGTCCATCACCACAGTCCGAGGATCCCGGGGCTTGTAAAGCCGCTCGTCATCCTCTTCAAGTACCTCATCGTACCAGGGTACATCCCCAAAACTTCTGACCAGAAGGTGATATTGCAAACCCCGGAAAAAACGGCCTACTCCCGTCCAGTGCTCAACCGCCTCCGGAGCCATATCCACGCCCTGAACCCGGTCAATGAAAATATTTGCTTTTCTTACATTGGCAAATCCCCATCCTCCCCCGGAAGTTGGAACATTTTCTGTAAACTGAGGCGGATTGGTGGGCGCAAAATCGTCATTCAAACTCTGCCCTGAGAAGTAGGCTCCCCAGGTAAATCCGCTTCCGTATCCTGTAAAAAAACCGGGATAGAAACCCCATGAAAAGGTTCTTACATTCTCTTCATTGGTCCAGTACGTCTCATCTGTCATCTGGTCGAGTGGCGGCCTTGTCAGATGCTCTTCACAACCGCTTACAACCAGAAGTGCAGCGAACAGAGTAACTTTGTACAGAAGTGCTTTGAAATTCATGATCTTCAATATTTTATTTAAAACATTATAGAAACTGACGTTTAGAAGGATACGGACACACCCGCAGAAAGTGTTCTTCGATAGGGATAAACCCGCCCAAATGAGTTGGTATCATTCAGGCCCGGAGTTGTATAGTCCATTTCGGGATCGATCGGCATGTCCCCGAGATTATCAAATTCAAAGAGATTTTCACCACTCACATAAATTCTGAATGCTGTGATTGGCAACCTTTCCAGAAGAGATGTGGGCAGCGTATACCCGATCGTTACATTTTTCAGTCTCAAGTAGGAGAGGTCCAGCATGTATCGGGTCTGCGGAAGAAAGTTGCGTATGTTATTGGACTGTGAATGATCCGTGGGTCTTGGGTAGAAAGCATTTGGATTATCGGGTGTCCAGTAATCCAGCTGATGGGTATACCACGCCTCTCCGGGCCGGTATCCTGGAATGAAAATGGGTCCGTTGGCCCAAAAGTCCCGCTTGCCCACACCTTGAAGAAAGATATTGAAGTCAATATTCTTCCAGTTTCCGCCCAGTGTAAAACCATACTGATACCGAGGTGTTGAATTACCGATTATCCTGCGGTCACCCGGGTTATCAACTGTGCCCTCTCCATAGGTAATCTCCCCATCACCGTCGAGGTCTCTGTACCGAATATCACCCGGCCCGTAGAAGAACCACCCTGACTCAAAGAGGCTTTGGTCAGGAATGCCGTCCTTGAGAATGTACCGGCCGTTGTCATCCCGTATCAGGTTTCCGGCTGCATCCTGCTCAAAATCATCTGCAGTGAAAAAACCGTCGGTTTCATAACCCCATATTTCTCCCAGAACCATGCCTTCGTAATAGACATTGTTTAGCGCGGCAATGGTATTGGGAACCGTTCTTGTTACATCCGGGAAGCGCACTATTCTCTCCTGAAAATCAGTGAGTGTCCCTGTAACGTAGAACTGAAAATCATTAGACACTACCTGATTCCAGGTCAGCTCAATTTCCCACCCCTCCGTTTCCATCTCTCCGAAGTTCCGTCTGGGGGCAGAAGCACCAAAACTACTTGGAAGCGTAATTCCGGCTGTCAGCATGTCACTGGTCTTGCGTTTGTACCAATCGAATGTAACTGACAGTCTGTCTCGGAAAAGAGTCGCATCCAGGCCCAGGTCCAGAGTAGTCACCTTCTCCCATGTGAGGCTTGAGGAGACGGGCCCGGGAGTTCCAAAAGTAGGTTGTGTAGAACTGCTCCCAACCAACCAGCCTGAGGAGAGTGATCCCATGGTCGAGATAAAGGCATTCTGGCCCACATTCTGATTTCCGATGGTTCCCCAGGACCCCCTGATTTTCAGAAAGGAGAGCGCCGGCTTTGCAAAATCCATAAACGATTCCTGGGTCAGCACCCAGCCTGCGGATACGGATGGGAAAAGTGCCCATTGATCATCTGAGGGGAAGCGGGACGAACCATCTACACGGGCGTTGACCTGAAGGAGGTATTTATTCTGAAAAGAGTAGTTGACACGGCCAAAGAAGCCCATTGTGGACCAGTGGCCCCGCCCTCCTCCTGCAAACTGATCTCCGACTGCAAGTGAGAGCTCACTCTTCTGCTGGTCGAGCAGATCACGCCTTTCGGAGTACTGGCTCCAGGACTGAAAGAGCTCCATGTCCGTACCTGCCATCAGAGAAAAGGAATGACTTTGAAGATCTGCATTGTAGGTCGTCAATGCACGCAGATTGCTCCGATTTGCCCAGGAAGTTGCATAGCGGACCCGGTCATTGGCAGGTGCCGTATAACTGCCATAATTAAGATTACCGCCTCCTGCCCAGAAATTATAACCGGACACCGACCCTCCCTGGATGTGATTGTTTGCGTTATTAGTTCCATAGGTAAAATCGACATCCACGCTCCATCCTTCCATGAGGGAGGCGGTACCCCCTACGGTGAATCGGGTCATATTTTCTGTAAGCTCATTCATATTTGCCTGGCTTACTTCAGTCGCCGGGTTCCGGAATGGCAGCCCTTCATAGGTTCCAAATGGGTAGGTAGCGGGCCACCGGTAGAGGTAGTACCAGTAATCGTAGGTAGCTGAATAAAAATTATACGGGGTCTGATGATCCGTTCTGGACCACATGATGTTCCCTCGTACGTCCAGCCAGTCATTCACGTTTGAGTTCAGCGTCAGATTGACATTGTATCTGTCCCACTGATCCGGATTGACCTTCAGCACACCCGTTTGCCCGGTATAACCAAGGCCCAGGTCGTAACTGATCGACTCGCTCCCGCCCGATACATTCAGATTGTGATTTTGCATGGGAGCCCAATCCTCCACATACATATCAGCGGCATCCCAGGGCCGGTAGAAAAAGAGGCGCCCGTCTCTGACTTCAAAATCTCTGCCCATCACCATTTCGGGACCCAGATTCTGTCCTCCATACTGCTGCTCCCACTCCCTCATTTTCTGAATTCCGGTCTCATCGTAAGACATACCGACGATCGTGAAAACATTGGTGGATGGGTTGGTTCGTTGCATTGCAGAAAATGCCATCTCTGTCCCCGGCACAGCAGGTGCAACCTGCAGGTTGGTCGTAGGTGTAGCTGTAGACAGGTTATTGGTATACGTCACTTGCGGAGACGTTTCAAACGAGCCAGATTTTGTGGTGATCAGGATCGCTCCCCAGGCTGCACGTGTACCGTAAATGGCGGTGGATGCAGCATCTTTTAAAACAGAGATCGATTCAATATCATTAGGATTCAACATATTGAGGTTGGATATCTCCACATTATCTACCAGTATAAGCGGACGTGCACCAGCTGAACCGGTATTCAGAGATCCCCTCATTCCCCGAAGTGTAATATTGGGGTTCGTGCCAAGCTCCCCTGTCGGTGTTGTAATGGTTAATCCGGGAACAGCACCCTGGAGACCCCTTCCCAAATCAGTGATGGGTCGGGTCGCCAGAGTTCTCTCTACATTAACCGTGGAAACAGAACCGGTCAGATCCGCCCGGGTTTGTGTTCCGTAACCAATGACTACAAGCTCCTCTCCAAAAAGCGCTTCCGGGTTCATTTCAATCTCAAGCCGGGAAGTCCCCTCTAAAGAATACTCCAGGCTTTGGTATCCGATATAGGAAAATACCAACGTTTCATTCAGGGATGGAACGGTCAGTTCAAACAATCCATCCGAATCTGTTGCCGTACCGGCAGAGGTCCCTTTTACCACAATATTAACTCCCGGCAGCACCTCTCCGCTCTGTGAATCCGTCACCCTTCCGCTCACGATTTCCTGATAGGAAGATATCGAGGTATTTTGACCAGAGGAGCGGTTGTCTGAAACCTCCAGGATCAAATAGGTACTTTGGGTATGTTTTTCATAAGTCAACCCGATTTCAGCGAGTATCTTACCAAATTCCTGAGCCAGGTTGTCTGAATCCATGGCAGATCTATGAACCATCATATTATTAACGAGATCTCCCGTATAGAGAAAGGAGATACGGCGTTGATTTTCCAGCGTCCGGATGAGTTGCCGCAGAGGGACAAAATCAGAGCTATCTCTGTTATATTCCCCCGCTGGTTGTCCTGCCCACACCATCTGATCGGGATTGTGGTCCTGGGCACCCGCCTGCCATGGCCATTGAAAAGTTAAAAATAATACAAAACATAACCCCTTTATCATGGGATTCAATTTATTGTACCTTTTACGTTTCATAGTTCGTTGGTTGTGAGTTAGTATTTGAAAATGATGAATCAAATTGATTTCCAGTAATCAGTTAGCTGCATTCAGGTTCATGCAGGAGTCTCTATGGTGCAATTATTCAGGATCCCCAAAGTAGTACACCTCCGGTTGATCACCGCGATATACCGGGGTATCAAGCATTTTAGAAAGAGCTGATACAATCACATGGAGGTCGTTGTCTTCAATGGAGCCAGAAATCCTCTTGCCAAGAATGGTCTGATCCCGGATTTCGATACGTATATCAAATAGATCTTCCAGGCGCTCCATCACATCTTCTACTTCTGCCTGATCAAATTCTATACGGCCACGGATCCATGAACTGTAAAGTGATGTATCTACTTGTCGGATCTCCATATCCTCATACGGCGATTCCAGCATAGCAAGCTGGCCCGACTCAAGAATTATCTCCAGTTCCTGATGAATGGGTTTCACAGAAAGACTTCCCTCCTCTAATATGACCCGGGTTCTATGATCACGGTTAGAGACGGCAAACCGGGTCCCCAGAACCTGGATCAGTCCTTCGTCCGTTTGCACCCGAAAGGGACTTATATTCTGTCTGTGGCGTCTGTCTGCCACCGAAAAGTAGGCTTCTCCTGTCAGATGCAGATCAACAGTAAAAGAGTCCGTTCCCGTGACGACATAGCGGATTTTCGAATTCCCATTAAGTATGACTTCCGATCCATCTGAAAACATCACTGTCTTTAACTCCCCGGCTGCTGTCACGACTTCATGGACTGCACTGTCTGCTATGGGCCTATCACCTGTAACATTTAACTTTGTGATCAGAAGGCCGGTTAGTGCCGCCAACAGAAAAACCGCTGCAATACGCGCATACCAGACACTCTCTTTAGGCAGGTACCTTTTTAAAAGGTTGCTCCTACCCTGACTCTCAGCAAGAGTTCTTTGGAGATGATTCCACGCATCCTTTGCTTCAGGTGCTTCTGCCGGCCGAATGGTAAAACCCGCTATTTCAGCCTGTGCTTTCTTTGCCAGCGAGCGATTTTCATGGCTCTTAACAAGCCAGTTATCCCAATAGGTACACTCCTGTGCGGTAGCGCGGCCCCGGACCCATCTCACAAATGAGGGATCGTTTACAAGATTTTTTATCTCCGGATTGTCCATTTCCAAAACATTGTTGTCTGTCGTCAGTTTCTCCACCTAAATAGACACCTGCCAAACAGCTTTGTCACTGTTTCTATTAATAAAAAATCAAATAACTGAAGGAGAGCTTTAGAGATTAGCAGTAAGTGTATATTTTAACTGCTCTTATGATATTGAAATTCTCTGCTGAAAAATAGGATAGAAAATGAGCGTGGCATTAGATTCACCCTTTAACGGATACCTGTCGACGCGTTGTATCCCTGTGATTTCTAAAATAAGTGACAAATTTGGCGGGAGTTATTTACTAAAGAGGGCAGATCCGCTGATCAGATCCTTACAAAAGGATTCACTTTATTTGTGAAAGTAGAAGCAGTAACACTGAAAAAAGTGCAGGGGCCTCTTCCGGAAACAACTTGCGAAGATTCTGAAGTGCCAGATAGAGGTAATTCCGGGCTGTGTGTTGGCTAACCCCCAAAATCTGTTCAATTTCATGATAGCTCATGCCTTCATAAAATTTTAAATAGAGCACCTCTTTTTGACGGACGGAAAGATCCTGGATGACACTCTGTAATTTTTCTGTCTGCTCTCTCTTTTTTTCGTCCTGAATGATAAATTCTTCGGCCGAAAGTAAGAATATTTGACCGCGGCTTACACTCTCCGCACGGGAGGTATCTTTTTTACTTTTTTGAATTGCAGCTATCAATCTGCGCCGGAGTGAAGTCCATAGGTAGGTTTTAACAGCAGTTACATCGCCAAGCTTTTCCCGATTTCTCCAGAGTTTCAAAAAAAGCTCTTGTATTTCATCTTCTGTTTCTTCCGGACTTCCAGAAAATTTCACCCCGTATCTGTACAGATCTTTGTAATAGGTGTGGAAGATAATTTCAAAGGAATCCCTGTTGCCCGCTTTAAGCTGTCTCCATAAGATTTTATCTTGTTCCATTGATTACTGACTGTAATTAGCCCGGTTTTATCAGACTCTGCCTCCTGCCAATATCGCGCATCCCTTCCAACCAAAATAAAACCTATGAAACCGTGAAAGTCAAATGAAATAATTCGTTAAAATGTGGCTAAACATTCAGGTACCCATAAAAAAACCCCGATCCAGAAAACTGAACCGGGGTTTAAAGTGTCCTCTACACTGAATCGATAAGATTCAGCAGATGATCAGCAAGCAGGATGGATTACATCATGCCGCCCATGCCGCCCATACCACCTGGCATTCCGCCTGGCATACCAGCAGCACCCGCATCGTCGCTATCATCAGAAGGTTTGTCCACAACAACAGCTTCGGTGGTCAACATCAATCCGGCAACAGAAGCTGCATTTTCAAGAGCAGTTCTGGTAACCTTCGTTGGGTCAATGACTCCTGCTTCGATCAGATCTTCGTACACTTCAGTGCGGGCGTTGTAACCAAATGCGCCCTCTCCTTCCAGTACTTTCTGAACGACGATAGAGCCTTCAACTCCGGCGTTGTTGGAGATCGCACGCAGCGGGGCTTCCAGAGCACGGCGGATAATATCAAACCCAACTTTCTCGTCTGAGTTGTCCGCTTCGAGCTTATCAAATACTCCTACAGTTCTCAGAAGTGCTACACCGCCACCCGGTACAATTCCTTCCTCAACAGCAGCTCTGGTTGCATGAAGAGCATCTTCCACACGGGCTTTCTTCTCCTTCATTTCTACTTCGGAAGCTGCACCGATATAAAGAACTGCAACACCACCGCTTAATTTTGCAAGGCGCTCCTGCAGTTTCTCCCGATCGTAGTCAGAGGTAGTGGTTTCAATCTGGGTTCTGATCTGATTGACTCGTGCTTGGATATCATCTTCTTTCCCTTTTCCACCTACGATGGTTGTGGTGTCCTTATCGATATTTACACGATCTGCAGTACCCAAGAAGTCCAGTGTGGCATTCTCAAGTTTATATCCTCTTTCTTCACTGATCACTGTTCCACCAGTAAGAATGGCGATATCTTCGAGCATCGCTTTTCTTCTGTCTCCAAATCCGGGAGCCTTTACAGCTGCAATTTTCAGGGATCCGCGAAGTTTGTTTACCACCAGAGTAGCGAGAGCTTCGCCTTCCACATCTTCGGCGATGATCAGAAGGGGCTTGCCTGACTGAACAACTTTCTCAAGGATTGGAAGCAGATCCTTCATATTGGAGATTTTCTTGTCGAAAATCAGGATATAAGGTTCTTCCATTTCGGCAGTCATGTTGTCGCTGTTGGTCACGAAGTAGGGTGACAGATACCCTCTGTCAAACTGCATACCTTCAACTGTATCGAGGTAGGTATCCGTTCCCTTGGCTTCTTCAACAGTAATGACGCCATCTTTACCAACTTTTTCCATCGCTTCGGCAATGTAGGATCCGATCTCTTCATCACCGTTAGCAGAGATGGTTCCAACCTGGCGGATGCTGTCGAGGCTGTCTCCTACGGGCTGGCTCTGGTTGCGAAGTTCTTCAACAACAGCAACAACAGCCTTGTCAATTCCCCTCTTTAGTTCCATCGGGTTTGCACCGGCAGTTACGTTCTTAAGGCCTGTCTGAATGATGGACTGGGCAAGTACAGTTGCGGTAGTGGTACCATCACCCGCATTGTCACTGGTCTTTGCAGCGACTTCACGGACCATCTGAGCACCCATGTTTTCGACCTTATCTGCAAGTTCGATCTCTTTTGCAACCGTTACACCATCCTTTGTAACCGTAGGAGCACCAAAAGATTTCTCAATAACTACGTTTCTGCCACGAGGGCCCAAGGTTACTTTAACAGCATTGGCTAGTTTATCCACACCGCGTTTGAGGCCGCCGCGTGCATCTGCGTCATAATGAATCAATTTTGACATAATAGATACTTAATTATTTTAGTTAGAATTAAAAGTGTTTGACAAAGCTTACCACAGGTTAGGACAGAACACCGAGAATATCAGATTCTCTCATGATCAAATACTCCTTACCATCAAGAGTAACTTCTGTGCCGGAATACTTCCCGTAAAGAATTTCATCTCCTTCACGAACCGACATCTCAATCCTGTTTCCGTTCTCTACTTTACCTGGGCCAGCTGCCACAACAGTTCCCCGTTGGGGCTTTTCTTTTGCTGTATCCGGAATAATGATTCCAGAGCTTGTTTTTTCTTCAGCTTCAACCGGTTGAACCAAAACACGATCGCTTAATGGTTTAATGGTGGCCATAAAATGACTCCTATTTTTTTGTTTGTTGTTATCGTTAAATTTTTTTGCAGAGTCTTTTCTGCTTCATTACCCTCCCATACATGCAAGTTCCATACCAAATTCAGATTCCTGCTAAAAGGGATGAAATATTTTTGAAATTCAGGACAATTCAATTTTGTTTCATCCCATATTGACGGAATTTCAGCTTGTTGTGCCAAGTTGTTCCAGTCAGGCTGTCAACTTTTCATGCTTTGGATTGCAGGTGAGGAACACTGGACCACCGAACCTCTCTTTCACAGACAGGGTCTTCATTCTTCTACCTTCCACCGTACCCTCTTCTCTGTCAATGGCCCTTCAACTCCTCCAGTCTGATTTTCTGGAAATAGAGGTCCCTCTCGCCTTCATATAAAATTCCAACGGTGGCTCGACACCTATCGTCCCGACGTGGTGGCCGTCGAACGGGTCTTCAGCCAG
>CALKWT010000151.1 GCA_938003885.1 uncultured Balneolaceae bacterium | reverse complement strand
GTGATTACGTTCACGGATGGCCGCTGCGTTGCAACAACCAGATGGATGCCTATCGCTCTTGCAAGCTGAGCGATTCGGGCGATCGGCTCCTCAATCTGCTTGCCGGCCGTCATCATCAGGTCCGCCAGCTCGTCAATAATAACCACAATGTAGGGCAAGTGCCGGTGCCCTAACTCTTCATCCAGCTCCCCGCTGTCAAACTTCTCGTTGTATGCACGGATATCTCTCACCATCGCCATTTTCAGAAGGTCATACCTCTCATCCATCTCCATGGTGACACTCTGCAGGGTCTCCAACGCCTGGCTGGTGTCGGTTACAATCGGCTCATCTGAACCTGGCAAGACCGCCAGAAAATGGTTCTGGATATTGCGGTAGAGGGAGAGTTCAATTTTCTTGGGGTCAATCAGAACAAATTTCAGGTTGTCCGGATGACACTTATAGAGCAGACAGGTAATGATCGTATTGATTCCGACCGATTTACCCGATCCGGTTGCACCTGCAATCAGCAGGTGGGGCATCCGGGTCAGATCGATCATAAACACCTCATTCTCAATGGTCTTCCCCATGGCCACCGGGAGGTGGTAAGGGGTTTCAACAAACTTCTTGGTGTTGATGACCGATTTGATATAGACGGTCTCCCTGGTTTTGTTCGGCACCTCGATACCCACCGCCGAACGACCCGGAATGGGGGCAATGATCCGCAGCCCGTGCGCGGCGGTCGCCATCTTCAGATCGCTGGCATAACTTTCGATCTTGCTGATCTTTACATCCGGGGCCGGCTCCAGTTCATAGAGGGTTACCGTCGGCCCGACGATGGCATTGATGCTTAGAATTTCAATCTTGTGGCGCCGGAGCTTATCCAGAATTATTTTCTTATTGAGCCGGATCTCTTCCATATCCACCTCATTCCCGTCATTCGGGGGGCTGTCGAGCAGATCAATCCCGGGAAATTTGTACTTGATGACGGGCATCTCTTTCGCTTTCACCTTGTTTTGCCTCTCCAGCTCTCTGGCATCGGCCTCCTGCTCTCCTTGCCCGACAAATACCGACATCTCCAGATCATCATCGTCCGGGGAAAGAGCTGCCTCTTCATCCCCTTCTGCGGCTTGGCTCATGCCGGATGCTCCCGTTTCAGGGCGCTCCAGAATGGCCCGGGGAGGGCGGGAACTCATTTCTTCAGCCTCCTTTCTTCGCTCCAGCTCTCTCTGGCGATCTTCAACCTCGGATCGTTTCAGGATGTCATCAATCTCACTGCTGGGCCCGCCCGCCTGCGTACGGGCTCTCTGGACAGACAATCGCTCCGCTTCTTCGGCATCCTGCCTGGCCTGAATCGCCTGATCTGCCTTCTTTTTCTCTTTGGAGAGAGCCCTTTTTTTCTTCAATGCATCGATCCACTCTTTCGGGCGGTCCATGGTTCGCTGCAGATCGCGGTCTACGATGACCATGACTGAGACCAACAGGAAGACCGTCAGCAGGATGATAGATCCCACCCCAAGGTACGCCTGCAGTTGTTCAGCGATGAAAACTCCTAAGTTTCCAGCCCATTCGAGTGAGAAGTAGTCAGGCCCGGCATGAAACCATCCCAGTGTTACCGAGATCAGCAGCATCATCCATAACCCGTAGATCACCGGCCATTTCAGATTGTTTAAATCGTCCGACCGGAAGATGCTCCAGCCTGTCACTCCCAGCAGTACCGGAATGATGACACTTACGTAGCCGAACATGGTGTAGACAAACAGATAGGCGATATATGCACCGGCTACATTGAGCCAGTTATGGGATGCCTGGCCCGCCTCTTTCCCGGAGAGCTGTTTAACGAGGGCAAAGTCCTCCGGGTGATAGGAAACGATACTTAAAAAAAGCAGAACGGATATGGCCATAACCAGTACTCCGGTTATCTCCATTTTTCTGCTTGTATCGAAATTTTTAAATAACGGTGTTTTCTTTTTTCTTTTAGCCATTGTCAAGGGTTATCATCCCCTCTTTCAGCCTGGGGACTATATCTATGATATCAACCTGGCTGCAATAATCTAAATCATCGGTTCCGGCAATGTTTTTTAACCTGGTTGCGTGATTCGACATATGAATCACTTTGGGAATATCATTTCCATAGATTTCGTACAGGCCAAACGCAACCCGGGCCCCATCTGTTGCATCGTCAGACAGCGTCCCGCCGTTCAGCATGTGGATAATCTTTCCGGCGAGTAGGATATCTTCAAAGGCGAGGCGCCCTTTCCATCCGGCACAAACCAGAACAATCTCTTTCTCTTCCTCTTTTAAAACGTTCACTACGGCAGACACATTCAGGAAAGATGCGATACAGGTACGAAATGCACCTCCCGATTTCTTAATTGCCTTGGTACCGTTGGTTGTATTAAAGATCAATCTTTTTCCGCCCACCACTTCAGGTTTGTAGTCGAGCGGGGAGTTCCCCAGGTCGTAACCATCGATCTGTACCCCATCCTTCTCGCCACAGAGCAGGTAATTTTCAGAATCCACATTCTGTGCAATCTTACTTGCCTCCCCCATATCTGCCACCGGAATGATCGACTTGGCACCGTTATTCAGCGCAGTTACAATTGTGGATGAAGCTCTCAACACATCAATAATGACCACCGACTTGTTTCTCAGTTCCTCTTCCTGAAAGGATTGAGCAGAGTAAAATACATCCAAAGGTTTATTAACAGCCATATTTATCATCTATTTTTTATAAAAAGGGGGGTTTACCACAGTAGCGGCCGCCTTCTTATTTCTGATATTAATATAAATTTTTCCATTCTCCGATAGTTTTCCCGCCGAAATATAACCCATGCCGATACCTTTCCCTATCGAGATGGATTGCGTACCGCTGGTTACGACACCAATTTCAGCCCCCTGATCATCTGTTATTTTATAACCTGCCCTTGGAACACTTCTAGCCTCTTCTACTACAAATCCGATCAGCTTTCTCCCGGGCCCCGCTTCTTTCTGCTCTTTGAGAACATCCATTCCGATGAAATGTTTCTTATCCCAATCAATCAGCCATCCCATTTTGGCTTCAACAGGGGTGGTCTCTTTACTTATATCGTTCCCGTAGAGGACATACCCCATTTCCAGCCGGAGCGTATCTCTGGCCCCAAGTCCGGCAGCCTCCAGGCCCAGCCCTTCCCCCGTCTCCATAAGCGTATCCCAAACCACAAGAGGATCAGCCTTCGACAGATCGATATAGAGTTCGAACCCTTTTTCCCCAGTATAACCGGTAGCCGACAGGATCATCTCCTGGCCTGCAACGTTTCCGGTTTTAAAGCTGTAGAAGGGAATCTCCGACAGATCGGTATCGGTCAGCTTCTGGAGAATCTGAACCGACTCAGGGCCTTGAATCGCAAGCAGTGCGTATCTGTCTGACCGATCTTCAAGGCCCGCATTCATGCTGTTTTGCTGCTCCAGCCACTCCAGATCCTTCTTGCTGTTGGCGGCATTTACCACCAGCATATACTCCTGATCCGCCACTCTGTAAACAAGCAGATCGTCGATGATCCCCCCATCTTCATAACACATCGCAGTATATTTTGCCTTCCCGACTTCCAGCTTCGACAGGTCACTGACCATCACTTTGTTCAGCAGGTTCAGCGCCTCCGGGCCTGTCACAAAAAACTCTCCCATGTGAGAAACATCAAACAAACCGGCTCGCTCCCGTACAGCCTGATGCTCCTGACGAATGCCAGCGTACTGCATGGGCATTTCATACCCGGCAAAATCTACCATCCGGGCTTTTAGTTCTGTATGCCTGTCATAAAAAGGGGTTCTCTTCGACATATCTCCTACCACATGTTTTTTTAAGTATTACCGGATTGTTTTCCGATCTATACGTCTGATGATCTGTAGCTGCTTTTACGTGCGCTTTTTCTTGCAAATACGGTGTGATTTCAGGGCACTGTTCTGGCCTGGCCGCGCCTCAGAGCCAGTTCATAAAAATTGTTTTCCTTCGTTAACAAGGACCGTAAAGTTAATCAAACTTACCCACTTATTACAAAACTTCTGCAGTTATTTATTACCGGTTCAGGTTCCCGTGCATTCTGCCTATCTTAAGGGTAAGTCGCCTGTTTTGACTGGCATTCCCGGCCGGCCCCTGCAGCTGTAGTCGATTGCAGGATAGGAACCCGTGCGATAAATTTAAGGGTTCAGGGCTGCCATGAAGAAAAGGGAGCTGCAAAATAATCTTCATTTATATACATAATATTCACATCAGTTTTTTATCCTGAAGAGGAGCATTCACATTTTCAGACTGACAAACCGATAAATCATTCCATGGCTATACATAAAGAACAAATTAAAAGCGCATTAACCCAGGTTGTCCATCCACAGTATGGTAAAGACCTGATCACGCTTAATTTGGTTCAGGATCTCATTATTCAGGAGAAGTATGTCTCCTTCACTCTGGAACTCCCCCGAAAAGATGACCGGCTCTCCAACCAGCTTATAGAAGAGAGTACCCGGGCGCTTAAAAAGTTTGTGGATCCCGATATTGTGGCGGACATCACTGTAGGAATCAACATCTCACTCCAGCGCGAACTTGAGGGTTCACCGGATCAGGCCCAGCCTCAGCAGGCGCCTCCCGAACCCGTTTTGCCCGGGGTGAAGCATGTAATCGCGGTCTCATCCGGAAAAGGAGGAGTCGGTAAGTCTACGGTGGCTGCAAATCTGGCTGTCGCCATGGCACAGACAGGTGCAAAAGTGGGCCTGCTCGATACGGATATCTATGGGCCCAGTGTCCCTACCATGTTTGGTGTTACAGAGAGGCCAAACATCACAACACGAAAGAAATTGGTTCCTATTGAGAAACATGGGGTGCACCTGGTTTCCATGGGCTTTCTGATTGACAAGGATCAGGCGATGATCTGGCGCGGTCCGATGGTGACCAGCGCTATCAAACAGTTTATGCAGGAAGTGGAATGGGGAGAACTGGACTACCTCATTCTGGATCTGCCTCCCGGAACCGGAGATATTCAGCTGACCATTGTACAAACCGTTCCACTGACGGGGGCGATTGTCATTTCCACACCTCAAACCGTTGCACTGGATGATGCCCGAAAAGGAGTCGCCATGTTCAGCAAGGTGAATGTACCGGTCTTGGGGATTGTCGAGAATATGGCGTACTTCGTGCCGGAAGATATGCCGGAAAAAAAATATTACATCTTTGGCAAGCACGGTGCAAGAAAGCTCGCTAAAACACTGGAAGTACCGTTTCTGGGAGAAGTTCCGCTGAGAGAGGTGGTCCGGAAAACCAGTGATGAAGGAACCCCGGTTACAGCTCTGGACCCGGCCTCCGATGCTGCCATCGTCTTCAAGGAGATCGCAAACAGGGCTCAGCAGTCCCTCTCCATCTTGCATGATGGAGGAGGCCAGCCACAAAAAGTGGATATCAGGATCCGTCCGTAGGAGCGGTGTATGGGCTCCCGATCACCTCACGTGCATCATTTTCCCTGATTCGACCACATTGTTGATGATCACCCGATAGATATAGATTCCGCCTGCAAGGCCGCTCATATCTACGTCAACTTCATAACGTCCGGAATTTCTACGTTCATTGACCAGGCTTCTGACCAGACGGCCATCCACCGAATAGAGGTCAATCCGCACGTCTGAATCTTCGGAGATGGCAAACGGTATGGTTGCAGTTCCAGAGCTTCCAATGGTAGGATTGGGCTTGCTCTGATCCAGCTGCACAATCGCATCTGCCCGCAGCGCTTCGCCTGTAACGGGTAAAACCAGCGGTGTAGGCAGATTATTCCCGTTGTGATAGATGGACAGTTCAGTGGAGTGCTTTGTGATGTTGTTTGGCGTGTAGCGAATTCTGATCGTGGTTGATTCCCCCGGCGCCAGTGAAAAAGAGGAATTACCGGCCAGCCTGAAATCATCATGCTCAAGTGCCAACGTGCCCGTCAGGGTTTCACTCGCACTCGCATCGTTGCTCAGGGTCAGGATACGATCTACTGTTTCATTGACATTGGTCACCCCAAAGTCGATCTCTTCTGCATCCACTGAAACAATGGCATCGACGGCCAGGAAACCGAGACAGCCCCCGCCCAGCGGCCACCCCATGTCGCTAAGCATCCCGCAAAAGAGCGGCCCCGGCGAGTGGACGGCCAGGGAGCGATCCATAAACGGGCGCATCAATGCATTGGGTGTATCTGTAAAGGTCACCTGATCCAGGTGAGAATAGCTGGAGCCCTGACGAAATTCCCGGGGAGTGTAGAGGGGGATTTCATGAAATCCCATTCCTACTATGGTAGAAAGGCCATCTTCCCCGTCAAAAAAGATGCCGCCTTTCTGGCCGGTTAATGCGTCATAGAGGCCCTCCGACGGATTATCATAGCTGGAGGGATCAATAATGGAATTCCCGTTGCCATCCTCTGCAAACCGGTCATAAATATAGGGGTAGGGGGTCTCCTCGTAGCTCAAACCCCATCTGGCGATCTCCAGGAACTCATCCTCTTCTTCCCCGGGGAGAGCTGAAAGTGTGCCCGAAAAACCGATGCCGTGACCGATTTCATGAAGAACAACGGTAACAAAATCTATCTTACCGAAGGGGGGATTGCCATCTGTCCCAAAATACCAGTCATTAAACGAGCAGTTGATGTTTACACGGATATCGTGGTCTCCCTCGATAATCGCCAGCACATCCTGCTCCATCAAGGCCGATGCCTGGGCGGTTGTGTACCAGGTGTCTGGTTCTCCTCGATTGGTTAGCTGCACCCCCAAAACAGATCCTGCACTGCCCAACGTATTCTCTTCGAGTTCCGACCAGAACGCTTCGATAACAATCGGTACCGGAGAACTTAGATGTGCAGCCCAGATATCCAGGGCGTATTCAAATGCATGCCTTGCTTCATCTGGCCAGCTGGTGGCTCCACAAGCGTTATCTCCGGTTATATTATATTCCACCCGGAACGAGGATGAGGCTGATTGTTTCATTCTGTAACGCAATTCAGGATCGGGCAGAATGGAGAAGTTGGCATTTCTTTCGGTGGGATCGAGTGTACAAACCCTGCCCACATCCGAAATTTCCATGACATTCCGGATCATCCCGGAGGTATCAAACTGCTGCGCTTCTGCCTGATTGATCAATCCGGAAATACTCACTGCCAGCAAGGCAACTATAACATATCGAAACATAGGGCTCACAATCTATCTGTAAATAGGACGAGAAGGAATGTAGGAAAATAAATGAAACCGTAACGAAATAATGAGACTACCTGCTCACCAGTTGTTCCGATCTGCAAGAAGATAACACCTCTGTACGTCGTACTCTTCTGTCAGATGTCCGTCGCTTGTATGATGGCATCCGGCCGGTCGCACCTGCTGCCGGAAGGGGACCTTCTCCTCGCAGGATTTCAGCTCCCGCAAGATACTATTCCCTTTCGAAGTGTTAAAATATATATCACGCAGCGGTCCATAAAGAAGAACTTCCCCCGCATTGTTCGTTTCCAGGTCAGTTCCCGGCTTCCGGGTGAGTATAACTGGTAAACCCTATAAACTGCCGCGTGACCACCCCATAAGGAGCCTGCTGCTCCTTAAGACTTCCGATTCTGGCAGAGGGGGTTCCGATCTGGCCGTAATGGTGATGGATCACTTCAACGCCGGGCATGATCTGCTGATCGCTGCCACATCGAAATTCTCTGTTTTTGCAACGGACGGTTCCCTGAAAGGCACGGCCGACCCAGTCCCACCCTTTTATCAGGCGCTCAGAATAGGCATAATAGAGAGAGGCATCTCCCTGGTTCGCAGAGGTTTCTGCAGCGAAAGTGAGTGCTGTTAATGTCATCTGCGGGTGCAAGCAGTCCCGAAAGTTGGATCTTTCACACTCATTCACTTCGCCCGAGCCATCTATCGCGTTATAGATCATGTGTCGCGACCGGGCCACCGCATCGTTGTACCAGGAGACACGGTTCAGAAAGATGGCCACCGACATTTTTGCCCAAAGCCCCGATGCTCCCCAGTTATTTTCGGACCAGCCCGTTCCACCCCGATGGATTCCCTGCACCAGCGTCTCGATATAGTTCACCTGCAGGTCCTCCAGAAACCGCTCAAACTTTCTGATGTTACTCGCCCCCCACCCGGCTTCTTTACCGTCCGCTTCATAATGACGGATGATCTCTGCAGCAGCTGCGAAATTGGGAGCCACCCAGGCGGCCTGCAACCGTCGCTGTAGCCCGTCCGTCGCCACTCCCGGACATCCGTTCCCGGATTCCTGTTCGCTACAACCCCGGATCCGTTCAAAACTATCCGCCCAGCCGTCCAGAATATGGATGGCGCGCCGGGCATCCTCCCCTGATCCGCTCCTCGTCCATTTCAGTGCGTAGGCGTAAGCCAGAAGAGCATCACTCCACATCTGCGACTCCGATGGCGTAGGGGGATGAGGCGGAGTACGTACCCAGACGGTGGAGGGAAACGATGAAGGATAGGGCAACAGATTGTCAATTGCATATACAATTTGATTGTAAGCCCGCACCCTTTGGCTGCTGCTGTCTTGCCGGGCCTGATCCAGATGGAAGGTGTGATTTAGAATGCCGGGATGGGTAAACTGTGAGGAAGCGGTGAGCTGAACACCTTCT
>CALKWT010000150.1 GCA_938003885.1 uncultured Balneolaceae bacterium | reverse complement strand
AAGGGCAACCTGGATATAGTGCTCCCCTGCGTGAGCCACTTTGAACGAATCGGGCGCGGCGCTCAGATGCAGCCTGGCTACAAATCCCATCCCGTCCGACCGCTCGGCGATCGACAGACGATCTAAGGTTGTTTGGGGAAATGCCTTCTCTGCCGGTAAAACCGATAACAGAAGCATCGATAATAGAAATGCTTTATACAGCCGTCTGTCTAACCTCATCGGAGCCATCCCTCAATATTCGTTCTGATCACAATTTCGAAGCGTGTGTTCATCACGTCATTCTCTTTTATATGGTGCCTGTTAAAGTTGTAGCTCTGGGTAAGTGACGCCAACATTTCGATATTACGCCGAAGCTGAAACGACCCCTGGACACCTCCCACCAGTTCAACATTCCTCGCTTCCCACCGTTCGATATCCCCTCCGTTTTGCAGCAGATAGCTCGTAATAAAGTGCTGATCGAAATTGGAATTGTGATAACCGATTCGGGCAAGCGTAAAGGTCCAGCTATTTTTCTCTTTGAACCAGTCTACCCTGACCGTTTGAACATTAGGCCCCGGCCCATGTTCCGTGCCAAAAAGCTGGCCGTTGTTGCCCAGGCCCAGAATCTGGTTCCCGTGCGTATACCAGCCGCCAAGGTAGCCTCTCCCGCGTGTAAGTGCCGTACGTGTGGCTGCCAGTTCGCTGAACTCTATGGAGAGTGCAAGGATCTGATTCCGCTGCAGTTTCATGGTTTTGATCAACCCCATGGTATACCCTCTGTGATGTCCGGGCTGCCCTCTGAAATCGCGCAAGTTGGCATTGTGATCATTGCGGCCGTACTCCACATAAAATTCGAACCCGTGCTCCGGGATGATATACCTTGCAAAAAGATTGGCAACCTGGTTATCGGGATCGTGCCCGCGCGGCACACCGTTGTCTCTGAGTGATTCCCGGTAACCAGGATCGAACAGCCTTTTCGCCTGCCTCCAGTACCCGGAGAAATCATCCGGATAGGGGAAGAAGTAGGTTCGTATTCCGCCAATTGAAAACCGATCCGTAAACCAGGGCTGCCAGGCCACAATCAGGGAGTTCACCGAATGGGAATCGATCTGCCGGCCCTCGGTATAATAGTCCGACTCTTTCGTCTTGCCAAAGATGTAAGCCATCTCCAGGGTACCGATCACCGTCTCCCACGGGCGATGGGTTCCCAGATAGAGGTGCCGGAATCCGGGAGCGTTATAACCAAACTGAAGTGAAGTGTTGACGCCCGGCCCTGTCCAAAAACGTTTGTTAGAGTAGGCCAGCCGGAAACTACCCGCTCTGAGCTCAACAGAACTGTCCCCCCAATCTGCCCAGGAGTAAGCGGAATCCCCATACCGCTGGACATGGTCTACGATCACACTTCGCCCGCGGTAGGCGTACTCATGGATCTGCCCAACGGATCTGCGTGTTGCGGGGGGGTAAGGACCCAGATCGTAAGAGAGGTTCTGTGCCATCCCGATCATCGGGCGAAAATCAACCAGAAGCGGGCCGTACTCTACCTTAAACCCTGCGGAAAGGGCGGTGTTATACCCTTTTCCCTGCCAGATCGCTCCGTCGTGCCCTCCTCTGGGGAGCGTTGTATTGTACGACTGAAACCAGACCGGTTCGTAGGGAGAAAATTTCAACCCGCCCCGTGATTCAAACAAGGGGTCTTCTTCCAGTTTAAACCGGTGCTGGAGGGGGTGCTCTTCCCGCACAGACTTGACATTGGGAAATCCAATAAACGGCCTGAGGTGATACGTAGCCGCGTCACTTGTGATTTCGGAAAGCTGAAGGACTCTCAGATAGTAATCATCCTGTTTCTGCTGGACTCCCTGTGCATCTGCACTGCTCTGAAAGGAGATCCATACAGCCAATAACAACAGAAATATCCTATACTTATACAAAGGGACAAGGGTTGAAATGATTTGTAGAGCTTTTTGGGTAAGATACTATAGCAGATCTTTCATAAACAAACTTTATTTCGGCGGCAAAAGTTGCCCGGTTCTAACTATACAGCCGGCTCTTTTCTACAGCTTCCGCATCCTCATCCGGGAAGAGTGCCGACTCTTTTCCTCTGCCGTTCTCCAGAGGGGTGGCCAGCTCGCGGCCATGGACAGGCAGAGCCGTTGTATCCATGGCTTTCTCCTTATTTTCCAGATTCTCAGGATGTGGCGACACCCCGGACGTACGATTCCGGACCCTGCCGATCAGCTTTCGCTTCACCTCGTAGGTAGGAAAGGCGATCATCGCCATAGCAAGCAGGGAGAGCAGAAGAGCGGTGTTTGAGAGAAACTTTGAGAGAAACAGTGTCAGGGCAACAAGTACAATATTCAGGAAAAGCAGCAGAAGCGTCGTCTGGGAGTGTGACAGGCCCAGATCAATGAACTGATGGTGAATATGATTGTTATCCGGTGCAAACGGGGAGTTCCCATTGAGCGCACGGATCAGAAACACCCGGAGTGTATCGTAGAGCGGGATGATGAAAACAGCCACCAGGATCACGGGAGCAGAAGATTGAAAGTAGACCAGCTCCGGCGTCTGCAGGGATGTATTCAGATACTGCATCCCGAGATAAGCCAGAATCAGGCCTGCGTTCAGAGAACCGGTATCTCCCATGAATACGGTAGCGGGAGACCAGTTATAGTAAAGAAATGCTAAAAAGCTGGCGGCTGTCAGAAATGAGAGGATAAACAGGGTTGTATCCCCGGTCATATAGAACCAGGTACTAAAAAAAAGTGATGTAAAGATCACCACCGAACTTGCCAGCCCGTCGATACCATCAATCAGATTGACCGCATTGATGATGACGATAAAAACAAAAAAGGTGAGCGGGATGGCCACGTAAGAGGAGATCTCATGAATGCCGAAGACCCCTCCAAAATCGTCGATCACGATTCCGGCCCCAAAGATCAGAAGGGAGACGGCAATCAGCTGGCCGAGCAGCTTTTTAGCAGGTGAGGTCACCAACAGGTCATCCTTCAGGCCGATAATGATAAGTACGATCACCGCTGCCAGCAGGTACTGAATGCCAGATTGAAGAAAGGCTGCCGGATGCAGCAGAAAAGAGGTGAAGAGCGCAATCAGGATGACGACGCCGCCGATATTGGGGATATTCTTCTCATGGATTTTTCGGTCATCTTCGGGGTCGTCAAACAGGTGCTTCAGCTTTGCCAGCTGAATAATTTTAGGAATCCCGGCCAGCACGATGAAAACAGATAATGTGCCACATATGAAAAGCCAGGCCAAAAAAAGAAAATCCATTATTAGTAATTAATCGTTGAGCAATCGGGTTTGCTGCAACTCCTCTGATATTTTGTTATTTATGAGTTCTTCGGGGCCAGATGATTCACTAAATGTCATAATGATCTGTTGACTGGTACCTGAAGATCCATTTGAAATTTTAATTGGTACTGCCTCTGCTCTTTTCTGTTCCGAAAAATTAAAATTACAGTTTCGTAGAGTTTCAGCCGTTCCTGCCGTCGCCCTAAATAAGTTTAAAACCTAACTTAAGTCCGCTTAACAGGTAAATATTTAACATCCTTGTTTTACTAACTTTAGTAAAGTATGAAATGATTTATTAACAACCAATAAAAGGAATTGGCCTCTTGTTAAAAACGTATTCCCGCCCCTATGTTGGCTACCGTGTAGCGGGAGAGCACAAAGGAGGTGGTCAGATTAACAAATCCGATCTTCATACTCAGCCCCCCGGTCGTGTGCAAGTTATTGGCGCCCATAAAATCAAGCTTCACCGGTTTATAGAGCAGCTCCACTTTTCGCAGACGGGTCTCCTCAGAGAAGTCCTCCGGGTCGTACTCAGGATTAAAGGTTGTGGTTGGGTAGGCACCCGGTGCATCCACCATCATTCTGGATGCCTGAAATCCGACACCTACAAAAACCGAGAGCGTAGAAAAGTTTCTTCCAGCAATAATATTGGCAATGATTCCATGCCCTCTCAGATCGATCGACTGCCCGTCCCAGACCGTGGGGTTCATCCGGAACGGATTGTAGATATCATCGGCCACCTCCGGCAGCACCTCCAGCCCGAAATCAGAGAAAAGGCGGGTATAGCCGAAATGCATGGAGAAATCGATCACACTCTGCTCCCCTTTCTTGAACCAGTGGTTCAAACCGTGCTTAATCCCGATTCCTGTCATCCCGATACGGGCATTCTTGGTGGGCGTTTTCGGGACATATCGGACCGAGACCTCTGTATTCGCTCCCAGGCCCATATTCACCTGCAGCAGCGGTGCTGACATGTAGGGAGATCCCGTCCCATTGGGCAAGGCAAAGCGGGTCACCTCCTCCAGCTCTCCGGTGATCGGGTGCTCCTTCACCACGGCCATCACCGGCCCGGCCGCCTTTCCGCCAAAAGCTGTGGGTGATTTCGGGGTGCCCTCCACCAGCTGAAGATTTTCAAGATCGAGTTCATCTACAAAATAGTTGCGGCCTGTAATCGGGACCATCGCAATACTTGTACGCACCA
>CALKWT010000149.1 GCA_938003885.1 uncultured Balneolaceae bacterium | reverse complement strand
AGAACAATCAAAAGAGAACCTGACTGATTATGGCAACCTGGATCTCAATATTAAGAGGGATTAACGTAAGCGGTAAAAGATCCGTTAAAATGGAGGCGTTGCGAAAATCGTATGAATCCCTGGGTTTTCAGAATGTGGTGACTTATGTGCAGAGCGGAAATGTTATCTTTTCAACTGTAAACGCCACGGCGGACACACTTACAGAAGCCATCACTGATCAGATTGAAAAGGATTTTGGTTTTCATGTCACTGTTATCGTAATGTCTTCAGAGAAGTTGAAGCATATTGTTGATAACAATCCATTTGCAAAGGATAATGAAAAAGAGAACGCTTTTTTACACGTTACTTTTCTCGCCTCAAAACCCAAAGACGTTGATCTGGAAGGGATAACTGAAAAAGCGCGACTAGGAGAAGAGATATCAGTTACAGAGGATGCCGTTTATCTTTATTGTCCCGGCGGATATGGAAGAACCAGGTTGAACAACAATTTTTTAGAAAAAAGACTGCAAGTAAGGGCAACCACAAGAAACTGGAAAACAACGAACAGGCTTTTGGAGATGACAGATCAAGTTTCAGAATAGTGAATCTGGCTTAGGGCGTTAGAAAGGGCCGTTACAGACCGGATGGCCAATCGAGTCATTCAACGGTCTTTTCAAAGTAGATCGGGCAACAGCAGAAAAGAGTGCTGAAGAGAGACGAGCACCCATTGAGACAAGGTTAGTGCAGATTTTCTGTACTGACTTCTATTCTATATGTCGTGTTATTCTTTAAATCTTCGCAATAGTTACAGCAGAAGTATAATAAAGAATAGAAACATGGTCGCTGTAATATTCAGACGTGCATCGTCGTATCAGAGCTTGCTGAAACCACCGCAAATGCTGAAGGAGATCCTTCATTTGTGTTGGGTTCTTCCTAAAAAGCTATTCGTCCTGATCTTTCTGCTGAAACTGACAACAGTATCAGCTGCTGCACAAACTGGATCTTTCTGGGAGGATAGTGACTTGCGTCCGTTTACAACAGGAGGCAGCATCGGGCTCTCTGCATCGACCTATATGGCAAAGGGAATCGAGAACCGGCGCCCTCCGGGTGTTCTTCAAACCCATGCCAATATCAACTTCTCGACATTTGGCCTCCGCAGCGGACTGCAGCTGAACTACTCCACAGATGCTTCAGGTTTTCGTCAAAATATGAACGCCTTAAGTTATGGTGCAGGCTGGCGATGGCTTGCCGTTCAGGCTGGTGATGTAACGGCCCGTTTTTCAAATTACGGTCTGAACGGTACAACTATCCGCGGTGGGTATCTAAGAGCAAAACCGGGGAATTGGCAAATTGAGTTGATTGGAGGAAAATCCAGGAGGGCGGTACGTCCCAGCCTGGTATCGGCTTTTCGCGAGCCTTCTTATGATCAATGGGCATTTGGTGCGAAAACGGGGATAGAGAACAGGAAAGGAGATTACCTGTTTCTGAGTACCTTCTACGCACAAGATTATGCGGCTTCTCTAAAAGGCGAATCCTCTGAGTTAAAGGCACAGGAGAACCTTACCGTAACGCCCGATTTTCGTATAAACCTCTTTAATCAGAGGGTTAGCCTCGAAAGTCAGGTGACCTTGTCTGTACTAACACGGGATCTTGAAGGAACTCCATTCTCCTCGTCCGATTTAGGAGTGCCAGAGTTTTTAATTACCATCTACCAGCCGCGTTCGAGCACACATCTCAATTACGCCGGTACGGCATTGGCGCGGTTTCAATCGGGTATGTTTGATCTGGATATTGGCTATGAGCGCATTCAGCCGGGTTTTACTTCTCTCGGCAGGGGAACCATGAGAAATGATCGGGAAACTATTTCACTGAGTCCGGCATTTCGTTTTCTTCAAAACCGGCTGTCGGTGCGATCCGACATTACATTCGGCCGCGATAACCTGATGGGAAATCGCCTTCAAACGCAGTCAAACACCGATATCGCCACTCAGATTCAAATGAGCGTCAGTGAGCGGCTGCAGCTCACAGCTTCTTACAACCTGCTTCTGAATGATGTGACGTTTCATATGTTGGAAGAAAACCTCCAACCGGAGGGTGCAGAGCCAGAGGGAGTCCGGAGTACGAATACAACGGGCGGCACCGGGCCCTCCCAGGTGTCACATCACCTCATGCTACAACCCAGCCTGACCATGATGGGAGAAGAGTGGATCCATCACGTCTCCTTTTCAGGTGCCTGGATGAGTATGACGAGCCAATTTGGAATGACAGAGCCGGGTGGTGGTTACCAGTCGATACGTTCAGACTCATATATAGGGATGGCCAGCTATACCCTGACTCTACCCACAGGAATCACCCTGAACAGTTCTGCAAATCTGCTCTCAAACAAAACAGACATGGGGCTGATGCGGAACTTCGGAACGAATGTGGGGACGGGCTATGCGCTCTTTAACCGGAAGCTCACACTGGCATTGAATATTGGCCTGAACCGGTCCAGGTTTGAGAGGACCAGCCCCTCCGGTAGTTCAGATCTGAGCCGGATGCAACAGATATCAGGAGGCCTGAACGGAACGTACCAGCTGACCAACAGGGATAGCCTGAACATATCATTGAGATTGAGAAATAATCGGGCAAAGGGAGTGTCAGGCAACAGTTTTACAGAAAATGAAGGGTCTTTTAAATATCAGCGTACATTTTAAATCGTGTTGGTAAGCCAGGTATGGTCACATTATCTCATTTAATAGAGAAATCAGCTTTCAGAAGGGTCCTTCTCTCAACAGGACTGTTGCTTTGCCTATGTTCAGTTTTAAACATAGCGGCAGCACAGAGCACCTCCCAGGTTACCATTGTCGGGATACCACCTGTTCTGCCAAGTCCCTATGCAGATGATATCGAAACCAGCTTCGTAACCGGACAGTATCAGATCATTTTCAACTACACAAGTTTTAGCAACACACCAGCTGAATTTGCATTCCGTTTTGAGGTTTTGAAAGACAACCGGCCCATTGTTGAAATTGAGTCAATGCCGGAACCCTTTACACCCGGCACCTATGTATTCACCTCATTTTTTGAAGATCTGTTCTTTCCACAGGGGGCAAACGATCTTTTTCAGCAGTTAGAAGGAGATCTTCAAAATCAGATTGTCCAAACCGGAACCTTGCCGGAAGCCAATTATACGATACGTGTCACCGCCCGCCCTGTCAGCCGCACCGATATCGTGCAAATTACAGGGAATGCACATTTCGCCGTACGTTATCCATCCCCACCCATACTGGTCTCTCCTTCGAACGGTTCGGAAATTACGATGGATATTCCCATTTTTGCATGGACTCCGGTTGTAAATACCATGGGCCTTCAGATGGAGTATGAATTCCTTCTGGTAGAAATTTTGCCGGGTCAGACGCCTTTTCAGGCGATCAGCAGCAATCGCTCCCTTGCCAGGGAAATAGTTATAGGCACTACCACCCTTCCTTATACCTTTGAGTTCCTTCCGCTAATGGAGAATGCTGAATACGCATGGCAAATCACTGCCAAAGATGCAGCAGGCGATGTGCCGCTACAAAATGATGGTAAAACTGAAATATATACTTTCCACTTTAAACCTGAGGATCTCGGAACCGGGGCTCTTCTTACCGGGGTGTCGGATCTGGAAGAGATTCCGTTAATTCCGCAGTTTGCCATTCTAAAAAACCTGGAAGGGCTGTCGGTATCTGAAACACCATCTTTCTATCAGTTAAGTGGTTCGGCTACACTTGAACTGCAGACAGATGTGTATGGAGTTGTTCACCTGCCCGTGACTGTTACAGGGCTCGATCTGCAAAAGGCGTCGTTGGATAACCCTGTCATTACAGGCGGGGCCGTAACAGGGAATGCCGGCCAGCTTTCAGATCTTTTTGTCAGTGAAAATCCCTGGATTGAATTTGATGAGTTATTCTGGGAATTCGGAAAAAATGTGGGGATCTCAGCTTCTGTAATTGTACCGGGGGACTCGGCGGTTGAGGCTTCTGGTGAGCTTATATTAACACGTAACGGCCCCGAGGGAATCCTGGAGTTGTCTGGGAATCCCCTGGCTGTCTACAACGATGCGATGCTGGATGTGACTCTTACCTCTCTGAGCGTAGCTTTTCCCGGCAACCAAACAAATGCCACCGGATCAGTAGAACTGGCTGGTATAGATTCCCCCTGTGCATTTCACGATTTTACGATGTTCGATTCGCAGGTTCAAATTCAGCTTCTCTGCAACGATCCCACCAGACTTCCCCTGGTTGAAACAAGCGATTTTGTGATGATGGATCTGGAACGGGTGAGAGGCTCCATTACCATAGATACAGCAGGAGGACTCACCGGATACGATCTGGAGATACGTAGCTTTATGGGGCTGAAGACTACGGAAGGCAGTTATTGTGGCAATCGCGCCCGGCTTACAGCAGATTCGGAAGAAGGCCTGGTCCTGTCTGGATCCCAGCAGGATTGCCCGGTATACAATCCGAGGATGGATCTTGGTTTTGCATCCATTCAACTTGAGGAGGTGCAATTGCAAGAGGTGAGCTACGACCCGGCCGCCGGGGAGTGGGACTTTCAGTGGATGATGGATGCCACTCTGGAAGTGGAAGCTTTTGGATCGTGGAGCTCTCTGATGATCAATGACATTGAGGTCAGCCGGGAAGGAATAACATTTAACGAGATTCAATTCCATGAGGACTCCTACCTTCATCCCCTTCCGGAGTTTGACGCGGGCCTGTTTCGTGTGATCCTCGAAGAATTTGGTATTGGGGGCTTCACCTTCCCCATTTTCGATTGGGATGAAACAGGAGCGGGGCCGTGGGAGCTTACGTTTGGAGGAGAGGTGTCGGTGCGTCCTGTTCCGGGTACTCCCATATGTCTGCTGGGGACTTCTTTACGTCTCTACAATGGCCGGGTGGATCAGGGGCAGTTGGTGAGTGACCTTATGCTGGACAACTTTGAGGGATGTGAGTGGGAACTCGCGCCTGGAACCACGATCCGTCTGGACAGTATCGCAGGCAGAGTAGGAGCAGAGTATCCTCCGTTTGAGCCGGTTCGTCCATTTGGTGAACTTTTTATGGGGGGAAGTTTCGTGCCGGGCACACCGTTCAGTTGTGGTGAGGAGTATGCCATCTCTTTTACCGGAGAGGAGCTGGTCTATTCTGATGGGATTGTTGGTACGCTTCATGATGTGATTCCGCCTTGTCCGCTGCAGGTGGGGCCTTTCGAAGCACAGATGACCTCTTCTGCGATCCACTTTGCGGTTAACGAAACTGGCGAACAGCAGGCCGTTATGGATGGGGAAGCCGTCATCACACTGGACAATGGCGTGGATGTGAATGGATATGTGGAGGTGGACCTTGTAACAGGTGAGTTTATTTCTGCCGCTTTTATCATGGATCAGCCCTTCGACTGGCACATACCCTCTGCGGAAGAACCGATACTGACCTTTCGCCTGGAGTATGCAGAGATCAGCGAAAATGGTTTCTTTGTAGATGGCCGGCATACCTTGTTATTACCCGGTTCCGACACAGGAGTTACCTTTGATGAGATGGTGTTCGATCTGGAAGAGTTTCGCGTAAAAGAAGGGCGTATTATTTTTGATGAAAGCTTCGCACTTGAGACGGGCCTGGAAGCTGGCACGGAGCAGCTACTATTTCGTGCCAGGCCATCAGGGGGCAGCCTCACTCTGGATCCGGGGCTTTTGATGGAGCTGTCGGGTACAGTGGTGATTGATTCGAACGGGCTGCATATGACGGGTGCAGCTGAAGTAGAAACAAAAGGGAGTGTCGCCTTTAGCGGGAAGAGATACGACTCCGATGTTACCGTAGAGTTTACAGAGGATTTCAGCTTATCGCTCTTTCCCTTTGGTATTTTCAGCGGCAGGGCGGATCTCTTTTACCGGAATGAACGATTTGCATATGCTGACCCCTCGGGCTTCCATCCGGTACCCGCTTTTTTTGCTGATCTGCTGATTCCTGAACGTTTGCCGCTGCCTTCCGAAGAAATCGCTTACCTGCAACTGCGGGATGGAGACGATCTTCTGGTTCATATTGATGAAGATGAAGAGGGAAACTATATACTCTCCACGCTCCCGGGTGAACCTCTCTCGCTGGTACTTCCCTTTCTCGACCCGGCTGCCCCGCCAGAGATCACATCGATTGAACTGAATGATCTGACGATCACTCCGGACCCTTTCAGCCCGGAGGTGGTGTCAGGCTCTGTAACAGCATCCGCCGGTGCGGATCATCCCTTGTTTAACCTGCAGGATAAAAATATTCCCCTGACTGTACGAACGATAGAGTTCGGAACCCGTGTAACCGACGGGAGCCCTCTCACAGCGCTCTACTTTCTAGGAGATCTGCATCTGTTTGATCAGGAGCTGAACAGCGATGAAGAAGTCGAATTCTATATTAGCGAGGATGGGTATATCCGTGCTTCTCTTGATGTAACAGGCGTGAACTCTGAGCTCGCGATGATACCGGGTGAACAGGTGGTTATAGGAGTAGACGCACTTCAGGGTGACTTCGAAATGCAGATCGGTTCAGGAAACCCCCTGTACGATTTCAGTGTGTCTGGCTCACTCCGTATTCTCACTGATCAGGGATACCATGCAGGGGCAGAGCTGACTCTGCGGACACAATCCGGTGGCTACCTCTCTGTCTCCCATTTTGAGCCCTACCTGTTTGATGAGTCAGCCGGAATCGGATTTGGGAATATATATCTCCGCCTGGAAGAGATTGTCTCGATGCCCCGGTTCGCTTACACAGCTCTGAACGGTTTTGACTTTGCCATTGACTTGAATGTCAGTCTGGATATAGAGCTGGCAGGTAACCAGGAGATGACGATTACTCTGGAGGAGATAGAAATTGGTAACGAGGGATTGTACATCCCTCCTCAGGATATCAACGAGAGCAGCATTCCCGGCCTCAAAATGCCAGAGGTGGAACTTGGCGGATTTCTTTTCAGGCTTCTCGCCTTCCGCATGGATGAAGGATTCAACTGGAACTGGGAGGAGGAGTCCTTTGAACCGGGATTTACGATGGATGTTGCCACAGAATTGCCAGGCTTTGAGGGGTCAGGGCTGAATCCTCCCGATGGCCTGCTTTTTACCAACGTGGGGTACCAGGACGGGTATCTGACAGGTTCCATGGAACCCTACTCAATTCTCGGGAATGCGGAGGTAGCTGTGGGGCCCGAAGAGAATGCTCCAACGCTGATGATAGAAGAGATAACGGGTGCCCTGTCCGGGGAGTTGCAAGATGGGGAGCGACGGCAGACAGCAGATTTCAGAATAAAAGGGAAAACAGAACGACTGCCTGCATTTACACCGGAAGATCCGGCACTTTGCGAAGAAGGTGCAGCGTTTGATCTGGCGATTGTTGAGGGACGGGCATTTGAAGGAACGATCACCAACGTCAAACCCTGTGGCACGATAAACCTTGGGCCGATAGAGATCGAGGTGACAAACGGGGATCTCTATCTCTTTCTGGATGAGCATGAGCAGATTGCAGAACTGGAGAGTGCGGTAGAGATTTATCTGCCGGCCGGAGAGCTTCAGCAGCCGGTAAGGATTGAGGGTGAACTGGTGATCGATATGATTAGCGGAGAGATCAGGGACGGCCAGGTAGAGATCAACCAGCCTTTTCATCTGCCGATGCCTTCTTCAGATCATCCATTTTTTACTCTGCAGGTGGAGCAGGCTCTGCTTGACCGGAATGGGATAACAGTCACGGGTTCCGGAAGTCTCCAGACAGAAGAGGTCCATGCAGATATCACATATGATCATCTGTTGATCGGACTCCCCTCTTTTGAAATCGTCGATGGCAGGGCGACCATTGAAGCAGACTTTGCTGTACAGTTTACCCCCGGGCCATTCTCAATTGAACTCGTTGCCCCCGATTCGCCGCACCCTGACGGAGATGTTCTGCGAATGGATCTCCACGCCTCAGCCGTTTTGGATTCCTATGGAATCGGGTTCACCGGTACTTCCCATGCTCATTTTCAAATAAATAACACCAATTACAGTGATTTAAGAGTGGAGTTGGTAGATGATTTCACAATCAGTATTACCGGGTTGGCCATTACCCGGGGCAGGGCAGAATTTTATTGGGATGAGGGAGGGGTTCCGGCCTCCGAACCGATTGCCATAGTGGATGAATACGGTTTCCACCTGGGTTCCGGGCTGATCGCCCTTCTTCCGGATCGGTTGCCGCTGCCAACGGAGGATATTGCTTGGATTGAGTTAAGAGATGACGAAGGAAATCTCAATGTCGAGGTGGAAACCACAGATACCGGATATACCCTCTCTTCCAATGGTCAATTTGTTCCCATTGTTCTGGCCTCTGTTGTCACAGATGGGGAGCCGTTTACTGTCGGTGTGCAGTTTACCTTGCAAACGGATGGGTACTATAATGTAATTGCCGGTGAAATAGAACTTGAAACCAGCTATCCGCTGGAACCTGTATTAAACCTGCCCGTTACACTGACCAAACTTGCACTAACTGCCAGTGATGAACTCCGTCTGGAGGCGGGATTGAGTGCGGATCTGCCTTCCATTTTCAGTGGGTATGATGCAGACACAAATGCCACCATGTTTGTCACTCTGGGTACCACAGGCTTTGAATCGGGTATATTTACCATCGGGCAGGTAGACAATACGTATAACCCGAATGCAGATCCTCTGTTTACGTATCAGGCTTCAGGTAGTTTTGATGGCATTACTGATACTTTTACTGCTTCACTAATGGGGATGGAAGTGACGGTTGGCCCAACAAACACGATCCGGTTCACCACTGCCTTTCAGAGCTCTTTGGTAATGGGTGAGGAAGAACAGCCTCTATGGCTGACAGCATCCTGGAACAGTGGTGAGTGGAACTTTCATCTAGATATGGGAGCGTATACAAATGAATTCAGGTTGGGCCAGGCCATCTTTCAGCTGGATGGCCAGGATCCGGTTACAGTGACTGCCGGCGAGGACCATTTTTATATAAGTTTCAGCGGGCAGGTCTCCTTTGAAGAGATCCTGGAAGAGCCTGTAGTGATCTCCATACGGGATCTTCAGGTAGGTGTAAGAGACTACAGAACTTCACCAGCTCTCCACTTCTTTCTGGGGGAAGCTACCGGTATGCTAGGCGACCAGGAGCTGAGCCTGTTTGATAACGCAGTTGTATTTACCCTGACCAACCCCTCCATCATCCTGGCCGGAAGGGAACTCGCTCTTTCGTCGGATGGGCATCTCCACTTCCTCGGAGCTCAGATTGATTATCAGGGCCTGCAGGTGACGACCGCCGGCCAGATAGAGCTGGATGAAATTGCTGCCGCCGATGTACAAATTGTAGATGGATATCTTGTGCTGGAGTCATTTGCCTTACATATGACGGATGGATTGCGGGTAGAAAGTGAACTGGCCCTCACTCTTCCAGCTCCGGTTCAGGACTACTCTGCAACCGGAAGCTTACATCTCTACAGGGATGTAGATGGATCGATTGTGACAGAAGAAACCGGACTCCGCTTCGATCTGGAGGAGCGATATGGCCTCCTGAATTTTGGGGAGTTTGAACTGACGAAAGTGCATGTGGAGGTCAATCCTTTTGAGTGGACAGAGAGTGAGATCTATGCAAATGGCAATATTTACATTGAGTCGGAACCCGATCCTGTTATTGAATTTGGGCAGGCAGCTAATTTTCCCGGCAATGCCGGGATCCGAATCGGATATTCCGATAATGAAGCAGACGTTCTGTACAACATCACAGGGAACCCCGGATTTGATGTGGATATAAACTTTTTTACCATTTCTGTCACGGCAGGCCTCAGCGCAACATCGGGTGAAGGGTTTGAAATTTTGTTGGCAGGCAGTGCGGGGATCAATCTGGATGGTGTAGAAGCCGATCTCGATTATGGCGGAATACGGATCACCGAAGAAGGCCTGATTGAATACGGCAACATCACCGGCGGATCCATTGACGTTGCCGGAATTGCTTCACTGACAGTAGGCCAGTTTTATTATCACCGTGATGATGTCGGCTTTGCACTTGAACTGGCGGATACGGAGAGCAGGAATCCTGAAGATCTGAGAGATGCCGGAGAAGTGGAGATGAATACAGTTCAGGCCGTAGAATTGCTCTGCTTCGGTCCCTGTCCGGAAGCGGGCCCGGAGGGAGCATCCTATAGCGGCCCGGCGCTTACTCTTACCATCCATGCGGATGCCGGGAATGATACCGGGGGAATCAGCGGAGGGGTTGACCGCATTATGTTATACCGTACAGCATCAGGCTTGAGTTCCCTTTCTATTGAGAATGCCCACATTCAGATCGATAACATTTTTGAAATGTATGCGGGGTTGAACTATGTAGAGGAGAACAGCGGAATGCTGCTTCGTGCCGCAGCCACCGGAAGTTTCAATATCGGGGGAAGCAGTGTAGCGGCGACAGTAGCAGGAAAATTCTCTGCGATCGGGAATGATGTGAGTTTCGGGCTGTTTGTGGCCGTGCAACCGGGTGCAGGAATACCGATTGTTCCCGGAGTCATTACGCTGACAGGTGCAGGAGGAGGATTCTTTTACAAACCCGTGCAGGAGGATCTGGATCTGGTTCATCACGCCATGGCTTCCATCGGCCATGAACTTGTGAATCCGGATGGGGCGTCCATCCAGGGGACAGCTGATTTTGCGGTGATGCTCTATGCATCTGTTGGAATAGCAGGAGCAGCTGAGGTTCAGATTATTGAGGGAACTACCTTATTTCAGATCACCAGTCAGTCGTTCTATATAGATGCCTGGGCATTTGTGTTGGGGATGGATGGGGTGAACAGCGTTGCAAATACAAAAGTAACCGGCGAAATCTCTGCCTCCATACAGCGGAATCCGTTCGCGATGCTGGTATCTATCGATGTGGATGTTGAGGTGCCTCTTGTTCTGGAGGGCGGAGGGGGCATTCAGTTTTTTATGAATAAAACTGAAAGCAACCTGGCATGGGGAATTGTCGGGCATACACATGTTGACCTTTTTGGAGGGCTGCTCACTGGAGGTGCAGAGTTTCTGGCGGGAAATCCCGGCTTTATGCTACAGGTGGATGTGGGGCTTCATCTGGATATTGCCATTATCAAAGTTGAAAGCAATGTGTCTGGCGCAATCTGGGCAATTACAGATCCCGGCTATCAATTTCCATTCGGTGCCTACGTTACCTTCGATGCGCAAGCTACGGTACTGTTAGTTACCATATCCGCAAAGGCACAGGCTGCATTTGTCACCCGGAATCCGTCCGGATTTGAACTTTTCGCCTCGGTTGCCGGCTGTGTGCGTATTCTGGGTGCAGATGAGTGTGTAGCGGCATGGGCATCCATAGCAAACGACGGAGTTGCATTTGGCTTTGGTACCGGAGCACATGCGGGCCTGGTCAGCCAGGCTTCTGCACAGCTGGATGATTTTCGTGCGCACATCCTTTCACTGATGAGCCAGATTCCGGGAGCGCTGGCTGCATTGGGCCTGCCGGAACCTCTCAATATATCCACTCCGGAGGAGGCCATGGAGGCCGGGTATCACTATTACAGTCTACCACTTGCTTCACGGATAGCATGGGATGCGCTTGTGAACGATTCCAATACATTGGCAAGCCTGCCACAAGCTTTGCAGAATCTTAACAGCCAGGTGATGAGGAGCCCGAATCCTTCCGTCGAATGGCCGAACCGCACATCCTTCGAGCAGGCTGCTCAGAGTGCGCTTGATATTTTAGCAGAGATGGATGGGGAGATTACAGCGGATATGATCACAGCATACGAACTGCAGGCATCTGCCGAAGAGGAGTTGCAGCAGATGCTTTCCAGCATGAGTGAGTCGCCAGTAAAAAGTGTCATAAAACCGACACCTACACTGACCACTTCACAGTCTGTTGATTTTACCATCGACGACGAACTCGCCGCAGAACAGATTCAACGTACCGAACAATATAAAATGGAAGCGGAACAGATGAACGCCCGGTATCGCGAATCTATCGATCAGGTATTAAACAGCCTGGATGAGATGAGCGGACTGCTTCAAACCGACGTGCCACATGAACGGGCCGGACACTTGATCAATATGGCACATTGGTATGGCGAAATTTATGAAGAGATGGAGAAATACTTTGCTCTCAATGCAAATAAAGTCTGGAATGAGATCTTTTGGTCTGCAAACGGGCTGCAGTACCTGAGTCAAAACAGTCCGGCCATCTTGAATGCTATTCAGCAACTCAGTACAGAGCAAGAGGATCTGATCACGGCCTACTTGTCAAATGCCAATTACTCAATAAACCCTTCTTCTGTCCCTCAAGCGTTGAGAAATACGCTGAACAGCGCTGCGCTCCGGCTGGCACAGAGAGAGAATTTTATACTTAGATTCGCACAGGGCAACGTCAACCACCCGGGATGGGGTGGACTTCCCTCACCAAATTCCAATCAGGCTCCGGCGGAAGTTCAGAGAATATATAACGTGTTCTCCTACCCGATTACAACTACCGGTGTGAATAGTGTGATACCCCAAATGGGTGTGATTCAGGAAATCAACCATAATTATTGGTACAACATGCATGTCGGCGGACTGGAAGCTTACCGGCAAAGCAGGCTTCCACTTGTGGGGGATGTGATCTTCAACAGACATCACGATTATAAAAATCAGGTGTTTGGCCCGATGGAAAACATCACGCAGATTCTGGATGAGTTCTATACCATCAAGGCCAATATCACATCTATCGCATATAACATGATTGATGGATATCTCGCCTGGCGTCAGGACCACGATTTTGCTACAGGCCGCGGTTCACGATCTCCCGGGTTGCCAGTACCGGGCCGGGGACCCAATTCGGGGAGTGGAGGAGATACGACTGTGGTGATGTATGGGAATCAAAGATTCAGCAGTTATGAGGATGTAAACAGTTATCTGGCTCAACAGTTGCAGCCGCCACAAATCACAAATATCACCGTCTACCCAAACCGGCCGCCAACAGCCAATGGAGAAACATATTACAACGAGACCGAAATCGAGTGGACAGCACTGCATCCCGATGAGATCATAGAATCCAGCATTAGTGTGCTCTACACCGGCGAAGAGGATACCGATATTCAGGTAGGCAGTGACACCTATCTTTCTGTGGGTAATCGCAATCATTTTACACTCTATCCCTACTCCTATATAGGAACTGTCCGTAATGTGAACTTCGGGGTCCGAGTGCGGGGTTCTGCCGGCAACACCGCCATACGGAGAGCATTCTTTACAGTGGATGTCCATCCGTCGGGCAGCAGCTCTGTTCCGCCCGGCGGCAGTGTGATACCTCAGGCAACTCAGCCTCCTATGCCGCCGGTAATTGATCTCGCATCACACTACACACCGAGCAAGAGGAGGGATGGCGATGTATACTGGACCAATCAGCCTGAATCGATCAGATTAACATTCACTGCACACGATCCTGCGGTGGGAATCGGACAGTGGGAGTACAGCGTGGGAAGCTCTCCCGGTTCGGCTGATGTTCTGGGCTGGACTATACTGCAGGGGCAAACGAGCTTTCATCCTGAAATTCCTGCGCACAAAGTTACCGGTATGACAGGCATGCTTACCCTGGAGCCGGGACAGGAGTATTATATTAGCGCACGAGTACGCAACACTCTTGGACAGCTGAGTGAAGTTACCATTCTGGAGGATCCGATCATGGTCGATCTGGTGGCGCCTTCAGGCATTACATTCATGCACCAGCCATCGGTTCCAGGTGCCCCTCACCAGCATGTCGAAGAAGTCTACCCCTCTTTACCGACAGTTCCTCCCTTCAGGGCTACACCCCGGGATTACATTAGGTGGACTCAGCCTCCTGTTGCTCCCTCGCTTCTCTTTGACAGAATCAGAGCGACTGATGAACATTCGGGATTCTCACACATTGAATATGTTGTTTCAGACTTGCAAGAGCCTCCGGTGGGCCAGTTTGCAGCTGGAAATTATCTGGTCGAACAAAGCCGTACACTGCATTATACTGATGACAATCTGGAGTACAATAAGGAGTATTACTGGCACGTCCGTACGGTTGACAGAGCCGGTAATATCGGGGAAATAGAGACCTATGGCCCTTACCTCATAGCGGATAACACGATCCCTCATGCGGGCCGGCTGCAAGCTGTCGCCGATATGAGGGAGATTAAACTTTATATGATCGAACCACCTCATGATCCGGAATCGGACCTGGCCGGTATACAGATCGCTGTGGGCAGATCATCAGATCAGGCAGATATCCGTGCATTTCCGCAGGGGCCGGCTATTGATTTCCGTTGGACGGCCGAAGAGACCAAAGAACTTTTTGAATCCGGTGGCACGTCCCCCAAACGATATCTATCCATTCCCCTGGATGAACTGGGAGGGGCTCGTGAACCGGTTTACATTTTCTACCGAAGTGTCAATACCCGGGGAATGTTTTCTAATATCTCTGCAACAGGGCCTCTTCAGCCGGCAGATGGGACCCGGAAGCGGTGACAGGACAATGATCAATCCAATACTCTGATATCATGCGAGTTATGTATTTAATAAAGGGCTTTGCCACCATTCTGTGTGTAGTTTTATTATCAATGCCACGTTCATTGCCAGCTGCTACAGTGACGGATCCTGAAGTGTCGGTTCTGGCGCGCTCTGACGGGTCAGCCTATATTCTGCATAATTACGCAATTCCTCTTTCTCACGGCTATCATGTTCATCGTAAAGTTGAAAATGGGGAGTGGATTCGGCTGACTGAAGATCCGGTCTATCCGGTTCAGAACGGCTACCAACTGGAATCGCTGATGGGAAATCGGTTTGACTTTATACGCCGGGAACTGGAGAGAGACGATCCTCAGGATATCTTTCTCACACTGCGTGCACAGACCGGCATCAACAGCATCGTGCATGCCGCTGTACCAGAACTTGCTCTGCTTTTGGGGAGGGCTTATCTGGATGAAAAGGCTCCTGCCGGCTCACGTGTTTCATACCGGATCACGATTTTGGATGATCTGGGGCGTCCTTCGGGCGTAGAAATGGAACATTC
>CALKWT010000148.1 GCA_938003885.1 uncultured Balneolaceae bacterium | reverse complement strand
GAATGGAGACCTGTTTGGGTTGAGCCCGGATTGTGGCCTTTCGGCAAAATTGCACGATCTGAATGGAGACGGCTTGCAGGATCTTTATGTGAGCAATGATTTCTGGACACCCGACCGGATCTGGATAAATCAGGGGGACGGTACGTTCCGGGCGATCGACTCTCTGGCGATCAGAAACTCCAGTTATTATTCGATGACGGTAGATTTTGCCGATCTCAGCAAAAATGGAACTCCCGATATTTTTACAGTGGAAATGCTGGACGAGGATCACTCCAGCCGTCTGATAAAACGCCTGCCCATCGAACCCATTCCGCTCCGGCCGGGGGAGTACCACCACCGGCCGCGATACAACAGAAATTCTCTTTACCTCAACAGAGGGGACCATACCTATACAGAGATTTCGCAATACAGCGGCCTGCACGCCACCGAATGGTCATGGGCAGTACGATTTCTGGATCTGAACCTGGACGGACACGAAGATGTGATCGTCATGAATGGATTTGCCTATGATTTTCAGAATATGGACTCTCAGCAACGCCTGTTACACGAGCTGATTCGCACGCAAGGAGAGATGCGGGGGTATATAGAAGACTTTACTCCGCTGAAACAGCAAAACAGAATTTTTCTCAACAACGGTGACCTGACATTCACCAATGCAAGCAGTGAACTGGGATTTAATGAGCTGGATATCTCTTTGGGACTGGCCCTGGCAGATCTGAACAACGACGGCTCACAGGATCTGGTTGTCAGCCGGCTGAATGAGGAACCTGCCATTTTCAGAAATCGTGCAAGAGGGCCGAGAGTGGCGGTGAAGCTGATTGGGGAATCTCCGAATACACAGGCGATTGGTGCGGAAATAGAGTTTCTGGGAGGACCGGTCGAAAGCCAGATAAAACAGATTGTGAGCGGTGGAGACTATTTGTCGGGTTCCGATCCGATGGTGGTATTTGCTGCAACTGCCGGGAGCTCAAGCCACCAGATCCGCATCCGCTGGCCGGACGGAAGCAGAAGTGTGCTACAGGAGGTTCCATCAGGACAGATCTATGAGATCCGGGAATCGGATATCGCTAAATTACCACCTGAAGCCGTTCCTCCCACGGCTCCAATGGCCCTATTTGAGGATGCAAGCCATCTCCTTGCACATACACATCATGAAGATCCTTTTAACGACCTCACTATTCAGCCTCTGCTACCGGTCAAATTGAGCCAGCAGGGCCCCGGCGTGGCTTTTGTTGACATGGATCATAACGGCCAGGATGCATTGATCATCGGAAGTGGAAAAGGAGGGGCAGCTTCTCTTTTTTCATGGAACCAGGCCACGGAAACATTCCAGAATCAACCGGGAGATCTTCAGCTTCCGGCGGAAGGAGATCTGACGGGTATGGCAGCGTGGAGGAAGGATGACAAAACTCATCTGATTGTGGGACAGGCCAACTACGAAGCAGGTTCTGTTCGTACGCCATCGGCTCTCCATATCATCGTAGAAAACGGGGAGGTGACGGAAACACAGAATCTGCCCGGGATCTTATCTGCGACCGGCCCGGTTGCTCTGGCAGACTATAAAGGAGATGGAACGATGGGGCTGTTCATTGGAGGGCGGTTTGTACCCGGACAATATCCGGCGGACGCGACATCCAGACTGTTTCTCTACAACGGAAAAGAGTTCGTTCCGGACAAGGAAAATGAAGAGCTGTTCAAAGATTTAGGGATGGTAACCAGCGCCCTGTTCGTCGATTACAATCAAGACGGAGAGCCGGATCTCATTCTCTCCACGGAGTGGGGAACCCTCAGGGTATTTGAAAACCAGGGTGGGAAATTTACCGATCGCACAGAAGAGATGGGGCTGCACACGTACAAAGGCCTGTGGCAGGGGGTCACCGCTGGTGATTTTAATAACAACGGATATCCCGATCTGGTGGCAACAAACTGGGGAGAAAATAATTTTTTCCGAACACTGGCCGGCGACAAGCCGCTTCGAATTTATTACGGAGATTTTAATCGAAACCGCCGGATGGATATGATCGTCTCCTATTATGAGGAGTCTGCCGGGGAGTATGTCCCCATGAACAAACTGGGATACTATGAATCCATCGAAGATATTTTGCGCCACGCACAGACAAATCAGCAGTTTGCAAATTTTTCACTTTCGGAAATGCTTCGCACAGATGCCGAAAGAGTTCCTTTCAAAGAGGTGAATACATTTCAGCACATGGTTTTCCTGAATCAGGAAGGAAAAGGGTTTGAACCCGTTCCGCTGCCCGCCAAGGCCCAGTTTGCTCCCGGGTTTTATGTGGGAACGGCAGATATGGACAATGATGGCGTGGAGGATCTGTTTCTGTCCCAAAACTTCTTTGCGGTAACCCGTCCGCAGAGCAATCCGAGGCTGGACGGCGGCAGAGGGCTCTGGCTGCAAGGCAAGGGTGACGGTACATTTGAACCTGTACCCGGGCACCATTCAGGCGTTATGATCTATGGAGAACAGAGAGGAGCCGCGCTCGGGGATCTGAACAGCAATGGCAGAACCGATCTGGTGGTTTCACAAAACGCAGCCGATACGAAGCTCTATCTGAATCAGGCAGAGAGAAGAGGGATAAGAATCAGGCTTGAAGGGCCACAGGAAAACCGTGCAGGCATCGGAGCGGCAATCAGGCTCCTGTATGAAGATGGAACTCACGGGCCGAAACGGTTTATCACGGCCGGATCGGGGTACTGGTCACAAAATAGTACTACCCAGGTGCTGGGATATGCCGGGCAGCCCGTTTCTATAGAGATTCAATGGCCGGACGGGAGCAGACAGTTCGAAGAGTTCCGGAAAGGAATCATGGACTACACTGTAACATATGCAAAAGATTAAGTTTGATAATACAGGTTGTAAGACGGTTTATAACTCGAATGAAAAACCCGTGATCATGTAATGTTGATAAGCCGAAGTGTATCTTTAACTGCCATATACGTTCAAGGTAATCCCTGCATTCATCCAGTCAAAGTGTGACGGCTTCCCCGTCTTTGAAAATTAGAAAAGTATAGAAGAAGAAAGTATTAGTTTAATTTTTTCGGAATAACAACCTTGAGTTACAACACCAGGGGTCAGCTCTTTTCTGAAGGTTCGTCATGGCCTGCAGAGTGTACTGCTACCCCGGGATAAGTGCCGTCAACTATATGCATGTAACTCTATAGGTAAGGTTGTTATGTTAAAAAAAATACAAATGTTATATAAATCGGGGATGATCTTTTCAGGCATATTTTTTCTGCTTGCCACTGTTTCAGGAGATCTGTTTGCCCAGCATCAAGTGTCAGGAACGGTGAGTGATGCCCAGAGCGGTGAGCCCCTTCCGGGTGTCTCTATCGTTGTTCAGGGCACGAGCCAGGGAGTAGCAACAGATCCGGATGGCGGGTACACATTAAATGTGGCAGAGGATGCCATTCTGGTGTTCTCCTATATCGGATATGAAAGACAGGAGATCGCTGTAGAAGGCAGATCCCAAATCGATGTTGCGATGCAAACCATGGCCATTATGGGCAGTGATATCGTGGTAGTGGGATATGGAACCCAGCGTCGCGAAGACCTGACCAGCTCCGTGTCCACCGTACGGGCAGACGAATTTATACAGGGATCGGCGAGAAGTGCTGCAGAGCTGATTCAAGGGGTGACACCCGGTCTCATCGTCACCACATCTTCCGGGAATCCGAGGGATGCAGGTGAGATCAGTCTGCGGGGAATTACAACCATGAGTGCAAGCTCCTCTCCGCTGGTGATTATTGACGGAGTTCCCGGAAGCCTGAATACAGTGGCACCTCAGGATATCGAATCGATCGACATCCTGAAAGATGGTTCAGCTGCAGCAATCTACGGATCGCGGGGACAGAACGGGGTGATTCTCATTACCACTAGAAGGGCAAGCGGAGATATTCCGGCTACCATTGAATACAGCGGCTATGTAAATACCCAATCCATCTATAACCAGCCCGAAATGCTGGATGCGGCCGATTATCGCCGTTTGATTTCCGAAGGGGTCAACTTTGTGGATTACGGCGGGGATACCGACTGGCAGGAAGAAATTATGCAGGACTCCTTCGGGCAGACCCACAATCTTACGGTGATGGGCGGAAGCGGGTCTACAAGCTATACAGCCACAATGAACTACAAGAAGTGGGAAGGTATTTTTCTGAATACAGACGATAACGAGCTGACTGGAAGAGTTAACATCCGTCATTCGATGTTCAATGACAGATTGACCGGAGATATTAATCTGCTCACCAGAAAACGGACCTACGATAATTCATTTGGTAACTACGATTACCGGCAGGCTCTGATCCGGAATCCGACGGATATGGTAACCAATCAAGACGGAAGTTGGATTGAACGGGACGGTTTTAATTACGATAACCCCGTTTCCAGAATCAATGAAACTCATAGTGATGTAGAAGCCAGAGAGTTTCGGTTAAATGGAATGCTCTCTTTTGATCCGATAGAGAATGTACGTCTGTCTGTACTCGCATCTACCATGGCGTACAACTCTCAGGATGGATATGCCAGAACCCTGCAGCACGCAGCCAACGTAATTGGAGGTGAAGGAGGGTTCGCCAGCAGAGGAATGGGATCCACGACGGAGGATATGATTGAATTCACAGCTACCTACGACAACTTTATCGGAGCGCACGATTTTAACATTCTCGCAGGTTATAGCTGGTTTGAGCAAATTAATGAAGGTTTCAATGCGAATAACCGGCGCTTTGCAACCGATCTGTTTTCTTATAACAACATCGGCATAGGCAACGGCCTGAGCCTGGGTGAAGCCGGAATGGGAAGCTATAAGAACTCATACCGACTGATCGGATTTTTCAGCCGTGCCAACTACATTTTCGACCGCCGGTATCTCCTCATGGCCAGTATACGATATGAGGGTAATTCCCGGTTTGGGGCCAACCACAAGTGGGGGGCATTCCCAGCGGTTTCTGCCGGATGGAGAATCAGTGAAGAGAGCTTTATGTCGGATGTCGACTTTATCAGTGATTTGAAGCTGAGGGTTGGTTTCGGAATCACAGGCGTGGCACCCGGCAACTCGTACCTCTCGCTCACAAGTTTTAATTACGGCGGCAGATTCCTCTATAACGGGGAGTGGATACAGGGAATCTCACCTGCAAGGAACCCCAATCCGGATCTGCGATGGGAGCAGAAAGAGGAGATTAATATTGGAATGGATTTCAGCTTGTTTGGCGACAAACTGACGGGTACCTACGATCTCTATCAGCGGGATACGCGGGATATGCTCTATAACTACTCTGTTCCGGTTCCTCCCTACCTCTATAGTAGCATTCTCGCCAATGTGGGCCACATGAGAAATTACGGGATGGAAGCTTCTCTGAGATATACAGCGTTGCAAACCCAGGAAGCCCTCTGGAGAACGAGCCTGAACTTCTCTACAAACACCAACCGGCTGGTCAGCCTCTCTGATGAGCTCTTTGAAACCACAAACGACTTTTTCTATGAAGGACATACCGGCGAACCGATTCAGGTAAGTACCCACAGAATAGATATTGGAGGTCCCATTGGTAATTTCTACGGTTGGGATTCCGTGGACATTACCGACGATGGCGAATGGATTATCAAAAATGA
>CALKWT010000147.1 GCA_938003885.1 uncultured Balneolaceae bacterium | reverse complement strand
GGAATCCGGGGGATTACCAGCTGACGGAACTGAGCGATCTGATCGGGTTTGGCGCATCGCCCAGAGCTTCTATCAACCTGAACCTCGCAGCAAAAGCACACGCTTTTATGCAGCACCGGGCTTATGTAACACCGGAGGACGTTCGCAGCATCGCAACCGATGTTCTGAGGCACCGGATTATTCCCACTTTTGAAGCTGAAGCTGAAGATATCACGTCGGAAACGATTATCCGTGAGATTCTGAACTCCATTCAGGTACCTTGATTCACATACAGGGATTACAACGTACTCCTGTGGTGGCAGTTAATGAGCAGGACAATTTCTTCGATTGAACAGAGATCCACAATGCCGGATTATACCTTTGCTCTTTGAAAGATTCCTTATCCATCTGAATAAAGGATCCATCATGCAGCAAGTCCGGTTCGGCATATCCGGGCTCCCACAATTTCGTGGATGCTTTCAGCCACGTATTAACTAACGAAGCGTCCGGTTACCGGGATCCCGATCCCTTCGAGCCTGAAATGAATCTCCCCTACCCTTCAGAAAATCAATCACCTTAATGCGTAGATCCTTGCCAGTACGGGTATCCTCTGTATAATTCAGGGTAAGTAACGGCTTTCGTATATAGCGCATGGTTGGCGTATCTTCATCATAGCTAACAGGAGGAAGTGGCTTGACGGGGGGCTGTTTTTTTTGGGGCAAGGAACGTCAGTAGATTTTTAATCATCAGAAATCGGCAGTGTGTGCGGGTTTATGAACCATTTTACATCTTGGCAATATAGAAAGGAGCAGGCATATAATCAGTAGCTAACCATTTGGCGCCGGCCGTTGCGATCAAACTATCATCATACTCTCCGGCAATGGCTTCCAATGTGCCATTTTTGATCTAAAAATAGACGGCTTCATCTACTAGTACCCCACTATGTTCAATAACTACTTGAACAACTTCCCTCCAGGCAAATTTCAGGCTCAAGAAATCCTCTACATCATTACAGGCTTCTACTACGCTATTGTGATGATGCTATTCATGGCCTTTAGTGCCGGCTGGAGTGCGGTGCTCATCACACTGGCCATGATTCTGCTGATGATCCTCCTGGCTTGATAACGAAACTGTAATAAGCCGGAAAACAGGGATTCTCTGGATTCCCCAAATCACACATTTCATTTTGCGCTGGAAGGGGTATGCTGATCGGGGAAAGTTCGTAACTATTTCGTAACTCTTGGCCAAAAACACTTTCAACGTAACTATTTCGTAACCCAAAACTTTCACGGATTTTCACTCATTTAAACAAAAAAAGGCCTTTATGATTCATAAAGGCCTTTTTTGTTGAGCGGGAAACGGGATTTGAACCCGCGACCCCAACCTTGGCAAGGTTGTGCTCTACCCCTGAGCTATTCCCGCAATGCTCTATTGAGACTTTTAATATAAGATGTTTTGGGATATGAAATCAACTCTTTTTTAAGAATCACCGTACAATGGTTTCGGATCGCTTCGGACCAGTGGATACAATTGTAAACGGCACCCCTGTCTCCTGCTCAATAAAGTTTAGATACTCTTTGGCTTTTGCAGGAAGTTCATCAAATGTAGACACATCGGTCGTCGATTCCATCCACCCTTCGAACGTCTTATAGACGGGTACGACCCGGTCAAGCTCTTCGGTCTCGAGTGGGAAAGTATCTGTTTTGACTCCATCCAGTTCATAATGGGTACAAATCTTAATCTCTTCAAAATCATCCAAGACATCCATCTTCGTGATGACCAGTTCATTCATTCCATTGAGGCGTATGGCGTAATTCAGAGCGACCAGATCCAGCCATCCGCATCGCCGGGGCCGGCCTGTTGTGGCTCCAAACTCCTGACCGTTGTTGCGGAGCTTCTCTCCATCACCATCCTCCAGTTCAGTCGGGAATGACCCATTCCCCACCCGGGTACAATAAGCTTTGGTAATACCGGTAATATGGGTAACAGCCATTGGAGGAATTCCGCTGCCCGTACAGGCACCTCCAGCTGTCGGGTTAGAAGAGGTTACGTAGGGGTAGGTGCCGTGATCCACATCCAAAAGGGTTCCCTGAGCTCCTTCTAACAGAATCGATTTACCTTCATCAAGTGCTTTGTGAAGCATATCTGCCGTGTTACAGATGTACGGTTTGATATACTCTACCGACTCCTGTAAATCACGGATGATCTCATCGGCATTCATTGGCTCATCCTGGTATACCCTCTCCAGTGCCTGGTTAATATCCTCAAGGTTCCGTTTTATCTTCTCTTCCAGGAGATCCTGATGCAACAGATCATTCATCCGGATGCCTACTCGCGATAGTTTGCTTACATAAGCTGGCCCGATCCCTCTTCCTGTCGTACCGATTGGATCGTTTCCGCGCCGCTCCTCTTTGACCCGGTCCAGGGTCTTGTGGTAAGGCAGTATAAGATGGGCAGAGCTGCTTATAAAGAGACGGTCTTTCAGGTTTACTCCCATCGACTCTACCTCTTTAATCTCTTTCATCAGTGCGATAGGATCGATCACCACACCATTGCCTATGATACAGGCAGAATTACCGTTGAACATCCCTGAGGGTATCAGGTGAAGGACAACTACTGTATCGTCAAACTTCAGGGTGTGACCTGCATTTGCACCTCCCTGATACCGAACCACAAAATCGGCATCCGAACTAAGGAGGTCGACTATTTTGCCTTTCCCTTCATCGCCCCACTGGGCACCAATCACTATTCGTATAGCCATGATCTACCTAAAAAGGAGGTGCATGAAACACCTCCGGAGTTTTAAATTAAGTTATTGAATCTATCTAAAATATGAAGTTATGCCTTGTCAAAAGAGTTGACAGCTTCATCCAGGGAGGGATAGTGTTTGAAAACCGTGATAAGCTTGGTAACAATCAGCAGACTTTCAATTTTATCTGATGCATTTGCTATCCTAAGATCCCCGCCCGCTTTGCGCATGGTTGTCAGAGCGCCGATGAGCATCCCCAAACCAGAGGAGTTCATGAATTTGACCTGCGCCAGATCAACCACAACGTTGGTTTTCCCGCTTTCTATCAACTCATGCAATTTTTCATTCAGGCTTACCGTATCCGGGCCACCCATTACATTCCCTTTAAATTCAATAACTACACAGTTATACTTTTCTGAAATAGTAAAGCTCATAATTAATGCGATGTGATTGTCAGGCTTTCTTTTCGGTGAATCTTTTTTTCAGATCAACAGCCACCGCAGTTGCAATAAATAGGGTGCTGTATGTTCCAAGAATGATTCCCAGTATGAGTGCGAAGGCAAATCCTTTAAGCACTTCTCCACCAAAGATAAACAGCACGACTACCACAAACAAGGTAGTAAGGGAAGTGATTACTGTACGGCTAAGAGTGTCATTCAAGCTCTTGTTGACCATCTCGGTATACTCCATGGTTTTATAAATCAAGGAGTTTTCACGGATCCTGTCAAAGACAACCACTGTATCATTCAAGGAGTAACCTACTATAGTAAGAAACCCTGCAATAAGTGTTTGATCAATACTCACATCAAAGGGTGCGATGTCGCGAAGGATGGTAAATATCCCCAAAATGATGACCACGTCATGCACCAATCCAACTACAGCTCCTGTAGAGTAGTTCCACCCTTTGAACCTGATAAGCAAATAGATAAAGATTACAATGATTGAAAATATAATGGAATAGAGTGCTCCTCTTCGAAGATCTTCAGCAAATCTAGGTCCAACCAGATCTGTTTTTTGTACTGCAACTGATATCCCGGGATATATTTCCTGAAAACTGGAGAGTAACAGCTCTCGCGTCCGGGTGATATTCTCTTCAGTATCCACCCTCAACAAGATCTCCCTGTCTGATCCGAATAGTTTGATTTCGGGGGTGGACTGCAGCGGTTCTGTGAGCTCTGACCTCAACTCCACCACATCTACAGGCTGATCAAATTCGAAGACAAACTCCTGGCCTCCGCGAAAATCAATTCCATAGTTCAATCCCATCGTAAAAATAGCGATGACAGAAATTATTACCAGAAATCCGGACACAGCGTAGCTGACCTTGTACATACTGGTAAAGTTATAATTTGGTGTTTCAAACCATCTCATAGTGTGTACCTGTTATATTTTTATTGGAAATTTTTGAAAAATTAGCCGAAACTGAAGGTTGCTGATTTGTCTCTGGTCATATAATCGATGATAACCCGGGTAATCACGAGGGCACTAAACAGCGATGCCACAATTCCTGCCATCAGAGTAACAGCGAATCCTTTAATTGGCCCCACACCAAAACTGTAAAGGATAACTGCCACAAAAAAGGTTGTGACGTTCGAGTCTATAATCGCACTCATTGCATGGGAATAGCCACTGTCAATGGCCGCACGCAATGTCTTTCCTCCCCGCATCTCTTCCCGAATCCTGTCAAAAATCAGTACGTTTGCATCCACTGCCATACCAATGGTAAGCACGATACCTGCGATACCAGGCAAGGTGAGTGTGGCCTGAAATGCTGCCAAAATTCCCAGAATGAAAATTATATTAAGAAAGAGCGCGATATCTGCCACCAGACCTGCCTTATGGTAATAAACGACCATAAATATCGCTACTACTGCCAGACCGAAAAGCGTGGAGTAGAGTCCCGCACTAATGGAGGCCTCACCGAGGGAAGCCCCTACGGTTCTCTCTTCTACAATATCTACGGGGGCAGGAAGGGCACCCGACATCAGAATGTTCACCAGGTCTTCTGCTTCGGTAATACCCCCAAGGCCGGAAATAGAGGATCTGCCGTTATTAATTTTTGACTGAACAGTCGGATAGGAGTACACCATATTATCCAATACAATAGCCACTGGCTTGCCAATGTTGGCTCCGGTAATTCTGGACCATCTGCGGCCTCCCTCAGAATCCATGGTCATTGAAACTTCAGGAACATTGGTGGTGGGTTCAAACGCGACCCGGGCTTCTGATATCGCATCCCCGGTCAGTTCAACCTGGCTTCGGACAGCGATCATTTCGTACAGTTCAATGCCACCGTCTGACTGAAAAGGGCGTGCTCCCCATAATAACTCCATATTCCGCGGGATCAGATTTTGTACTTCTTCCATTTCCAAGAGGCGGTTAACTGAAGCGGTATCCTGTGCAGCAGCAAAACCGAAAGAGTACTGGTTTGTCCCGCGAAGGTCGAACACCTCCAGGAGGTTGGGAAGCTCTCCGTCATCCGTTGTTTGAATACCGGTATCTTCGGCAGTTGCAAGAATATCCTCCAGGTTATCCTCCTCTTCTGAATCTACCTGTGTCTCATTGGAGGTCTGTCCGGATTCATCGGTTGCCTCCTCTGCTTCTTCTGTAGAAGACTCTGCATCGGCACTCTCCTGCTGCTCTTCCAGAAGGTTGGCAAAGTATTGGGCAACCAGCTGCTTTGTATTATTGATCTCTTCCGGTTCTGGGGTGAGACGAAATTCCAGCCTTGCTGTTCCTCTCAGCAGGTCCCTGACTCTCTCCTCATCATCTACACCGGGAAGCTCCACGACGATCCGGTTTGCACCCTGAATAAGAATGGAAGGCTCGGTCACGCCAAACCGATCCACACGTGAACGGATAATTTCGACCGCACGATCAACCGCTGCCGACTCTTGAGTCAACAGATAAGACTGAACTTCAGAGTTGGGAGATCTGCGGGTTATATTGGATGCATCTGAACGGAAATAGCGACTGAGCAATGCATTCGGATCACGGGATTCAAACTCAGTCACAAATTCACTGATAAACCCTGAATTCTGCTCTAATGCCCGTAATCTTGCTGTTTCAATTACCTCCTCAAGGTAATCATCAGCGAACTCACCAGCCAGATCGCGAACCAGTTGCGGAGTACCCACCTCCAGAGTGACATACATGCCTCCACGTAAATCGAGACCCAATGAGAGTGCATTGGCCTGTAACCTCTGATGTTTGGCCCTGTTTTCATTTTCATATTGTACGCGTTCAGCTTCCGTCATACTCTCCATATGACGTTGCTCTAGGCTCCACTGTAATGTAGGAAACAGATAATAGATTGTGAGTCCGAGAAAGAGTACAATCATTCCTACTCTGAACCCATAATTTTGCTTTTTCATGAGATTATTCCTGAGTAAATTAAATTTTTGATAGAGATAGAAGTTGCCGGTTCATACCCCTTTCGCCGGGTAGATTTCCGGGCTCTGACTCCCTGAACTGGAAAGCCAAAGCCATTCAATTCGAAAAGGTGAGATTGCCAGAACGGAGATTAGGGAGCATTTATACTGATACCGCCTGAAAGGGGTATCAGCAGATAAAAAAGGTGCCGGGCAGGATTTATGAAATATTCAGTGAATAGTTCCAGCACACCATCCCTAAGGAATTCTTTATTAAACAGGATCGAAACAAGAGGTGGATGGATCCATTTCTGAAAATTTTGCGTGATGTCTGGTAAGATTGCATCCTGGACTCCTCTCTGTGTATTTACAGCACTCCACTGATCCAGCAGTAAAAAAGTAACAGTTCGTGAAGAACTCTCCTCAGCAGGCAGAGGGAGATTCAGGTGAAATTTATCCTGATGGTTTCTGACCAGTTCAGATGCTTCTTCAACCAGAGCATAAAGAGAGGGAGAACGGTCAGAAAGCTGAAGAATAGAGTCTCTCAAATGAATTTCGCTTTCCGACTGGATAGTGATGCTGTTGCTTAGCCAGTAAGAAAATGCCGCCTTGTTAGCCTGAACGGAAAATGGCACAATGATATGACACAGCATGCTCACGGCGAGCAGGCACGCCAAACCCGATTTAAAAATATGAGGGATTTTCTTTTTCATTGAATCCATCAAAAATAGCCAGAAACTTCCTTAAGACAAAACAATATATAGTTTTGTCAGCAAATTTCAGATCACCTCATCCCTGTTTTGGCTCTCTCTGACCAAGCAGATGGTAACGGAACCACTCTTTCATGAAACCATTCCCATAGGCGATTAGTTGGATATAGCTTGTTACAACAGAGAGAATTGCGATTTTACCATGTTTCGTCTTCAGTAAGGAATCTCCGAGGAGCAGAAGCGCATATAAAATGTAGAGCAGAAAAAGCTGACTGAATGGGCCGGACGGAGTGAAAACCAGCACCAGAGAAATATAGAAACCTGCGGTAAACGTTGCCGGCAGCCAGTGCACCAGCTGCACCTGATTTCTATAAAACCGGCCGATATTGATTCTGGCCCGTCCAAAAAAATAGAGCTGTCTGTAGAAACCGGAAATAGTGGTTCTTCTTTTGTGATAGACGAATGCTTCCTCAATATAGCGTATACGATATCCCAGTTCCCTGATCCTGATACTGAACTCAATATCTTCGCCCATTCGGGTAATCCGATAGCCGCCAGTTTTCCTAAACACTTCCCGGCTGATTCCCATATTAAAGCTTCGTGGATGATAATTACCAAGATGCTTTTTTCGGCCACGAATCCCCCCGGTTGTGAAAGGAGAGGTCATACTATAATTGATAGCTTTCTGAAATTCGGTAAACGAATCGTGGGCCCGGTCGGGCCCGCCCCAGCAATCCACCCGTTCCGACCGGAGAACCTCCGTCACTTTCTCAAAATAGATTTCCGGGAGGATACAATCCGAATCAAAGACTACGAGATAGTCGCCGAAAGCCTGTTCAAAGCCAAAGTTCCTGGCATACCCTTGGCCCCTGTTCTCTATTTCGAAATAGCGTAGATCGAGTTCTTTTTTAAAAAGATTCACCACATCTTTACATCTTTTTTCGGAACCATCCTCCACAATAATCACTTCAAACCCCTTATAGGTCTGACGAACCAGGCTCTCAAGCAGTTCTCTGATTTCATCGGGGCGGTTATACACGGGAACAATCACCGAATAAAGCATGTTGTGCAACTCAGTCCAATTTTTTCGTTCTTTAGGCCATCTTTCTAATATAAAAGTTTAAAAGCAACTAAATGAAGTATCTCACAATTCTGTTCGCTCTCTCTTTCTTACTTACGGCGATTGATGAAACCTACGCCCAGCCCCTATCGGTCAGCGTAGAGCAGCCGGCAAACGGGAATAGATTATTTGCAACCCCTCAAGGTAAGTTTTCGGTTTCAGGAACCACCGTAAGATTTGGTGAGAGGGAGATCTCCGATCAATCTGTATGGTCTCTCTCGGCCGCTTCCAACAGATTCACCTATCTTGATCCTACAGGGGGTGAGGTGAAGGTTAATCAGTTCAGTAATTCCGGGTATCATCTTTATTCTGAAACACTTCCTTTTTTCAATCCGGATGACTCGACGTTGAAGCTCTATACCTTTACGGATGGCAGAACAGTGATCCGGGACAATGTAGCAAACTTCAGCTTTCTGAATCCGGCAGGGCAGCAGCTCTTTTCCATATCCAACAGCTCAGGCAGCCAATCTGGCGAACGGCCTTCGGAACTGGCAGCAGATCCGGCAGGAGTAACGATTGTACTCTACAACCCCGCTATTTCGTTCGGGGAGACCACCGGTTCCCGGGCTGTCCTTGTATATGGTGAGAATGATACTAAGCTTCTCTTTAGTAGCGAAAATCAGGAGATCACCGATCTTCAGGTGACTCCGGATGGCAAGTATATCCTTCTTGTAGCTCAGGACGGATCCTCATCTGAGATCTATTTTTCTGACCGATTTGGAAATATTCTATTTACCCTGCCTTCAGATCACCTCGTACAGGGTGCTGAAATTTCAGAATGGGGAGAGTATTTAACGATCTATACAACCGGAATGATTCAGGTCTATGATGTTCTGACCGGCGAACGATTAGGCAGCGCCTCCTTAAATCAGAATATCATCTATGCTGCCTACGATCCTGAAAAAAATATCATGATCTCGTTCGGAGGGGTTCTCGACGGGTACCAGATATCCGGCTCTTCTGTCATGGTTGTCGATATTGATCAGAGAAGCATCACAACAGAGAAGATTTCCGCTAGCCTGCACACACTCGATCCGCAGAGTCTTAAACTGAATCGCTCAGCAAGCGGGAACTTTACCTTGAAAGGATTAAATGAAGAAGTAACCATCCGATACTGACCGGTTCATTCCTGTTCAATAGGTAACAATTCGCAAGCCCGGCCAGCTACTCATACGGGTCAGAACCGCTAATTTAGCCTGGCAGATCTGATTAGTATAACCCATTGAGTGCCTTCAACTGATTATCTTATTCAGGTGTATCCGCCTTCGGGGAAGAGTGCCTGCAATTCAATTCATCAAGATTTTCCCTGCACCCGATGACGGAAGGTTAAAGAGATCGAAGGGAATGAGCAGGAAACGGGCAAAAAAAAGCGAACCTGATATCAGATCCGCTTTTCTGAATGTAATGTTAAACTACTTTAACAATCAGATCAGGCGTTCGCCTTCTCTTCCGACTGAGAAAGATTGGAATCTTCATCTTTTGGCTTTTCAGAACCGCTCTCCCCGGCAGGCGGAGTCCAATCGAACTCCAGCTTATCCCGGGATTTGTTCATCTTTATCTTGATCGTAGATCCTGCAGGCTGTTCAACCTTAAGCAGATCTTCTGCGAGCGGATCCTCCACATATTTCTGAATCGCCCGCTTCAGAGGCCTGGCTCCAAATTTTGGATCAAACCCTTTATCTGCGATAAAGTCTTTTGCTGCCCGGGTAAGTTCAAGTTTGTAGCCAAGATTCCGGATTCTGGAGAAAAGATCATCTGCAAGAATGTCGATAATCTGTGAGATATCCTCTTTCTCCAAAGGCCTGAACGTGATCACATCATCGATCCGGTTGAGAAACTCGGGATTAAACACCTTCTTGAGCGCATCCTGAATGGTTGATTTCATTTGGGCATAGTCAAACTCACCCTCAACGGACGAGAACCCGATTCCTTTCCCCATATTCCGAATGTCACGGGCACCTATATTGGATGTCATGATAATGATCGTGTTCCTGAAGTCTACTTTCCTGCCAAGACTGTCTGTTAGAATTCCATCATCAAGTACCTGAAGCAGGATATTGAATACATCCGGATGCGCCTTTTCAATTTCATCAAGAAGGACAACTGAATAGGGTTTGCGGCGCACTTTTTCAGTCAGGATTCCACCCTCTTCATACCCTACGTAGCCCGGAGGGGCACCGACAAGACGTGATACACTGAATTTTTCCATGTACTCACTCATGTCAATACGGATCAGGGCCTCATCTTTGTCGAACAGATATCTGGCCAGTACTTTAGCCATTTCGGTTTTACCCACGCCGGTCGGACCCAGGAAGATAAAGGAGCCGATGGGACGTGCCGGATCTTTCAAGCCTGCACGAGTCCGCTGAATAGCCTTGGTCAGTTTGGTAATGGCTTCGTCCTGACCGATAACCCGGCTGCCAAGTTCCTCTCTCATCTTGAGCAGCTTCTGGCCTTCCTTCTCACTGATCTTATTTACAGGCACACCACTCATCATTGCAACTACCGATGCCACATCCTCTTCAGTTACATCAAAAAGGATGTGCTCAGACTCTTTTTCCCACTCTTTTTGGGCGACCTCAAGATCTTCCATGAGACGTTTTTCGGTGTCCCGCAGACGGGCGGCTTCCTCAAAGCGCTGCTTTTTAACCATGGAGTTTTTCTCCTGGCTGATCTTCTCAATCTCTTTCTCAAGTTCAAGAATATTTGCATCGAGTCGACCCTTTAAAATGTTTCTTTCTTTATTTAGATCCTGCAGATTTGTATTTAATTTTGTGTAATCGGTAGCTAAACGTTCGTACTCTTTTAATAATATACCCTTCTCT
>CALKWT010000146.1 GCA_938003885.1 uncultured Balneolaceae bacterium | reverse complement strand
ATGAAACTGACGGCTCAGAGGTTGCTCAAAGAACAATATATGGTAGGATTACAGATAGGAATGGAGATCCACTGCCCGGGGTGAATATTGTTCTGATGGGAACCAATATCGGAACTGTTTCCGACGCTGACGGCTATTATGAGATCAATATTTCGGATGAAGCCACGCTGATTTTCAGTATGATCGGCTTCCAGTCCAGAGAGGTTAACTCACGATCCCTGAGTGACGATGAGTACAATCTTGTGATGTCGGAACAAACTGTCGGGCTGGAAGAACTGGTTGTCCTTGGATATAGCGAAGTACAATCTCAGCACGTGGCCTCATCGGTCTCCACCATTGATATCGAACGGGTTCGGTCAGGGCCGGTTGCCAAACTGCAGGAAGTTTTCAAGGGAACCCTTCCCGGTGTGAATTTAATGCAGGGGAGTAACCTTCCCGGACAGGTGCCTGGCAACATTCAGATCCGGGGGATCAGCACACTTCAGAGCAGTGCCCCTCTGGTAATTGTAGATGGAATGGAGCAGTCTTTGACTGATATTGATCCCAACCAGGTGAGAAGTATCACAGTTTTGAAGGATGCCGCTTCCGCTTCTATGTACGGATCCCGGGGTGCAAATGGTGTAATTCTGATTGAAACAGAGCGTGGTATTTCCGACAGGTTCTCTGTTGATGTACACACTTGGACGGCTATGCACAATCCGATCGATCTCCCGGATTTTGTGGGATCAGCAGATTTTATGATGCTACGGAATGAAGCCCGGTCCATTCAGGGGCAGAGCTTGCAATACACCCAACAAGAGATTGATGCGGCTCGAGCAGGGCAAACTCCCAATACCGATTGGATGGATACAATCATGCAACGGACAGCCTATTCACACAACACATCCGCGAATATCTCGGGGGGTGGTGGAGTGGGTACATTTAACCTGATGATTGGATACAATCAGGAAGGAGGGTTGAATGCATACGAAGGCACCAACAAGTTCACGACCCGGTTTAATACAAACATCAACATTGCAGACCGGTTTGTGCTGTTGGCAGACTTCTATGCCCACAGGTTGCAGGTAGACAGACTTCACGCCAATTCCGACGGTCACGGGCTTTATCGGACAGCGTGGAGAATGAATCCGACCCAGGATGTTTTTTACGACTCAGATCTGGAAAATCACTACATCCTGCATAATAACATGAACCCGCTGGCCTCGATCAACTTCGGTGGAACCCGGAACAACATGTATGACAGAAGCACGATTAACCTGCGTCCGAGATTTAATGTGAATGAAAATCTTCACATTTCCGGAAACGTGTCTTATATGATTAATAAATCGGCCAACAAGCACGTGCGAAGAAACTTCCGTTTCTATGATGCAACCGGAATTCCCGTGCAGGTATGGAACAATGAGGTTGGAGCCAGCCAGGGAGTAAGTGAGAGCCAGCTGACCGCACGTGCACTGGTAAATTACATTACCGAACTGCGACAGGGCAGAGATAACCTCTACATTACTGCCGGTACAGAAGTGATGAATCACACCTATACAGATTACAGGGAGATCAGTAAAGCATCTTTCTTCGGTAAGGTGAACTATTCTTTCGACAACCGATATATCCTGGAGTTTACAGCCCGGACGGACGGAAGCAGTAAATTTGCACCGGGTCACCGCTGGGGTTTCTTTCCCTCGGGAGCCATTGCATGGAATGCGCATAACGAAGCGTTTATGTCAGGCCTTACAGAGAGCGGCATTCTGGATGAGCTGAAGTTTCGGGTTTCTTACGGTCTGATCGGTAACGAAAATGTGGCTCCCTATCTCTGGCAGGAAGTTGTGAACAACTGGGGCTGGACCATGAGGGTACCCAACCCAGCCTTTACATGGGAAAAGCAGAGACAAGCCAACATTGGAGTGGATCTTACCACACTCGACAGCCGGTTAAATCTAACGTTCGAAGCGTACAATAAGCACTCATTCGATCTGATCTATGATCAGTTCACAGTACCCCCACTCACCGGTTCCCATTCACTGGAATCTGCAGTGAATATTGGTGAGGTTGAAAACAAAGGCTGGGAACTTTCAGCAGATTGGAGTGACAACATCGGTGACTTCGGTTATCGGATTGGAGGAATGGTGTTCGATAACAAAAACAAAATGCTGAAAGCAGGTTATGCGGCATCTGATACCTTGAACTTCAAAGGGGATACCGACCGGGTCTGGTACAGAGGAATTCCGATCAATAACTATTATGGATTTGAAAGCGATGGCTATTTCCAGACACAGGAAGAGATTGATGCAACCAGCGCTACACTTCCCAATACCCTGCCTGGAGATATCCGCTATGTGGATCAGAACGGGGATGGGGTAATCAACGACCAGGACAGAGTCTACCTGGGAGATCCGCTTCCACGCTACAATTATGCACTGAACCTGAATGTCTGGTATAAAGGGTGGGACTTCACCATCATCGGCCAGGGAGTTGGTAAGAGAACCGGGCGGCTACTGGGACAAGAAGGCTTTCCTGTCTATGTGGATGGGGGAAGTAACGACATGGGTGCACCCCGAGAATATTATATGGAGAATAGGTGGACCCCGGATACACCCGACAGCCGCTTTCCAAGAGTATGGACAGGTACCTCTCCCAACACCATGTTGAGTGATGTCTGGCTGAGCGATGCTTCCTACTTTAGAATCAAAACGATAGAAGTTGGCTACACCTTCCCGGAGATTGGAAACAGTTTCAGGAATGTGCGCTTCTATCTGAACGCCCAGGATCTGTTTACATTTACAAAGTGGGAGGGACTGGATCCAGAACGCGCTGATGCTTCGGATGTCTCCTGGCACAATGGTAATGGGCATTATCCCAGAATGGCCCGGTTAAGCGTGGGTATTCGTGCATCTATTTATTAATCCAGAATCCACCACAATGAAATTATTACAAAATTCAAAATCGAGTATGAAAAAGATCTTTGGTATTGCCCTACTGGCAATCAGCTTTTTAGGATGTGAGGGGTTTCTTGACAAGACAGACCCCACAGCAACAACCTTTGTTGAGTTCTTTAATGACGAAGGGGATCTCCAGCGGGTCACATATAGCTCCTACCTGGATTTCTTTACCCCCCGTAATGACAGGCGTTTACTCCACTACATGAAAGACGGTCGTTCCGACAACGCCTATGCAAGGGTTTCCGGGGACCACCACCAGGTGATTGCCAATGGAAACCTGAATGCCAACTCCAGGCTGACAGAGTACTACTATACAATACATATGAAGCATATCGGCCGGCTTAATACCTATATAGCAAACATCGATGCTCCCTATGTAGATAATGAATCAGTGCGAGACAGATATGAGAATATCCTGAAGGGTCTTCGTATCTGGCACTATTTTGAGGTGGTGTTCCGATGGGGTGATGTCTCCTTTCACCTGGAGCCCGCCGACCTGGTAGATGCCGTACAGCCGATTACCCCTAAAGAGGAAATTTTGGAAACTCTTTTTGCCATGGCGGAGGAGATTGCAGAGAATCTTCCGCCAGATGAGTACAACACGGACAAATATATGTTCAACAGGTACTCATTCAAAGCGATGGTCATGAGATATGCGCTCTACTTCGAGAGGTATGACCTGGCTGCAAGTCTCGCAAAAGAGATTATGGATAGTGGCAGATACGAACTCTACCACGACTATGAAGGCCTGTTCCAGTACACAGGGCACAATATAAATAATGAGTTCATTATCCATCAAAATCTTGAAGCTGTGGGAACCAACGTTACGTACTCATTCAGGGATATCGGGCCCCACTACAGAACCGGTGCCGGGCAGTCCTATAATGTACCTCTGAAGTCACTGGTCGACTCCTACTGGACTCTGCAGGGCAGGAGAATCGATGAGTGTCCACTACATACCAAAGAGGAGTATGAGCTGAACCCCAAATTGAACCGGGATCCGCGTCTGGCTGCCAGTATTTTCGGCCATGGAGATCAGTTCATTGATGATGTGATCGATATTTACAATCCCGACTCACCTTTCTTTCATGAACAGCAGCGCTCAAGTTCTTCCGGCTACTGGTTCAAAAAGTTTGTTTCGGAATTGGATGCATTCCGGGATGGAAACCTTACCTACGGGCTGCTTCGCTATTCTGAAGTTCTGCTTACCTACGCAGAAGCCAAGATCATGATGAATGATGTGGACGATCTTGCAAAGCAGGCAATCAATCAGGTCCGGGAAAGGGCAGGACTCGATATGTCTGTAGCAGATGTGAGGCTCCCTCACTATAGTAACTTTTCTCAGCAGGACTGGATTGAACTGATTCAGAATGAAAGAAGGGTAGAGTTTGCTGGTGAGGGCCTCAGATATGATGACATTATCCGCTGGAGGATTGCGGAAGACGTTCTGAACCAGCCGGCCTTGGGTCATACAAGGGAGGTAAACGGACAGCTGGAATCCCTGCACATTGAAGATCGTTCCTTCCAGCCACATCAATACCTGTGGCCATTCCATGAAACCAGCCTGAAGGTGGAACCTACTCTGGTTCAAAATCCCGGCTACTAATGGTGATCTGCCTTTAACCGGTTAGTTTTACATAAAACCCATATCTGTGTCATAACGGATATGGGTTTTTTTTTGTGCAAAAAAGGGAGACTCAGAAAGCCAATCAGAAAAAATGGAGAAAGAAATCCCCGGAATATTGATTCCCGATACCACCCTGTGAGTCTTTTGAAAATAAATATTTGGGAGGTGAAGATGATCGGACTTGACAATTCACGATAGAATATTTATTTATCAACCGGCCAAAGCGCGCGTGTTGTGGTTTACCATAAATTTTGTGTAGTATCAACAAAATTAATACCAGATTACGAGTCCGCTGAGCCGTATTAATAAATTATGTAAAAAGCTAAATCGATTCAGTCAGAACTCCATGCATAAAACGAGTGACAACAGAGAAACGCTGAATCATCCGGAAATTGAATTGTGGTCCGCATTTCTGGATGGTGATGAGGAAGCTCTGGGCAACATTTTTGTGCGATATTATAACAGGTTGTTTCTGTATGGAATGAATCTCACAGAGTCCAGAAGCGAAGTTCAGGATGCCATTCAGGAGTTATTCCTGAAGCTGTGGAGGAACAGGGGCTCGTTAAAGCGGGCAGAATCTGTAGAATACTATCTCTTGCACGCTCTTCGTCGTATGATCTTCAGGCAGAAAAACAAGAACGCATCCATCGCCCGGCTCAACAGGAAGTATATGGAGGAACATATACCAATTTTAGTCACCATCGAAGAGCAGACCATTCAGAGAGAAAAAGAGAAGGAGCGGCAAGAACTCTTCCTGAGAGTTTATCAGAATCTTTCTGATCGTGAACGTGAAGTACTGTATCTGAGACTGCAGCATGGATTAACAAATCGGGAGATCGCCTCTATTCTGGATCTCTCTGTTCAAAGGGTGAAAAATTGCATTTATGAGGGGATCAGAAATATGAGAGAAGAGATTTCCAGACTTGTTACAAAAAAAGATTGATCTTTTTCCGGTACTTTCCCGTTTCGGCTGTGTCTTTAGGTGTGAAGTGTAATTAAAGCCGAAGAATGGTGCAGGAAGAGGATAACATTGAGAAGCTGTTACAGGATGATTCGTTCGTTCGTTTCCTGAAAGGAAAAGCTGCAAAATCTGAGCAGGAACGCTGGCTGGAGTGGCTGGAGAAAGATCCGCTCCATCACAGTTTGCTGGACCAGGCACTTTTCATGGTATCGATGACAGAACGGCCGCAGCATGTCATTCCGGATCCTCAGGTCGAGCTGAAAAAATTTCATAGCCAGACATCGGCGTACGGTTATCAAAACCGGAGTAATCGGCAGCAGAGTTCTTATAACACCTCCCGAAGCAGAAAAGGGTACCGATGGACTTTGGCGGCTACAACCGTTCTGATTGCCGGGATCTCCGGGCTGTTCTTTCTCATGATGAACTCCTCACCTATGCCGGCCGGCGAAGAGGGGATGCAGATCATAACAAACTCGGAACATCAGACGGCCTATGGTGAGAGAGCCTATCTGCACCTTCCCGATGGCTCCAGAATTGTTCTGAATGCAAACTCTTATCTCTCTTATTCCAAGTCGTCTGACGCAGCAGAAGGTTCAGCAGATGTTGAGGTAATTCTGGAGGGGGAGGCTCTGTTTGATATCACGCCTTCAGAGAGTGAGGCCATACAGAGGACCTTCAGTGTGAGAACAAAGCACGGAGATGTGGATGTGACAGGGACCCTTTTCTGGGTTGAAACAACAAGTGACTATACCAGAACTATACTGGAGGAAGGGGAAATAAGAGTGAGCAAGGCATCCCTTAATGGTGAGGAAACAGCATCTGAACTGACCTTGAAACCGGGAGATATGGCCCGATTCAGTCAAAGTAACGATCTGATAGAGGTCAAACAGGTAAATACGAAAATCTACACTTCGTGGATTACAAATGTCTGGACGTTCGATCAGACGAGTGTGGAAGAGATCGCTCTGAGAATTGGCAAAGTATTTGGAAAGGAGGTCGTGATACTCTCTGACGGTCTGAAGGACAAAACATTGTCTGGTACCATCAGCAGCGATAACCTTGGACTGATCATGGAGGGTTTATCAATGGTGCTCCAGGAAAAGGTAACAGAGTCCGATGACATCATTTATATCGGTACTGAATAGATGGAGAGGTTAAGTGCTCTCCGAATGTGGGTTTCGGATAAATTTTAATTACAAACACCAACCAAAACATGAAAAACAGAAAGCACATGCGAATAAAGATACTATGGATAGCCATTCTGCTATTCCAATTCTTCGGTGCAGGGCTGGCCAACGCACAGGTAAATACGCCCCTGGCCTCCCTGACACAATTCACACAGGACGAAAGTACCTCAGAATACCAGGTACCGCTGAATCAAATTCTGAATAATTTGCAAAATGATTACAGGGTCAATTTCCTGTATCAGGATCAGGTGATGGAAGAGCAGTATGTGGTGCTGACCCGGCAAGAACTCATGGAGATGAACGGGAAGAGGCTTGCTGATATACTTACAGGGCTGAACCTGACATATACACAATTAAATGAGTACACCTATGTCATTTCCCAGTCAGAAAGTTCGGAATTTGTCTGGCAAGAAACCATTTCTGGAACCGTAACAGATGCAGCAACAGGCGAAGCGCTTCCTGGTGTGAACATCGTGATACAGGGTACAGATCGGGGTACAGCCACTGATGTAGATGGGCGGTTCAGTTTCCAGGTTCCGTCTCTGGATCAGGTACTCGTCTTTACCTACATCGGTTATCAGACCGTGGAAATTCCGTTAGATGGAAGAACCACCCTGGATGTAGCCATGGAAATGCAGACCTTTGAGGGAGAGGGCCTGGTTGTCGTGGGATATGGAACTCAGCGGAAGGAGACACTTTCCGGCTCCATCAGCTCCATCTCAGGTAGTGATCTGGAACGTGTTCCGGTCAGCAATATATCCAATGCACTTGCGGGTCAGCTTCCCGGTATCGTTTCTGTGAACCAGAGCGGAGAGCCTGGATATGACGATGCAAGTATCAACATTCGTGGTGTCCATACCCTGGGTAATAACTCCCCGCTGATCGTTATTGACGGTGTCGCCGGGAGGGCAGGCGGTATCTCCAGATTGAGCTCCAGAGATATTGAGAGCGTGACGGTGCTGAAAGATGCATCCGCAGCAATCTACGGTTCCAGAGCCGCAAACGGTGTGATTTTAATTACAACCAAAAGAGGGCGTGAAGGAGCTCCTCAATTTAGTCTGGATTTCAACCAGGGAATTAACCAGCCTACAAGAATTCCGCAGATGGCATCTGCAGGCCAATATCTTGAAATGTTGAATGAGCTGGATTTCTACAGAAACAGGCCGCTCAGTTATTCTCAGGAGGAGATACAGGCTCACTACAATTGTGAGGATCCCTGGCTGAATCCCTGTACCGATTGGTTCGGAGAAGCTCTTAAAAATGCCTCCTTCCAGAGAGAAGCCAATATGTCTGTCTCCGGCGGTAGTGAAGCGATACGTTACTTTCTCTCTTTTGGGGGACTGACGGAAGATGGATACTATGAGAACAGTGCCACACGCTACAATCAATATGATTTCCGTACCAACCTCGACGGACGGTTATCTGACAATCTTACCTTGTCACTGGATTTGATGGGACGACTTGAAGACAGAAACTTTCCGACTGTAGGAGCAGGGCCAACATTCCGTATGCTGATGAGAGGGAAACCTCATCTGCCTGCATACTGGCCAAATGGACTTCCCGGTCCGGATATTGAAAACGGGGAAAACCCGGTTGTCACCGGTACACCGGCTACTGGTTATCAGAAGGATGAGCGGTACTTTTTCCAAAGTAACCTTCGCTTGACATTTGAGATGCCGGGAGTTGACGGATTATCCTTTACCGGTAATTTCGCCTACGATAAGATGTTCCGCAATGACAAATACTGGACAACCCCATGGACGCTCTATACATGGGATTACGAAAGCTATGATGCAGCAGGAAACCCGGTGCTGACAGGCGCCAGCAGAGGGCCTACAGAACCGCAACTCCGACAAACGGATGAGAGCAATCAGGATATCATGATCAACTTTACAGGGAATTATCAGCAAGATCTCGAAAACCACTCGTACGGAATACTCCTGGGTGTGGAGCAGCAGCGTTTCAGCGGAAACAATTTCTGGGGTTTCAGACGAAACTTTATCTCTGATCAGGTAGATCAACTGTTTGCCGGGGGCGAAGCTCTCCGTGAAGTAAGTGGTTCGGCGTTTGAAGGGGCCCGAATGAACTTCTTCTCAAGGGTTAATTACGCTTACCAGGATAAGTATTTACTCGAGTTTATCGGAAGATATGACGGATCTTATATCTTTCCGGAAGGAAAGCGTTTTGGTTTTTTCCCAGCTGTTTCTGCAGCCTGGAGAATTACACAGGAACCCTGGTTTAACGACATGACCTCATTTTTCGATGAACTGAAATTCAGAACCTCCTGGGGCCAGACAGGAAATGACCGATTTGATTCGAATAACCCAAGAAACGATGAGTGGTTCTTTATGGACACTTTCGGATTTGGAGGTGGAATGGTATTCGGCCACCAAAACGTGTCCAGTATCTATCAGCAAAGAGTACCGAATCCGAACATTACATGGGAAGTAGCGAATCAATTCGATGTCGGAGTGGAAGCCACCTTTTTAAACGACCATATGTCTGTAGAGTTAGATTATTTTAACTACCGCAGAAAAGACATTCTTCATTACCGAAATGCCTCGGTACCGCAGAGTGCTGGTTTCTCACTTCCGAGAGAGAATATCGGTGAGGTATCCAGTTATGGTTTTGACGGATCGTTTACCTGGAGAGATCAGATCTCCAGAGACTTCCTCTATGATGTAACCCTGAACATCGGTTACGCAGATAATGAGATCGTCTTCTGGGACGAAACACCCGGAGTGGATCCCTGGAGACAATCAACCGGTGCGCCAATAGGTGCAGGCTTGTTCTATGAAGCGATCGGAGTCTTCCAGACACAGGAAGAGGTAGATAATTATCCGCACTGGGATGGTGCCCGGCCCGGCGATATCATCTTCAGAGATGTAAACGGAGATGGCGTTATTGATGCTGATGACAGGGTTCGGATGAACAAAACCGGGACTCCCAAATGGAATGGCGGCATGAGTATCCGGATGTCCTACAAAGCGTTCGATTTTACCGCTTTGATCCAGGGAGCTGCAGGAGCGGTTCAATATATCCGTACAGAGTCGGGTGACTTTGGAAACTATTTTAAGGAGTTTGCTGATGAAAGATGGAGGCCCGATCCGAGTGATCCCACAGGTATGCGGCCCGATCCGAATGCCGATACATCCGGCCCGAGAGCGTTTCAGCGGGAGGAGGAGTACTGGATTGCCAATGCCAATACATTCTTCCTCCGAAATACAGACTACATCCGTCTGAAGCAGCTTGAGGTTGGTTACAATCTGCCGCCGGGCCTGACCACAAGGCTGGGTATACAGAATCTTAGGCTTTATGCCAACGGATTTAACCTGCTGACACTTGATAATTTTGGTCTGATGGATCCCGAATCCAGAAATCAGGCAGGACATTACTATCCGCAGAAGAGAATCGTGAATCTCGGACTTTCATTATCATTTTAAGCCCAATCAACAAAATTATGAATAAGATATATAATAAATTTCTGCTAATTATAGGTGTTGCCGTACTCTTCTCGGCGTGTGATGCAGGTATTCTGAATTTAGATCCGAAAGGAGAGTTTCCGGAAGCGAGTGTCTGGGAAGATCCCAACCTGATGGAAGCCTTTCTGAATGATATCTATCTGGGTATGGGTCACGGACTCAATGAGGTGATGCTCTCTTCTCTTGCGGATGAAAGCCATTTTATCCATGGCTATGGTGTAAATGAAGTGGTGATGTCGACGCACAATGCGAGCAACAGAGCTGCACTGGGCAACGGCAGGTTCTCCTATATGGACTGGGGTCCGTTATATAGCAGAATCCGGCAGGTAAACACCTTTCTTACCAATGCTGTAGATGCTGAATTTGATAATGATGCTCAGCGCGACCGGATGCTGGGGGAAGCTCATTTTCTGAGGGCCTACTTCTATCACAATCTGATGCGTTCATTCGGAGGCGTTCCGATAATCACAGATGTCTACGGCCTGGAAGATGATTTTAACGCACCCAGAAATACGTTCGCCGAAACCATCGACTTTATTGTGCAGGAGGCGGACAGAGCTGCAGAACTTCTGCCTATTACCCCTCCGAGTGTGGGAAGGGCAACGATGGGTGCGGCTCTGGCGCTGAAATCCAGGGTGCTCCTCTATGCGGCCAGTGACCTCTACAATGAGAGTCCTGAAAATGATCTTGTAGGATATACCTCCGGCGACAGGAGAGCACGATGGCAGGCTGCCAAAGATGCGGCACAGGATCTGATCGATTCCGGAATCTACTCGCTCTACGATCGTCATGAGGACCCTACAGAGAACTACACACAGATATTTTTGACCAACGATGATCATGAGGAGGCCATCATGAGCAGATTCTTCCTTGAGTCCAGAGATGATGGATATAATCCGGGCTTGCATAACGGTCCGAATGGGTATAGAAACTGGGCTGGCAACACTCCCATACAGCAGTTGGTAGATGATTATGAGATGGTGGATGGCAATGAGTTTGATTGGGGGAATCCGGAACATGCCAGTGCACCGTATGAGAACAGGGATCCCAGGTTCTATGCCACTATCTTGTATGATGGCGCACAGTGGAGGCCGCGGCCGACAGAAGGTGCGGAGATTGAGCCTCACGGTATCATTCAGACTTTTGAGCGGCTTACCCTGCCCAATGGCGACACAAGAGCAGGACTGGATACTCGTAACGGCCCTATAGAAGATTGGAATGGTGGTTATTCCCGATATTACCTGAGGAAATTTATCGATCCTAATGTAAATCACTCCTCATCGGAGAAGCAGGAAGTACCATGGAGGTTTTTCCGTTATGCTGAAGTACTGCTGAATTATGCAGAGGCATCCATTGAACTTGGGGATGATGCAGATGCACGCAGGGAGCTGAATAAAATCAGAGCCAGAGCCGGTATGCCCGATATCCAGGATTCCGGAGAGGCTCTTAAGGAGCGATACCGCAATGAACGGCGGGTGGAACTTGCTTTCGAAGAGCACCGGTACTTTGATATCCGGAGATGGAAAATAGCACCCGAAGTGATGGTGAATGCCCAGGGTATCGAGATTATGGTAGAAGCTACAGATTACAGGGATCGGGATACCTACTTTAATTATCAGTACAATATCATTCCTAACATAAATCAGCGCGGTTGGAATGATCGATCCTACTTTACACCCATCGATATCAATGAAATGAGAAGAAACGACAGTCTTCGACAAAATCCCGGTTATGGTGGTAATTAATACGGGACAAAAGGTTTTGGCTTACGGGGCAGTGTCTCCATCGGGGGGGCTCTGATTGGCGGGGGGCTCTCCAGGGAGCCCCCCCCTGATTAGCGGCTTAAAAGAGATAGGTATAGAAATGTGAAAACCTTTCGGGTGACATATCAAATTGAAACAGAAACATTCATCTGCCGGCACACTGCCGCTTCGGATAGCCGGAGATTAACATAAGCCCATGCAGGTTATAGATTCGGGCAGAATTCTGCTATTTTTGTATCTGCTGGCAGGAGTGGCAGGGATGGCAGGATGTTCTGCTCATAGCGACGCGGAACTGGCCTGGAATGAGGAGAGTGGATATCAGTGGGCAGAATTGACAAACAGCAGGTCTAAGCAGGTAGGGTTTCAAAAGCTCTCCTCCTCACGTACCCGTGTAACCTTCAGAAATGAGGTCCGCCAGAGTTTAAAAGATGAGAACCGGCACTATCTGAACGGATCTGGTGTAGCTGTTGGTGATTTTGACAATGATGGATGGCAGGATATCTATTTTGCACGGATAGACGGTCCGAATACCCTTTACAGGAATCTGGGAGGTTACCGCTTCGAAGATGTGACCGAAGAGGCGGGTGTAGCCCTTGTGGGGATGAACTCTACCGGAGCGGTTTTTGCAGATATCGACGGCGATGGATATCTCGATCTGCTGGTCACTTCTCTAAGCGATGGCAATACCCTCTTTTTGAATGACGGTAAAGGGGGGTTTATTGAGAATAGTGAGAGCGGATTGGGTGAGAGCAGAGGGTCCTATACGATGGCACTAGCAGATCTGAATGGTAATGGACTTCTGGATCTCTACATTGTCAACTATAAAAAAGAGACAGTGAGAGACACCCACTCAGCAGCTGAATTGACAGAAGAGAAAACGGTGCATCTGGTGGATGGTAAGTTGGAGGTAAGGCCTGAATTTGAGGGTATTTTCAAAATTATCGAGACAGCGGAGGGCCCATACCGGAATGAGATCGCAGAGCCGGACGAACTCTATTTGAACCTTGGTAATGGCCGTTTTGAAAAAGCAGATCCCGCTGTCACCTTCTTTGACGAAGAGGGACAGCCTGCAGGGTTGTCCGGAGATTGGGGGCTGACAGCCACCTTCAGAGATATAAACGGAGATGGCCACCCGGATCTGTATGTTGCAAACGATTTCTGGACACCCGATCGATTTTGGATCAATCAGGGGGATGGCACCTTCCGGAAGATCGACCGTGAGGCGATCAGGAATATCAGCTTCTCTTCCATGGGAGTGGATGTTTCAGATATCAACAGGGACGGTTATCCTGATCTCGTCGTCACAGAGATGCTCAGCAGCCTGCACAGCAGAAGGTTGCGTCAATTCTCAGACTATATGCCTGAAGTGGACGGCCGAACAATGCACAACCGGAACTCTGTCTATCTGAACAGAGGGGATGCGGGTGAGACCGGGGACCCCACTTTTGCCCAGATTGCCTATTATAGCGGCCTGGAAGCGAGTGAATGGTCGTGGGCCACCTCCTTTCTTGATATCGATCTCGACGGATATGAAGACCTGGTCATAGCGACCGGGTATGATAACGATTATCAGGATATGGATACACAGGTGAGTCTCTATGATGCTGACCGGAGTATGAATCGCAGCGATGAAGACATCACAGGGTATCCGCCTCTGAAGATTCCCAATAAAATTTTCAAAAATAACGGGGATCTCACATTCACAGACATGAGTGCAGAATGGGGATTTACTGAGGAAGATATCTCCATGGGAATGGCTCTGGCTGATCTGAACAACAATGGAACCCTGGATGTGATCGTGAACCGCATGGATGAGGAGGCTGCTATCTACCGGAATGTCACAGAAAAGCCCAGAATTGCAGTTACGCTGAAGGGGATGTCGCCCAATACCGGGGCGATCGGCGCAACCATAGTGCTTTCGGGAGGCCCTGTAATTCAAAGCAAGGAGCTGTTCGCAGGAGGGACTTATCTGTCAGGCTCCCAGCCAATTGCCATATTTGCTGCATCTGCCGATAGCCTGCATCAGATCAAAGTGACCTGGCCCGATCAGAGTGTCACCATAATAGAAGGAGTTCCCGCAAACAGAATCTATAAGATTGATCAGGAAGCATCTGCAACCCGGCCGGAAGGTAGTGACGGGACCCGAAAGTTGAGGCATGAATCGAAGCTCTTTGAGGATGTATCAAACCGTCTGGGGCATCGCCATTATGAGAATGAGTATGATGATTTCAGGTTTGCACCCCTGCTGCCGGCGCGTCTGAGCCGGTCGGGGCCGGGAATTGGCTGGCTCGATATCAACCAGGACGGGCGAGAGGAGCTCATTGTCACAACAGGAAAAGATGGGAAGGCGGCTCTATTTAACTATCAACCAGATGGCCGGTTCTTGCTATTTGATGAAGGGAGTATTGATCGCAGAGCGGATGGTGACCAGACAGCGGTAGCAGGATGGCAGGAGAATGACTCAGTCAGGCTCGTGTTGGGAAGTGCAAATTATGAACAGGGGACTCCTGCTGCGGCATCCGCATTTGTATACACGTTACAAAATGGCACTGTTACGGATAGACAGGAGATTCCAGGGATCCTCTCCACAACCGGGCCGGTGGCTGCTGCAGACTATACCGGAGATGGCTATGTGGATCTGTTTATCGGAGGGCGTCATCTGCCCGGTCAATATCCTGCCGATGCCACTTCCCGATTGTTTGTCGGCAGAGAGGGAGAATTTTTGCCAGATGAGAAAAACTCTGAACTATTCCGTGAGATCGGGCTGGTCACAGACGCGCTTTTTGCCGATATCACAGGAAATGGTTGGCAGGATCTGCTTCTTGCCACGGAGTGGGGATCACTGAAACTTTTTGAAAATCGGAAGGGTACCTTCTTCAATATCACAGATGAGGTCGGCCTGGCTGGCTATCACGGGTGGTGGACTGGCCTGGCGATCGGGGATTTCACCGGTAACGGAAGAGCAGATATTGTTGCACTCAACATTGGATCGAACAGCGCCTACCAGCTGCGTCACGGCCGGCCTTTGCGGCTCTACTTTGACGATTTTAACTGGAACGGCCGCCTGGATGTCCTGGAGACCTACTACAGCCGGGAAGTCGGTGGATATGTACCTCGAAGAAAGCTGCATGATTTCGAGAGTCTCCGGGGAGCCATCACCCATGTCCAGAGTCACCAACAGTTTGCCAGTTCATCGATCACAGAGATCTTTGACAGGCCCTTCAACAGAGTACCTTATAAAGAGATTAACACTCTGGAACACACTCTATTTTTAAACAGGGAGGATGGGTTTGAAGCGAAACCGTTGCCTGCTGAAGCTCAGTTTTCCATGGGATTTTATGCGGGTACAGCAGATTTTGATAACGACGGTAGAGAAGATCTGTTTATAAGTCAAAACTTTTTCGGATTCTCCACAAATACCCCTCGGCTGGATGGTGGGATCGGGTTGATTTTGCGGGGAGATGGGGAGGGTACCTTTAGAGCGGTCCCAGCAGCGAAGAGTGGAATTAAAGTTTTTGGTGAACAACGAGGTGCTGCCCTTGGTGATTTGGACGGGGATGGTACGACCGATATTGTAGTGTCCCAGAATGGAGGGACAACCAAAGTGTATCAGAGCAGGGTAAGTCGTAAGGGGCTACGGATCCGGCTCCATGGAGTTCGTCCCGCAGAGCCCGCAGCACCGGTCGGGTCCGTGTCAAAAGCCGCT
>CALKWT010000145.1 GCA_938003885.1 uncultured Balneolaceae bacterium | reverse complement strand
TAAAGCGGTTTTTCGGATTGAGGGAAGCCCCTCTTCCGCGGATAGGCTCAGACATATTGCACATGTTTTGCACATATAATACGGCCTGACTACCAAATATTCAACAAGCTGCTAAAAATATCTCTTCAGTAAGTGGTAGCCCGCAGAGGCGATCTGTTAGTCCAGAGACCGCAGGATCGCAATTTTTATTTTTTGGAGGGACTCACGAAGCAGAGCCTCCTCAATAATCAGGGGCGGGGCAATCCGAATCAGAGAGTCGGAGTGGAGGGTCCAGCCCAATATCAGTCCCTGCCTGAAGCAATCCGCCACGGTCTTCTCTGCCAGCGAGGAGCTTTCAAGCTGCAAACCCAGCATGGCACCTCTGCCGCGGAGTTCCCGGATACCAGGGCCTTTCAGAATTTCTCTTGCAATCTCTTCAATTTTGAGGGCTTTGGCGGAAAAATCGTCAGAAAGAAGGACCTTTAAGTTGGCATGTGCTGCTGCACTGCTTACCGGATGCCCGCCGAAGGTAGTGACATGGTTGAGCGGAGGTTCCGTTTTGAACACCTTTAAGATCTCCGATGAGGCGATAAAAGCACCCATCGGCATCCCCCCGCCAAGTGCTTTTGCGAGACACAGGATATCGGGGACGACGTCGTAATATTGGAAGGCAAACAAGGTCCCGGTTCTAAAAAAACCTGTTTGGATCTCATCAAAAATAAGAAGGGCCCCTGCTTCGGTACATTTTTCACGTACTTTTTTCAGCCACTCTCTCTCTGCCGGTATTATGCCGCCCTCTCCCTGAACCGGCTCCATAATAACGGCGGCGGTATCACTGTCTATAAGATCCAGAACGTCGTCTGAATTGAAGTCGGAAAAAAAGATATCCGGAAGGAGTGGCTTATAGGGGTTCCGGTAGACATCCCTTCCGGTGACACTAAGTGAGCCGTGGGTATCGCCGTGATAACTGTTGCGGAACGCGATAAATTTACTCTTTCCTGTATATTTTTTTGCAGCTTTCAGAGCCCCTTCCACAGATTCGGTTCCACTATTTACAAAGTAGATCTGCTGCAGGTTTTCGGGCAGCTGGCCAGCCAGAAGAGCAGCAAGACGGCTTTGGGGCTTCTGAATAAACTCCCCATAGACCATCACGTGGAGATGTTTGTCTACCTGCTCTTTTATGGCCTCAATGACAGCAGGATGACGATGGCCCAGCGAGCTGACCGCGATACCGGAGATCATATCCACAAATACTTTTCCATCTGTGGTTACAATTGAGCACCCTTCTGCTTTTTCAATTTCGAGACCCATGGGAGAATCACTGGTCTGAGCTATATGATTAAAAAAAGCATGTCTATAGTGGGTTTCTGCCATTGTATTGCCCGCTGTTACCTTCTATGATTTAAAAAGAGAGTTCTGCTGCCATTCTATTTCCGGAAATGGGCCTGTTCTTACAGATTCCAGTCACTGATCAGCTTACCCACCTCCTTCTGAATGGATTCCGTCTTATCTTTGGCATACCATTTCTGAATTTTTTCTGCAACTTCGGCAAAAGGTGTGTTTTTGTCTGCTGTCCATTCAAAATAAAGGTTCTGAAGCTCTTCCGGCCTGGGGCCCCAATCGCCCAAAACATCCAAAGTCTCTGCGTCGAGGCAGACCAGCTTCGGAATCGAACGGCTTTTCCCATTTGTAAGATACTGATCCATAATCTCAAGATTTTCATCTCTCAATATGTATCGGGTCTGGATATTTGGAGTCTGTTCAGCAATCTTCTCAAGAGCAGGAATGATCTGAGCTGCATCTCCGCACCAGCCCTCTGTGATCACAAGCCAGACAACCGGTTTTTTGATCTGTTTGACTCTTTCGATCAGATCTTCATTGACCTCAACTTGTTTGTCGAGTCTTTTCATTCGATGAACGTTCATTTTTGTATATTGAGCCATCTCTTCCGACTGATTGGGACCGGTAGTTTTGTTCTCTTCCAGCAATTCATCAATCAGCTTCCGGTAGCTTTCATAGGTATATGCGTTATCGATAACGTCTTGTGTAATTAAGGATTCTTCGACATTTTTCATGATCTGTAGTCCTGATAATTTCATGTTTTATTCTATCGAAAGAAAGATACCTCCCTATAGATAGAGTTCCATTGACAAAGATCAACAAAGCTCCTGCCCGATGCCCTGGCATTCTATAGATGCGCCCCTTATTTTAGGGGCATGCAATTAGAAAACGATCCACACCAGACGCAGCTGCGCAAAATACTTCCTGCCGTGATCTGGACCGGTATGCAGGAGAGTCATCAGCAACGACTCAAATCCCTTATTGAGCCGTATCTTGAGAAAAGATCCAGACGGGCCCGGGACCCCGTCCTCGACTTTTTGTTCGAGTACTACACATTCCGGCCGACTCATCTCTATAGATGGTCCCCCGGGATTGGAGTAGGGCTGGAGTGCAATGATTCGAATCAGCTCCCCGGTTTCCGTGAACTGACCCTTCATGAGGGAGTAGCGTGGCTCGACAGGGACGAGTTTCCTGTAAAAAGAGCCCGTTCGTTCAGATGGATTCTGGAGGTACTCCACAATAGCACGAAGCGAAGGCCCCTGTTCGGGTGTTTTGGCATGCATGAGTGGGCAATGGTTTACCGGGCTGGTGAAGTACGACATGAACAGATACCCATGAGACTGCCGGACGACGAGATCAACGCATTTGTGGAGTCCCGCCCGATTGTCTGCACGCATTTTGATGCGTTCCGGTTCTTTACCCCTGAGGCGAAACCGATGAACAAACACCAGCCCAGCCGCGACAACTTCCCGGAGATGGAACAGCCGGGATGCATCCACACGAATATGGATCTCTATAAATGGGCGTTCAAGCTCTACCCCTGGATTCCGGGAGAACTTTTAGCGGATACGTTCTTTCATGCAGTTCACGCCAGAACGGTGGATATGCAGGCAAGCCCTTATGATCTCCGGGAGTTTGGACTCGAACCTATTCGAATTGAAACAGAAGAGGGGCGCCGGATCTACTTGAAGAAACAGATGGCCATTTATGAACATTCCAGGCCTCTTCGCAGCCGTCTGATCCGAGCCTACGAGGAGGCTCTCCAGCTCATCGGCCAACCTTCTGACGAAGAAACCAGGGTTTAATCGGGAAAAGAAATTTTGCCGAAGTTCACTCTCTTCGTCTTTCCGTTTCCATCCTGAACAGGGAACCCTTCTCCCCCCAACATTTCATTGGCCAACACCGCGAAGATGACAGCTTCTTTGGCATCCGGATTCATTTTCAATTCGGACACCGATTTCAGTTCCACTCCCTCCAGATGGCGGGTGAGCCGCTCCATCAACATCGGATTCATTACCCCTCCGCCACTTGCATAGACTACAAACGACTCACCTGAAGAGATCCGTCTGTTTATCGAACGGATCGGAAGAGCACACGTCTGAACTCCAGTCACACACAGAAATCTCGTA
>CALKWT010000144.1 GCA_938003885.1 uncultured Balneolaceae bacterium | reverse complement strand
GATGGGCGAGAGCATGGCCGTCTACAGAGTAGGAACGGAGGATACCCTGGTGATAGTGGAGGCGGAGACGAGCTACGATCCCAACTCACGAGACTTTCGTGTTGATCATATCGGTTTTTTTCTGAACAGCCCCGAAGAGGTGGATGAGATGGCCGACTATCTGAGAGAGCAGGATGTCACCATCCTGAGCGGCCCTGCCAACCGGAAAAGGGGACGGTTTCTTTTTGCCTCGGATCCGGACGGGAATCTGATCGAATTCTTTTTTGAAGAGCAGTAGCTGACCGGATGAAGGGAGAGAAGTCTGTGGTGTGCGAAAGAATGGCACAAAAATGGCCAGAGCGTAACAGTGGCATGCTATTTGCATGATGCTGGAGTCGAGAATATAAGCAAAGGAAGTAAAACGAAAAGGTATTAGTACAGTGAAAGAAGAAAAATTTGACGAAAACAGACCTGTAGAGAACTCTGAAGAGCTTGCGGAGGAGCAGCAGAACCTGGATAACCAGGATGAGGTGAGTTCAGATGATCTGATTCTGCAGCAACATGCCAAAATTGCTGAAATGGAGGCTGAACTAGAGCAGCTCAGGAATCAGCATCTCAGAAAGGCGGCCGATATGGACAATATGCGCAAGCGCCTGCTTCGTGAAAAGGAGCAGCTGTTTCAGTCGGCACGGGAAGCAGCCATCAACGAATTTCTGCCGGTAAGTGACGATCTGGTACGTACCCTCGATGCGATGAAGCAGGGGGATGCCAATGATGCCTACGTTGAGGGAATCCAGCTGGTAGCGGATAAATTTGATCAGGTGCTTGCCAAATATGAAGTCACCCGGATCGATGAGACGGGCGTGCCATTTGATGTGGACCTTCACGATGCGATGATGCGCGTCAAACCGGAAGATGATTCCGTGGAGAGTGGAACCGTTCTTCAGGTGATTGAAAATGGGTATACCATGGGCGGTAAAACCTTGCGGCACGCCAAAGTGATTGTCAGCGAATAAAAAGTCAGCAAATAACAGTACAGATTTTATGTCAAAACGGGACTATTACGAAGTATTAGGTGTCGACAGAAATGCAGACGAAAAGGAGCTGAAAAAGGCCTACCGGAAGCTGGCGATGAAGTATCATCCCGACCGGAATAAGGGCGATGAGGCTGCCGGAGAGAAATTCAAGGAGGCGTCTGAAGCGTATGATGTGCTTCGGGATCCGCAGAAACGACAGCGTTATGATCAGTATGGCCATGCGGGTGTCAACGGGGGCGGATTTGGTGGTGCCTCCGATTTCGGAAATGCCAATTTTGAAGATATTTTCAGTCATTTCAGTGATATTTTCGGCAGCGACATCTTTGGAGGGGACGCATTCGGTGGCCGCTCCCAGAGCAGACGGCGCCGTGGAACCGGCCGGCCGGGAGCCGATATGAAATTGCGGGTGCAGCTCACCCTCGAAGAGATCGCCACAGGGGTCGAGAAGACCCTCAAAGTGAAAAAGCACGCCACGTGCGGCAGCTGTAACGGAACCGGCGCCGAGAGTGAAGAGGATTTCGAAACCTGCCCGTCCTGTAATGGAATGGGAGAGATCCGGCAGGTCTCTAGGACCATGTTCGGGCAGTTTGTAAACGTGCAGCCGTGTCACAACTGTGGCGGCGAAGGCCGTATCATCCGGAACCGATGTTCTGAATGCCACGGGGAAGGACGTGTTCAGAAGCACGAGAAGATTAAAGTGAACATTCCCTCAGGTGTAGCGAACGGAAATTACATCACCCTTCGCCGGCAGGGGAATGCGGGAATCCGTGGCGGAGAACCGGGGGATCTGATCGTGTTGATCGAAGAGAAGGAGCATGAACATTTTGAAAGGGAGGGCAACGACATCTATTACGATCTGATGCTCAGCATTCCCGATGCCATCCTGGGTACCGAAGTGGAAGTCCCCACTCTGAAAGGAAAAGCCAAAGTGAAAATTGAACCGGGCACTCAGCCGGGTAAGCTGCTCCGGATGAAAGAGCGGGGCATTGTCGGGCTGAACCACTCCGGAACCGGAGATCAATTTATCAAGACACAGGTCTACATCCCGAAAGATCTCACCCCCAAAGAGAAGGAACACGTTCTGGCCTTGAAAGAGGAAGGTCATTTTAATCCCGAAAATGCCAAAAAGCGGGAGAAGAATTTCTTCTCTAAGATAAAAGATGTGTTTAGTTAGGTAGAAGGGTGACACGATCTGTCACCCTTTTTTTTTAAGTTCCGGAAAATTAAACATAAAAAGGAGCTGCAATGACGACAGGAGTTATCATACTGGTGTGGATCACGGGTGCAATCATCGGGGGGATCATGGTCTATCTCGCTACGAAAACAAAAGAATCCAGGCTTCAGGAGCGGATGAACGGGCTCATGGCGAGTCTCGATCAGGCGGCTGAAAGGCAGAAGCAGGCCGAAGAGAGGCTACAGCAGGAGACCCTCCGGGCGAATCAGGCGGAGAAGGACCGGGCCGTGATCGAAACCGATTACCGCCATCTTCAGCAGCGGCTCAACGATCAAAAAAGCGAGCTGGAAGAGATGCAAACACACTTCAGGGCAGAGTTTAAAAACCTGGCCAACGACATTCTGGAGGAGAAGAGCCGGCGCTTTACACAGCAGAACAGTGAGCAGCTGGATCAGCTGCTAAAGCCGCTGGGAGAGAGAATCACCGAATTCCAGAGGAAAGTAGAGGAGAGGCACAAGGAGGATCTGGTAGGAAGGGGCGCGCTGAATCAGCATTTGAAGATGCTTCAGGAGATGAATCAGCGGATGAGTGACGAGGCGCAGAATCTGACCAAAGCCCTGAAAGGGGATACCCGCCAGCAGGGGAGCTGGGGCGAGGTGATCCTTCAGCGTATTCTGGAGAGATCAGGCCTTCGTGAAGGTTCCGAGTATCATCTACAGGTAAGCAGTACTACAGAGTCGGGGCGGCGGCTTCAGCCCGATGTGGTGGTGGACCTGCCCAATGAGAAAAAGATTATTATCGACTCGAAGGTCTCCCTCAAAGATTATGAGGAGTTTGTTTCGGCTGAGGATCCCACCCTGCAGGAAGAGGCGGCCCGCCGGCATGTTCAATCACTCAGGAATCATGTCCGCTCCCTGTCGGGCAAGAACTATGAGCAGATTTACAGCTTCAAGAGCCTCGATTTTGTGCTGATGTTTATTCCCATAGAACCTGCTTTCGGATTGGCGATTCAGAAAGATTCCGCACTCTATAATGAGGCATTCGAACGAAACATCATTATCGTGAGCCCGACCACCCTTCTGGCAACCCTTTCGACCATAGAGAATGTCTGGAAACAGGAGTATCAGAATCAGAACGCCATGCGGATCGCCCGCAGAGGGGCTCTGCTCTATGAAAAGTTCGTGGGATTCGTCGAAAATATGGAAGCACTGGGCATGCGTATACGTCAGGCCAGCGATGCCTATGAGGATGCTTTCAAGCAGCTCTCAACCGGGTCCGGGAACCTGATCGGGCAGACCGAAAAACTGAGGAAACTGGGAGTTCAACCCTCCAAACGTCTGTCGCAGGAGCTGGTGGAAGGTGCCGAAGCCCCCGAAACGCCGGCCGGGGAGCTGTCGGCTGATTATCCTACTTCAGAAGCTGTTCTGTCAGAGCCACCCAGTAAGCCGCTCCCCGGGGAAGAATCTCCTGATTAAGAGTGTATTGGGGATGGTGAACCATCGGTGTATCCCCGTTCCCCAGGAAGCAGTAGGTGCCCGGCTTTTCCTGCAGCATAAAGGCAAAATCCTCCGATCCCAGGAAGGTGGGTCCGGGATAGGTCGTGCGATCCTCGCCAAACATCTCCTTTGCAATTTCGTACGCTTCCAGGGTCTCTTTCTCATCATTAACCAGCACCGCCCCGGGGACTCCTTCACGGATCTCCCAGCTGCACCCGAAGCTTTCTGCCTGCATTTTGGTCAGGCGGCGGATGTTGTTCAGTACCATGGTGCGATCCTCATCGGTCTTGGTCCGGATCGATAACCGGAGGATGGCGCTTTGAGCCACGACATTGCCCGCTTCTCCCGACTGAAAAGCCCCTACCGTCACAACGGCGCTGTTAGCAGGGGCTACATTTCTGGAGACGACCGTCTGCAGGGCCATCACCAGGGAAGAACCCGCCACCACCGGGTCGATGCTCAGTTCCGGCATCGCTCCGTGGCCTCCTTTTCCTGTAATTTGAATCTCCCAGTTGTCCACGGCAGCCATCACATCTCCTGAAGAGAAATAGAAGGAGCCCAGTTCAAGGCCGGGCATGTTGTGCATACCGTAGACAGCATCGACCGGAAAACGTTCAAACAACCCATCCTTGATCATGGCCGGGCCGCCTTCCATCGTCTCCTCACCCGGCTGAAAGATGAGCCGTACGGTTCCGTTAAAGTTTTTGGTTTCTGCCAGGTATTTCCCTGCCGCGAGCAGCATCGTGGTGTGGCCATCGTGCCCGCAGAGGTGGGAGACTCCCGAGACCGTACTTTTGTACTCCAGATCGTTGTCTTCCTGAATGGGAAGAGCGTCAAAATCGGCCCGGAGGCCAATGGCGCGGTTGCCGTTTCCGGCGGTGAGGGAGGCGATCACTCCTTCGAGCCACTGTGCTGCGGAGTCATCGCCGCTCAGGGCTGTAAATACCCCGGCAGAGATGGCCACCCCGAAGGAGGCTCCCAGCGAGGATGCCATCTTATAGATACCCGACCCGCTACCTGCCTGATCAGAAGGGAGGGAGGAGAGGGCTGCATCGGTTGAAGGTGTAGCATAAAAGGCGAGGCCCAGCCCGAAGAGTGAGAATCCGATCACTGCAAAATAGATATAGGTGTCGAGCATCATGTGGGTAGGCATCAGCAGAAAAATGGAGAAACCCACAATGAAATAATTAATAAGTCGGGATTGTTCAGAAGGAACGATCACCTGCAAGGCCATGCATTGTGAAAGGGTGGCCTCATGGTTGGAGAGCCATCCTGTAGCCTTTCCCCACTTCCGGGGAGAGTGATGATCTCCTTCTCTTTTAGCCGTAGAGATCTGACAACATTCTGCAGTCTGACCAGAATACAAATTTGCGTCGCGAATCATTCCCGCCAATTAAAATATTTGCAGCGCCAGCTCTCCTTCATCAGAGGGTTTCGGCCGTGTCAACGCATCACAATGAACGGGCAGAGCACCCTCCGGATGCACAACGAGGCCCCGATCCGGGATTCGAATAATTCTCTGAAACCAGAATGATTTAGTGATATAAATCAATTGGAATGATTTGGCTGTAGCTTAAGTTTACATATAAATATAAATGAGTTAAGTGTGTAGATAACAGGGAACCGGAGAGAGGTGTTGAAGGAACCGGCCTGCATGAATCCGAGAAACAGACAACAGACCGACATGGAAAAGCAAGACAAGCATATTGTGATAATTGGCGGGGGTTTTGGAGGAATCAACCTGGCCAAAAAACTCAAAAATCGTGAGGGACTTCGTGTTACACTTGTAGATAAGAATAATTATAACTTTTTTCCTCCACTGCTCTATCAGGTTGCAACAGGATTTCTGGATGTATCGAGTATCAGCATACCGTTCCGCAGTCTGTTCAAAGGGGTCCGGAATCTCCGGTTCCGTATGGGGGAGCTGCTGGAGGTTCGGCCAGAATCCAACAGCGTCCTTTTGACATCCGGGGAGTTGACCTACGACGCACTGGTCATTGCCACAGGGACCGTGAGTAATTTCTTCGGGATGGAGAATATCAAAAAGTACGGGCTTCCGATGAAGACGATTGATGACGCTGTTGAAATGCGAAATTACCTGCTTCAGAAGACCGAGGAAGCGGCCGCTCTTGCCCCCGATATCAACAGTGAATCCTACAGAAATGTGGTGATTTCGGGTGCGGGGCCGACAGGAGTGGAAGTGGCAGGAATGCTTGCAGAGATGCGCAATGACATCCTCGGGAAAATCTATCCTGAATTTGAAGCGAGCAGACTTCAGATCTACCTTGTGGATGCCACACCTACCGTCCTTCCCCCGATGAGGGAGAAATCACAAAAATATACCTACAAGGCGCTGGAGAAGATCGGGGTGAAAGTGATGCTTGGGAAAATGGTGCAGGATTACAAGGATGAGGTGGTTTATTTCAAAGACGGGGATACCATTGAAACGAAAACACTCATCTGGACTGCAGGAGTTGTGGCGCAGCGGTTTAAAGGGATACCCGAACAAAGTTATAGCAGGGGAAACCGGCTCCTCGTGAACGATTTCAATCAGGTGGAGGGAACGGATAACATCTATGCGGTGGGGGATGTCTGTCTGCAGAAGACGGACAGCGAATTTCCGGAAGGCCATCCGCAGCTGGCTAACGTCGCCATGGAGCAAGGTATTCAGCTGGGTAAAAATTTCATTGCAATGACCAAAGGAGAGCCTCTGAAACCGTTCCGGTACAATGATAAAGGGTCGATGGCGATTATCGGGAGGAATATGGCCGTAGCTGACCTCACCACACCGAACAGAAGTTTTACAGGGTGGTTTGCCTGGATGCTCTGGCTCTTTATTCACCTGTTTCAGCTGATTAACTACCGGAACCGTATCAAAACGATGTGGAACTGGACCATCGCCTACTTTACCCAGGATCAGTCCCTGGGCATGATTGTCCGCCCGTCACATAGGGTTGAGGAGGCAGCGGCTGAGCTCTCACAACCGGCCCGGCCAGAAAAGGTAGAGAGTACTGCAGCAAGCCAGCCCGCCGGGGAGTAGGTCAGACGGCCCCTGTTACAAAGGCTTTCCTATACGGGTGCGCATTTCTGACAAAAAAAAGGGTGCACATCCCGGCCGGACGGCACCCTTCTAATATCTAACCGCAGGCTTCGGCTTATCGCTCCCACCAGAAGGGGAGACGCTCCCGCTGGTGATTCCCGATCTCATTCATGGTCGAAGCGTCAAAAAGACGGCCGTTCACCATGGTATGAGTCACATTTTCTGTATCGTATATATCGGCAAGTGGGTTCCCGTCAATCACAATCAGGTCAGCCAGTTTGCCCTCTTCCAGCGATCCGATATGGTCGCCCATGCCGATATACCGGGCGCCGTTGATGGTGGCCACTTTCAGAGCATCATGGTTGCTCATGCCCCCCTGGGTAAACATCCAGAGCTCCCAGTGGGCTGCCAGTCCCTGAAGTTGTCCGTGAGCCCCAATATTGACCAGAATTCCGCGGTCGTGAAGCTCTTTGGCGGCAGCTGCACTCTGGAAATGTCCGCGCTCATACTCCTCTTCGGGAATCATGATCCGGTGACGTGAACGGGCATCCACAACGGTTCGCGGGGTAAAGGTGAGGAGACGCTCTTTCTCCCACACATTGGTGTGCTGATACCAGTAGTACTCCCCGGTCATGCTTCCGTAGTTGACCACCAGGGTCGGGGTGTAGCCCACGCCGGACGCTTCCCAGATGTTCAGAACATCCTCGTAGAGCGGAAAGACGGGAACGTTATGCTCAATACCCGTGTGTCCGTCCAGGATCATCGACATGTTGTGGGTAAAGGTAGATCCACCTTCCGGCACCACATTCACTCCCAGTTCGCGGGCAGCCTGCAAGACCTGCTGACGCTGATCCCTTCGCGGCTGGTTGTAGCTCTTGACGGAGGTCGCCCCGAAGGCCTGTGTCCGCCGGATGGCTGAGCGCGCATCGTCCAGGCTGTTGATGACCGCTTTCTCCAGATTTTCTGCCCCGTAGAGAATTCTTCCCGTAGAGAAGATTCGCGGGCCGACCATGGTGCCGGTACGGACCATCTCCGCCTGAGAGAAGATCATTTCGGTATTGGAGGAGGGGTCGTGGGCGGTTGTCACCCCGTAGGCCAGGTTGGCAAAATATTCCCACTGCTGGTTCGGGCTCAGGCCGCTTCGGAAATTACCGATATGGGCGTGGGCATCTACAAAGCCGGGCATCACTGTTTTACCTTCGGCATCCATCACATAGGCTCCTTCCGGAACGTCCACCTCGCTCGCTGTACCCACCGCTTCAATTCTGTTTTCATGAATCACAATGGTTCCGTTCTGAATCACCTCATCGCCGTTCATGGTGATGATCCGGGCGTTGGTAATCGCAATTGTTCCCGAGGGTTTATCACTCTCCAGGTCGAGCCCGATATGGAGAGCTTCGCTTTCACCCAGCGGCAGGTCGGCTTCGCTCTCACCGTTTAGAAAATCAAACGCATCACTAAGCGAAACCGAGTAGTACTGTTCGCCGAGGGTCCAGCGCAGCTCCGAGCCGTCGGCTGTCCAGTGCAGATTGTAGCCTGCATCCATCGCCACATGGGCGACCGGAATTGCGCGGGTACTTGAGCTCAGGGTCAATTCGGAACCTGTCTGAGGCATCGGAGCGATATAGACCTTGAAAAGTTCAGTAAAGGCGATCCATTTATTATCAGGGCTGGGTGAGTAGTTAAGCGCATACTCCGACCGGAAGTGCTGACGGTCGTCCTGGCCATTCAGATCCATGCTGCGGTAGCTTGTGCGTGCCTGGTAGAAAATACGGTCACCTTCGGCGTTGAATCGGGCCGCACTTCCCCTGTCAGAAATTTTAGTCGGCTCTCCGCCACTGACCGGAATCGTAAAAAGCCCGGTGTCGACGGTGTAGGCGTGCCCCTGGTGGTTGTTTCCAGACTCCTTCCGGAAGAGCAGGGTCTGTCCGTCAGGTGAAAAGGCGGGCTCCCTGTAGATCCCTTTTTCGCTGGTGATGGCTTGCGGTGTCGCATTGCGCCGGTTCAGGTTGAGGGTCTTGATCGCACCCATCTCACCGTCGGTCCAGGTCACGTAGGCCAGGGTGCTGCCATCGGGCGAGAAGGCAGGTTCAAACTCCAGATTCTCCTCACTGGTAAGCCGCTGAGGCGTGCCGTCTGGCAGCTGTTTGGTCCAGAGGTAACCCGCTGCATTGAACACAAGTGTGCTGCCGTCGGGGGAGGTCACCGCATTGCGAATCGCTTTGGCGCGGAAGGTGTCTGGCGCGGGGTCAAATTCAAAATGTACAATATCTGCCAGCTGATGATTCACTTCTGCTGTGAAGGGGATCTCTTCCGCCTCTCCGGACTGCACGTTCAGTTTATGGATTTTCCCCATCGCCCAGAAGATCAGGTGCTCTCCGTCGGGTGTCCAGTTGAAATTGGTGTAGGGCCCGAAAATTGCCCACGCTTCCTGCTGGTCGTAACTGAGGTCCTCATATACCGGGGTCTCAATGCCGGTCTCCAGATCGCGGATAAAAAGAACAGAGTTGGTCCGTACCCGCTTTACAAATGCAAGCTTCCTGCCATCGGGAGAGACCGTAGGGGTCATCGCGCCACCCGGCCCGCCGGTAATCCGGTTCGTCTCCCCGGTCTCGCGGTCGTAGCGGTTGATCACATAGATCTGGCTATTGGGGTCTTTGTTGTACTGAAACATGCCGCCCGGATAGACATCCTGGCTGTAGTAGATGTAGCGCCCGTCCGGTGAGAGGAAAGGCTGCCCCAGATCCTGCTGATCATTCATCCGCTCTACCAGCTGGATACCCGACCCGCCGGTAATATGGTACATCCAGAGTTCACCGGCACCCAGGGAGCGGGCAGCGGTGAAGGGCTCCCTGGCCACCCGGTGTTCGCCATCCGGTGTCCACAAGGCGTGGTGGGGCGGGCGGAAGTTCTCATTGGTAACCTGACGGGCATCGGATCCGTCCCGGTTCATCACCCAGATATTATCCCCGCCACCGGCATCACTGGTAAAGGAGATTTTTGAGCCGTCGGGGCTAAACCGTGGCTGCACATCATAAGAGAGGCCATCACGAATCACCTCTGCTTTCCCGCCTGTAACCGGCATGATGTAAATATCGCCGAAGAGGTCAAAAACGATCTCCTTTCCGTCCGGACTGACGTCCAGGTTCATCCAGGTTCCTTCATTGGTTTCAAAACTGATCTCTGTATAGTCTGCACGGTGTTGAGTGACATCCCACTCGTTATCGTCAGACTGGGCGAAACCACTCAGCGTAAAGAGGTTAAACAGGGTGAATAGCAACAGATATTTCATGATAAATAATTTAGGTTTAGATGGATTTTCGGCAAGCTATACTCTCCAAAAGCTGCGGCTGGAACATAGCAGGTGAAACTCCCCCGGTTCGTATGAGACCGTCGTACAGGGCCCGAAAACAGACATTGATAAAACTACGAATCATTTTTTTAAGAAAATGTAAATAGATATAGCCTGTTCATTGTCCGTTCAGGGAACTTTTATTCGCAAGAAATGATAGTGTAGAAAGAGCAGCTGTTTTCCGGATTCAAATAATAACTGCTTTTATACGTTCCTGAAGTAGACGGTTTCTGTTGAACCGGATGTTTCAACAACCCTGATCAGTTCAGAGGAACCATGAACTAAACCTTTCAAGCTATGAAAAATGTAATAATTTTGATCGCGGCACTATTTGTTCCCGGGGGATTTATCTACGCCCAGGATGCAGGGGTTCCCCCGTACGGGATGCCCGCACTCGACGCCTACTCCATTTTTTATGATGCCTACAGGACGGGAGATTATGAGCTGGCGCTGACCTATGGGGAGTGGATTGTAGCCAGTAGGCCCCGCGCAATTGAGGGGTATGATGGTTTCTCGCTGGAAACGCAACTTCGCCGGATGAATACGGTCTACAGCGAAATGGCCGAACGAACAGCCGATGAGGAGCAGAGACGGGAGTATCTGATGAAGGCGGCCGGGATCTTTGAAACCGTAGATGAGGTGTTTGATGAAGGGGAAGTGGACACGTTCTATTGGCGGATGAGGCAGGGGCGATTCTACCACGAGAACCTGGAATGGTTAGAGGGTGTGGAAATTACCGATATCATCGATGCGTACACGGACGCCTTTGAGATGGATACAGAGCGGTTTGTAGAGGCGGGAGAAGGGTACTATATCCGTGTCCTGCTTACACGCCTGGCTCAGGAAGGGGAGAGGGATCAGGCCTTTGAAATGATCGACAGAATTGAACCCTATGCCGATGAAGCTCTGATGGCTTCTGTGGACGAATTGCGCCAATCCCTGTTTGAAAATCCTCAGGAACGGATCGATTTTATCGAATCCCGGATCGCTTCAGCGGAAGGAGATGAGAGAATTGAGATGCTGACCGATCTGTTGGGCCTGTATGAGCAGACCAACAATCCCCAGCGTGTTGCTGAAATTTCACGGGAGCTCTACGATATCAATCCAACCTACGCCACCACCAAAACGTTGGCGGAGGCGATGCTGTCGGAAGGGAATTACTCCGGTGCCATTCCCTATCTGAATGAGGCGAG
>CALKWT010000143.1 GCA_938003885.1 uncultured Balneolaceae bacterium | reverse complement strand
GGCCACAGGGGTAAGGGGCCGATATTCAAGTCATCTTCGAGCAATTCATTTGTGGTATGAATGACTTCATCCGTCTGCTTCGATTGAATATAAAGATGTGCACCCTGAGCACCCCTGCTGTATCGGAAAAAGTAAAAGTCATCTGCCTCAAAGTAGTTGGAAATGTTATGTGCAGAGTTGCCGATCGCGTCCCTGCGACTCTGGCGATCCGGATGGTTCCTGAAATACGTCTCCGGTAGAGACGCGTTTCCAAAGTCTACATACAAATAGTTTTCTACATTCCCGTTATTTTGGTCAAATCTGTAGATCTGATCATCTGCAGGTATTGTCAAAAAAATACTATCCTGATATCTGCTAAAATTTGTTGGGAGGGCGAAAACATAGTTCAGCATATTGGGATTCATCTCTAAATGATTATCTAAAACATTCAATTCTCTATCTGTTCTTATAACATTATACCCTCCATCACTGGTAGAAATGTTGTTAAGAAAAAATATGAACCCGTCCTTGTAGGCATTAAACCTGGAAAATCGAAATTCCAGGCTTGTATCTTCTATAAATGAACCATCATTTAAATTAAAACGGGAAAGCTTCAATCCTCCCGCATCAAAGATAATGATTTCCCCCTCTTCCTCATCAATGGTAAAATCATATGGCCCCATAAATTCACCAGGCCCTCTCCCATAGTTTGAAATTTTATAGTCAAGGTTCCCATCATAATCGTACACATATAAGGCATTGGAAACTCTGGCATCTAAGAGGTAAAGTCTGTCTTCAGATGCTTTGATTTTCTCAACATTCCCTATGAATGACATTTGATCGGTCTCCAGGCTGATATAATCCACTTCAGAAATAAAAGAACTAAGAACTTCATGATCCGCATGATCAGGATTTAAGTGAAGGATGGCTTCAGGCTCTGGAGCATCTTCTGAGCATGAAACAAAAAAGAGTGGCAATGCGATGAACAGAGTACATATAAACATTCTGAAACCATTTTCAGGTGTTTGTTTATTCCGGAGTTTTTGGGACATGGGTCGGGAGATTTCGAGTTATTTAAAATGTACTCAACAGGCAGCTCTGAAATTGTAATAGGATCTCTTTTGTATATACGCTGTTGAGTGTAATTACAGGATAACATTTAAACTAAATGCTATCCTAAGGTTATTTTTCATCTATTTTTCACTAATCAGTGCCTGGGTTTGAGTCACAGATCGGCTGTGCAGATATATCACAACCACTATGTCCCCAATCACATCTGTCAATTTTTTCTCCTGAAGATGGACAGATGTATGTAACGGTCATATAACTTCCGAGTGCATATGCATCCTCTGTATCTGCTAAGTTTACAGAAAACGCAGCGAAAATGGGTATAATGAATAGAGGTATGATTAGTTTTATTTTGTTCATAATTCTCCTTGTTTTATTTGCATTTGAAATGTAACTATAAATATATATATATATATATATATATATATATAACATGCAAGGAGTATTTTCAATTACATATCAACCCCGACTAACTCATGTTTTCCGGTGACAACATATACGATCAATTGCTCTCGCCAGCCCAAACAACTTCAAGATCGGTTTTTTGATCTGCCATCTGCTCCCACTCCAGTACCAGCTCTCCGGAATCGCTGTTGTACGTCCAAACCGAATCCTCTACTGTCTCTCCATTTGCTTTGATGGTAACAGGCTCTGGAGTATGTTTAAAACGCAATGTCATCTGATATCTGTCTGGCTGGCCGGGATAACCCCTCACCCGTTTGCCAATCGTCAGCGCACCATGGGTATCGTGTTCAAAATAGCGGAAAGCCATGGTCGAATACTCCCCATCGAGGTAGTTTTCCGATATTCCGTCGTCCTCATAATAACCAAAGGTCCCGGCACCCATTCCTCCGCCGTAGATCTCTATTTCCAGGTGATTCGGCTTCTTACCCATCCTGTTATAAGGGATAATCGATCCCGCTTTTACGAAGATGGGTACCGTAGCAAAATCAGCCGGACCCTCAACCAAAGGCCCCGCTTCATACGCAGACCCGTTCCAGTAGTCATACCATTTGCCGCGTGGTAATTGAATCTGGCGCAGGGACCCCGGCTCCGGTACCGGTGCCACCAGGAAAGCCTCACCCAGCATAAACTGATGAGTATGAATATCAGATCCGATCAAAGGCTTTAATCCGGCCATACGGGCATCTCGTGCAGTGCTGTAAATGTAGGGAAAAAGTTCTTGACGCAATTTCGTGTAGAATTCAACGATCTCTCTGCCTTCTTCTGAGAGTTCGGGTGCCGCTTCGGCAGGGATATACATCAGAGAGTTCCATGCAGAGAACTGTACCCAGCGGATCCACTCCTCCTCCGTAAATTCAAAATCTTCAAGATCAGCAACAAGATAAGGAGCTTCATAGAGATCCAGACGCATATTGGCTACGGCTTCCACAACGATTTCAAACCATTCATATGTGGTTAAATCTTCCGGATCTGTGGAGAGGTCTGCGGGGGTAAGTTTTTTTAAGGGATGCTCTAAATATCCGGTGTTATAGAGATCGGTCAGGTCTGTGAATTCAGTACATCTTCGCCCACCGTTCTGAACATCTGATCTGCTGAATTCAGATTCAAACTCCATCGGGCCAAACAGATGACCCGATGGCAGACAGTACTTCCGGTCTCTCCTCTCCCAGACAGGATCGCCGGCTGGTACCTCAGTCGAAGGGTAACCGAATCCAAAAGGAGGGTGTTCATTATTTCGTGTCAGATGTATCTTGTCCACAATTATTTGATCGCCCTCGTCTACGGACAGAAAGAGTCGGTACACTCCCCTATCAGGCAAATGGATTGTAAGCAGGTCTCCCGTCGTGTACTCCCGGCTCATCCACTCTCTGGATAGTCCTGCGGGAACAGAGGCCCTGCCACCTGCAATTAAATCTCCGGCGCTGTTTTCTACCCGAAAAAGCAGATTATCACTCTCGCTGTTACGGGCCTGGCTCAACAACCAGAAAGTATAAACCCCGCTATTTGCAGAAAATTCAATGTCAATCTCTTGAGGCTGGGTATCTTCCAGCGGAAGCCAGGAGAGAGAAGTGCTCGTTTTTACGCTTTGCCAGCCGTGTGGTGGGGTCATTGAATGAACCGGTGCTGAGACAATACCTTTCAATTCATAGAAATCCGCTTCCGGAAGAGGGTCACACGCTGTCAGGAAAAACAGGAAAACCGCTAAAACGGTAAGGTATGCTCTATGACTCTTACAAAGAATAGTACTGTACATCCCGATCTGTTATACTTTTCAACATTGCCTTTTATGCGAATTTAGAGACGAATATGGCATAGACGCCTTTGTAAAAGTACAGAAAGGAAAGCAATTTCAACAAGTTAATAAAATAGAAGACCGGCTCTCTCTTATTACAACCGAATTGCTTCACTTCGTTAGAGCCGCTCAAACATACGAACGAACCCTGTCCTGCTCCGATACTGCAGGATGGCCGGGACTGGATAGGCCAGGATGTTTCCAGGTTTCCCATCAGTAATACAATGACAACCGAGTAAACCAAAAGTCGACTGTATATGATGATGCGGATGGCAACGTTCCGGCCTTCGGTTCACTCGGGATGTAGAAACCATTAAGCGAGGGGTATAGGACTCTCAAGCAAAGAGTGTTACGCCAATAAGACGTATAGATTGCAGATCTTTGTGCACCACATTAGCTGTGTGCCTCGTTTACCGCATTTTTAAAATCTTTCGAGATTTTGAGGGTAGGCACATACTGTTCCGGCACAATGACCTCTTCATTAGTTTTCGGATTTCTGGCCACTCTTTGGGCTCTTTTAACGACTTTAAAGCTTCCGAATCCTCTTAACTCGATGGTCTCTCCTCGCTTCATGGCATCGATAACGGTATCCATAAACCCTTTTACGACGGCTTCTGTTTCTACTTTCGTAAGTCCTGTTGATGATGAAATAATATCAACAATGTCTGCTTTCGTCATAACGTTTACTCTTTCCTCTAATTGAATTTTATGATTTTAATAACGAATGGTAATTGAATTCCGTATTCTTTTTTTAAACCTTAGAACGGCTGATCAATTTAATAGACTTTAGAATTTTTCGGGCACCTTCATTGTTACACTCCAGCAAGAATTTTCGTTCCCTACCAGCTATTTCTAAACAAATAGTGGTTATTTAATATTTAAATACGGACACATCTGGGTTCTGACTACTCCCGGGTAACCCGGGGTGTCCTGTTGCGGGAATCATTTATAATGAATATCTATCGGGGCAAGCTGCGCATTCAGCCAGGGGGTACTTTTCTCACCCAGTTATCACAAGAAATTAATTCAAAGTCTCTTAATAACAGGCCAATCCAGTTAACCCAAATTGATTTAATTTTTTTTCTAAATCTTTTATACATTCGAACCTGAATATACACTTAACACCGAAACATCTTTATGGAATTATTCGAAACGACTATTGATTGGCTGTTAAATTTGATCTGGAATACTCCCGAGGCTTTGCCAGCCATGGTCATCATTCTTCTGGCTTACGGTATTTTTATCACATTTCGTCTCGGGTTTATTCAGTTCAGGCAATTTAAACATGGTGTAAAGGTCGTTCTGGGAACCTATGATGCTCCTGACGATGAAGGGGATCTGAATCACTTTCAGGCATTAAGTACAGCCCTGTCCGCCACTGTCGGAATCGGTAACATTGCTGGTGTAGCCCTGGCCATCCATTTTGGTGGGCCGGGAGCTCTTTTCTGGATGTGGGTCACCGCGATTCTCGGAATGGCCATAAAATATTCGGAAGTGACCCTTGCGCAAAAATACCGGGTTACAAATGAGGATGGTTCTGTTTCGGGTGGCCCGATGTATTACATTGAAAAAGGCCTCGGCCCCAATTGGAAGTGGCTGGCCATCGCATTCGCAGTATCTGCTGCCATCTGCGCATTTTTAACAGGAAATGCAGTGCAAGCCAACACTCTTGCAGATATCATCCATAGCGATTTTGAAATACCCAGAGCGCTGACCGGGTTTATTAGTGCATCTTTAGTTGGTGCGGTCATCTTGGGAGGGATTAAACGTATCGGATATATTACGGCACGTCTTGTACCCTTTATGGGACTACTGTACGTTGCCGCAGGACTCATCATTCTGATGATCCATTATGATCAGGTTCTGCCCTCTCTATGGGTGATATTTCAAAATGCATTTAATCCGGAAGCGGGCATTCTTGGTGCAGGATCAGGCGCCTTTATTTTTACTTTGAGCTATGGCGTTCAGCGCGGTCTCTTCTCCAACGAAGCGGGCCAGGGATCCTCTCCTATTGCACATTCTACAGCCAAAACTGACCAGCCTGTAAGGGAAGGAGTTGTTGCCCTGCTGGAGCCTTTTATCGACACTCTCATCGTTTGCTCCATTACCGGTCTTGTGATTGTGACAACTGGTGCCTGGGACATGTACCACTCTACTCCCATCAACCCGGCCTCTGCAGGGTACACTTATCAGGTGGAGACAGGCGATAATCTCACCTTTGTAGACGGAGCGCCTGTGAATGGTGAGATGCTTCGAAACAGCCTTCCTGTCGATATCCTCTATACAAATGAGGAAAAAACAGAAACGTTTACAGGAACAGTCGTCGAGACCAGCACGGGGCCGGTATTTATCTCTGAAGCGGGGACGGAGTATGAGAGACTTCACGGTGGTATTGTAGAAAACGGGGCTCCATTAACCGCCCGCGCATTTGAAATCGGCCTCTCTCCTCTTTTTCCCTGGGGAGGGTTTGTCGTAACCCTGGCGGTTGTATTATTTGCCATATCCACAGCAATCAGCTGGAGCTATTACGGAGACAGGTCTGCACAGTACCTGTTGGGAGACAGATCGATAGTATGGTACCGGATTGCATTTGTAGGTATGCATTTTGCAGGTGCAATTCTCTCTTTGACCACTGTCTGGGCCTTTGGAGATGTAATGTTAGGGTTGATGGCATTTTTCAATATCATTGGCTTGATAGCACTTTCGGGCG
>CALKWT010000142.1 GCA_938003885.1 uncultured Balneolaceae bacterium | reverse complement strand
GATACCGCTACCATCCGACCGGCAGGGGATATCCTCGAAATGGTCCGCATTATTTCGGAGGCAGGATACGACGGCATCGAGCCGTGGGAAGGGGAACTGAATGCTTATGAGGAGAGCGGAGGAGATCTAAAGGAGCTGGGACAGCGAATCCGCGACCTGGGCATGAGTATTCCCAACGTGGTGGCTCTCTGGGACTCCCTCCCCCCGACACAGAAGGAGTGGGAAGCCCGGGAACAGGAGCACCGCAAGCGCCTTCGCCAGGCTGCCGACGCGGGAGCCACCTACATGCAGGCGGTACTGATTCCGGCACGCCCGTGGCAGGAGTACGATCTCAATTTTGCAGCCGAGAAGTATCATGAACTTCTGGAGATGGGGATTAACGACTATGGCATCATCCCGGCCATCAAGTTTTTGCAATTTTTACCCCAAAGTAACCGGATCGGACAAGCGAGCGCAATCGCCCTCAATTCAGATCATCCGGAAGCAAAAATTATAGCCGATACCTTTCATCTCTATGCCGGAAGATCGGGTTTTAACGCACTGAAGCATATCCGGGGCAGTTTTATAGCCACCTTTCATATCAACGATGTACCTGCAAGCCCTCCGCCCGGCGAACTGGAAGATGAGCACCGGATCTACCCAGGTGACGGAATCCTGCCGCTGAGTGATATTCTGAATGATCTGAAGGATTCAGGGTTCAAAGATTTTGTATCTCTTCAGCTTTTTAATCCCAAATTGTGGGAGCAGGATTTTCTGGAAGTTGCCAAAACCGGGCTTGAGAAAACAGTATCCGTAATTGAACAAGCAGGGGTGTAAGCCGGGATCTGATGGCCCGCCAGGAAGAAATTTTATAGTTTTTAAACGGCTGATTTTTGATCATTTATGATTTTCCGTGAAAAAACTGAAATAAAATAGTTGTTATTTGAAATAATAAATGATTATCATTGCATCTGTCCAAAATGGACAACTGAGTAAAATTAATCTGTAATTTTCAGCAACCTGCCTCAACTCGGGTAAGGTGCTCTTTTGAATCATACACACCAATGCATACCGTAAGTAACGTCGTTTCTTTTTTTACTGATACATTTATTTCACACACTTCTGTGCTCTCCTCTCTCTGTATCAATAAAATGATGTGTATGTGTCCCTGTATGATGGCAACCCCCTGTTGCAGCTGATAAGCCAATCCGGCTGATCAACACACCGGCGGATCACACACACAACCCGCCTCTATTCACACAACTGCCAATACCGGATTGTACGTCAGACGTCAGTTAGAACTATATCTATAGTTTTCTCCCCTGGAATCTGTCTGTCCGTGAGGTGCTCTATTCACACAACCAACTCACACAATACAACTCATGTATAAACTTTTAGCATTTTCCCTACTCTTGCTATCTTCATCTTCAGCCTGGGCACAGGCCGAAAGTGAAGAGCTCAGACTGCTCACCGGAACCGTCACGGATAGTGAGGACGGCGCCGGGCTTGCAGGTGTAAACGTGGCCGTTCCGGGCACATCGACGGGTACCGTTACCGATATCGACGGTTACTACGAACTCCATGTTCCGGACGGAGAGCTGATTCTTCGGTTCAGTTACATCGGATATATTACACAAGATATCCCCCTCACAAACGAGACTGTCCTGCACGTTGAGCTCGCCGAGGACCTGCAGCAGCTCTCCGAAATTGTGGTCACCGGGTACAGTTCTCAGCGGAGAGAAACGCTGACCTCCTCCATCTCCTCTATCTCTGTAGATGAGATAAAGGATATTCCGGTAACCAGCGCCGATCAGCTGATGCAGGGAGTTGCAAGTGGCGTGCAGGTCTCTTCCTCGTCGGGTACACCGGGCGGCGGAATCTTTGTGAGTGTACGGGGTTCCACCTCCATCAACGCCGGCAACAACCCGCTTTATATCGTGGATGGTGTGCCGATCAGCAGTACCCCCACCTCGAGCCTGAGCCTCGGAGGCCAGACCCTGAATCCGCTGGCAGATTTGAATCCCGGAGATATTGAGACGATCGATATCCTGAAGGATGCCAATGCCACGGCTATCTACGGGGCCCGCGGAGCCAACGGTGTGGTGGTGATTACAACCAAAAGAGGGGCGCCGAACTCCGCCTCAAGAGTAAACTTCGGGACGTCCCTGGGCTTCTCGTGGGCGCCAGAAAAGTTTGAGGTGGTCACAGGCCCGCAGGATGCCCTTCTGCAGAACGAAATTCATATCAACAATGGGGGATCGTTCGAAACCCGTCCTTTCCGTCCGGTTTCGGAAGGGGGGCAGGGGCTCCCTGAAGAGCAGCCGACGTACGACCGGATCAGCGACCTCTTCCAAACGGCACCAGCCCGAAACTATGAACTGTCTGTTTCTGGGGGGAGCGAGGTTACCCGATACTATATTGGCGGAGACTTCCTGAATCAGGAAGGAATTGTCAAACCAGCCGAGTACGGAAGGCTGAGCGGACGTTTCAATTTTGATCATATCGTAAACGACTACCTGACTATTGGAACCAGTACCTCCCTGTCGAGGTCTACCCGGAATATCAGCCGGAGTAACAATTCCAACCAGGGGGTGATCAACTCGGCACTCTATGTACCAACCTACCTGCCTGTCTTTCAAGAGGATGGAAGTTACGCCCGGTACGGAATCTTTGATAACCACCTGGCTCTGATCGAAGAGCGGGACCGCTATACGGTAACCGGCCTCCGGATCATCAGCAACGTCTATGCCAATCTGGAACTGCTTCCCGGCCTCAGCCTGCGAAGTAACTGGAGTATCGATTACGGGGACAATCTGGATGAAACCTACAACAGCACCAACTTATCTTCCGGGCAGCCGCAGGGAGTGGCTACATCCACCACTACCAAAAACTACTCCTGGATCAATGAGCAGGTCCTTACCTGGAGAACCGATATCGGCGCGGATCACAGCCTGACCGGTATTTTGGGGAACACCCTCCAGGAGATCAGCCTTGACCGAAGTTCCGTGACCGGGCGTAACTTTCCCGGAAATGATTTCCGGCGGATCGCCTCTTCTTCCCTGCAGACAGGAAGTACAACCGGCACCAAATCTGGCCTGGTCTCTTTCTTTACCAACTGGAATTACATCTATAAAGATAAATATATCCTGGATATCAATTTTCGGGCGGACGCCTCTTCTCGCTTCGGTTCGGGCAACAGATGGGGATATTTCCCCGCTGCAGGTGTTGCATGGCGGCTCTCCCGTGAGGAGTTTCTCAGGGATCTTTCATTCCTGGATGAACTAAAGGTCTCTTTTAATGCAGGGATTACCGGTAATCAGTCAGGTATCAACGACTTTGCCTCTCTGGGGCTCTGGAACGGAGGTGCAAACTATCAGGGATCGCCTGGAACCACACCAAGCCAGATGGCCAATCCCAATCTGAGATGGGAGACCACCACCCAGTGGGATTTGGGGCTCGATGCCTCTTTTTTCGAAAGGCGGCTGAATGTGGAACTGAACTACTATAGCAAATATACCGACGGCCTGCTTCTGAATGTGCCGATCCCCAATAAGCTCGGCTTCGACTACATCACCCGTAACGAGGGAGAGATGAGTAACCGCGGGGTGGAGTTTACCCTTGCTACCACAAATATATCAACCTCTCAATTTCAGTGGACAACCTCTTTCAACATCTCGCAGAACATCAACCGGATTGAGAGGCTGCCTGCACCGATTCACCGCCATTCCAGAGACTGGATCCGCATGGAGGAGGGATACCCCATGTACTCCTTCTGGGTCTACAAGCAGCTGGAAGTGGATCCGCAGACAGGGGATGCGATCTATGAGGATGTGAACGGGGATGGTGAAATCACAGTGGCCGATCGTCAGATTGCCGGCAACGCACTGCCTGACTTCTTCGGTGGAATCACCAACAGATTCAACTATCTCGGTTTTGACCTGAACGTCTTCTTCAATTTCGAATATGGAAATCAGGTGTACAATCTGAATCGCTTTTTTCTGGAGCATGGCGGGGTGTACAGCGGAAGCATCACCTTCTATCCAAAACAGCTGGAGCGGTGGCAGAAGCCGGGAGATATTACCGATATGCCGCGGATAACCACCAGGAACAATAACTACACGTTGCCTAGTGACCGGAATCTGGAAGATGCCTCTTATCTGCGATTGCGCTCGCTGTCTCTCGGCTATACGGTGCCGTCGAGTGTCCTCCGGAATATCGGGCTGCACTCTGTGCGGGTCTATTTCCAGGGCACCAATCTGCTCACATTTACAAACTATTCGGGACTCGATCCTGAAGTGAATTCGGCGGAGAGTATCGACAATGTGCGTGGTATTGACCATGCAGTGGTGCCGGTACCCAGAACCGTACAATTTGGTATCAACCTGAGCTTTTAATTCTATAACAACAGAATCATGAAAAATTTCTATACACGGCTCACTCTTCTGTTCCTCTCAGCTACTCTGGTATGGTCCTGCGATGTGCTGGACCAAAACCCGGAGATGAGCATTACCGATGATCAGGCTTTTGTAAGTAAAAGCAGTACACAGGCAGCCCTGACCGGGGTTTACAGCGCCCTTCAGAGCGGCAACTATTATGGCCAGAATTATGTAACCCTGGGCTACCTTCCGGGGGATAATGTGGAGTGGGTCGGATCCTTTAACTACTTTCAGCAAGTAGATGCGAACCGACTGACGGCAGACAACTCCACCATCACCGGGGTGTGGCGGGCGATCTATTCGACGATCAATGGCGCGAATCACATCATCGGCAAGGTGCAGAGTGTGGAGGATCCCCTGTTCAGTCAGCAGGAGAAAGACCAGATCCAGGGGGAGGCTTACTTCATCCGCGCCCTGGCCTATTTTGATCTGGCCAGAGGATGGGGCGGAGTGCCGATCGTGCTCACCTACACCCAATCACCCGACGACGGTGCCGGGATCGGGCGGAGTTCGCGAGAGGAGACCTATGCACAGGTTCTGGAGGATCTTATTCAGGCGGAATCCCTGCTTTCAGATAATGTCAACAGAAATCGGGCAACCCGCCACTCTGTCCGTGCCCTTCGGGCCCGCCTGCACCTCTACCTGGAGGAGTGGGATGAGGCGGAGCGTTACGCTTCGCAGCTGATCGATCACCCTGCTTTCACACTTGTTCAGCCGTACGAAACCTTTATCCAGAACAAAAACAGTGAGGAGTCGATCCTGGAGCTTGCCTACGACAATGCCAACCGGAATAACCATAACGGCTATTTTCTGCCGGCAAACCTGGGCGGGCGTCTGGAGTGGCGGCCCACGGAGGAGTTTATCGGGCTGGTGAAGAATGAAGAGGTTGGAGGAGATCGTGTCGTTCTGATAGCAGAGGAGGAGGGGGTAACCTACGGGAATCTCTATCATCGCAGCGGAACGGGCGATGATCCCGCCTATCTACTCCGAATAGCAGAGCAATATCTGATCCGTGCAGAGGCGAGAGCCCACCAGAACGATCTTACCGGCGCTGCAGAGGATCTGAATCAGGTGCGCCGGAGAGCGGGTCTGTCAGATCGTTCAGCTGACAGCCGCGAAGAGCTGCTGTTGGCTATTGAAAACGAAAGGCGGATCGAATTTGCCTTTGAAGGGCACCGGTGGTTTGACCTGGTCCGGACGGGTCGCGCCGACGAGGTTCTCGGAGTGACCGATACCGACCGGTGGCTCTTTCCGATTCCGCTGAATGACCTGAATGCGGATGACGACCTCACACAAAATGACGGTTACTGATGACATGGTAACACCCCAAATTTTTAAAAAACAACCCATTTTTCTAACAGACAAATCAATATGAAACAGCTTACTCTACTCCTCGCCACCGTGCTGCTGGTGAACCTCTTTGCCACTGGCAAGCTACTGGCGCAGAACGACTACTATTTTCCGGATGCGGGCTCTTTTGATCCCGCTATCCCCACCCCGGAAGACTTTTTGGGCTACGAAATCGGCTCCCATCACACACGCTACGATCGCATCGTCTCCTATTTTCAGGAACTGGCAAAACTCTCCGACAGAGTTAGCTACCAGGAGATCGGATATACTGTGGGGCACCGCCCGACAATCGTGCTGACCATCACCTCCCCTGAAAATCATGCCAATCTAGAGCAGATTCGCCAGGATCACCTGACGATTTCGGACCCGAACCGTGTGGTCAATGATTTTTCAGATCACCCGATTGTCGTCTATCTGGGGTACGGGGTGCATGGAAATGAAACCTCCTCCAGCGAAGCAGCCCTGCTTACCGCCTACTACCTGACCGCATCCCTGAGCGATGAGGTCGAAACCTATCTGGATGAAGGTGTCTTTTTTATCGATCCTACCCAGAATCCGGACGGCCGGGACCGCCACTCCCACTGGGCAAATATGCACAAGGGGGACCCGCTGGTCGCCGATCCCCTCGACCGGGAGCACAATGAAGGGTGGCCGAACGGCAGAACGAATCACTACTGGTTCGACCTGAACCGCGACTGGCTCCCTCTGGTTCACCCGGAGAGCCGTGCAAAAGTGGCCTTCCATCACCAGTGGTACCCGAACGTGACGACCGACTTTCATGAGATGGGAACCAACAGCACCTACTTTTTTGAGCCAACCAAACCGATCGGTTCGGAGAATCCCCTGCTGCCGCGGGAAGTGTACACCGTACTGACCGAAACCTTGAGCGGTTACTTCGCAGAGGCTCTGGACGGCCTCGGTTCTCTCTATTTTACAAAGGAGGTGTTCGACAACACCTATCCCGGATACGGTTCTACTTACCCCA
>CALKWT010000141.1 GCA_938003885.1 uncultured Balneolaceae bacterium | reverse complement strand
GTACCTTCTGAAAAACCCTGCCTATGCTAGAATTCTCGAGAATATTGCTTCTGAAGGAATCGAAGCTTTCTACAAAAGTGAGGTGGCTGCAGATATTGTCCGGCGTGTCCGCTCTCATCCCCGACCCGGGCCGATGGCCGAGAGCGATCTGGAAGAGTATATGGCCCTGGACCTGGTAACGGAGCCGATCTGTACGGACTACAAAGAGTACACTATCTGTGGTTTCCCGCCTCCCTCTTCAGGCCACCTCACCATGATGCAGATCCTGGGAATACTGGAGCGGTTGGATCCGGAGATCGACCTGACTGACGAGGGGGTTCCCGGGGTGGAATGGGTACACAACTGGCTGGAGGCCTCCAAACTGGCCTATGCGGACAGAGCCCGGTATATCGCTGACCCGGATTTTGTGGAGGCGCCGGGAGGGGAGTGGCACAATCTGCTTGAACCCGCGTATCTGAGTTCCCGTGCAGGATTGGTTGGAGAGAGGAGCATGGGTGAGGCTGAAGCGGGTCTGCCCGGACAGATCTCCTCTCTTTACGGTATGCATCCCAATCAGCCGGAGGCTGGTACCAGTCATATTTCAATTGTTGACCGGGAAGGCAATGCAATTTCGATGACGACAACGATTGAAAGCGGATTTGGGAACAGGACCATGAGTGACGGAGGAACCGGACTACCGGGAGGTTTCCATCTCAATAACGAATTAACCGACTTCTCCCTCACGCCGGTTGATGAGCAAGGATCGTTGATTGCCAACCGGGTAGAACCGGGTAAACGTCCTCGTTCAAGTATGACCCCCACGATCATTTTTCACAAGGAGAGCGGAGAGCTTCACAGTGTCGTGGGCTCACCCGGAGGGGCGGCTATTATCCATTATGTAGGAAAGGCGGTGACCAGCATGCTCGACTGGCATCTGGACGCCCAGAAGGCCCTGGACCTGCCAAATTTTGTGAACTATAACGGTCCTTCCGTACTGGAGGAGGGATACTTTTCAGCGGATCTGATTCAGGAACTTGAGAGTCGGGGCCATATTATCCGAACCGGGCCCCTCACCAGCGGTCTTCATGCAATTCAGGTGCTGGAGGATGGTACGCTCTATGGAGGAGCCGACCCCCGCAGGGAAGGGAATGTGATGGGTGAATGACGCGATCCGGTTACACTCTTCTGTACCTTTATCCTCTCAATATTTAATAATCCAAAAAAAATTGTTATTTTGGAGCGTGAAGGGGTGCTTGATAGAATAAATCAGGCTGAGATCAAACCCGGGAACCTGATCCGGATAATGCCGGCGTAGGAATTACAACATAACATTTGATGCAACGCATCAGATACCCGCCTTTAGCCTGACGGCCACTCCCTTCTGTAAAGTGAATTTTAAATTGAGAAGATGATGAGTGACCTACAGAAGAAACAGTTCAACCGAGTTACCAGGCAGCTCACCCAGTGGCAGGATCGCACCGAGTGGTTTTTTAATCGGGAGTACACCGACAAGTATGAGCAATATTACGAAACGCGGTACAAGAGAGCCGAAATTTGGCAGAAGAAAACCCTTGCAAAACTAATTAAAAAGGATGAAAGGGTAGAGACCTTGCTTGAGTTCGGATGCGGGACAACCCGCTTCACCCGATGGTGGCATGAGATTGGTATCGAAGCCTCTGGTGCAGATATCTCCCCGTTCATGTTAGGCCAGGGGGCTCACCTGTTTAACGGGGATCTGGCTCTGGCAGATTCGCATCACATGCCGTTTAGAGATGGGAGTTTTGATGTGCTGGCGTTTGTGAACACCTTTGCCTATTACAAGGAGCCTGTAAAGGTTATCCGTGAAGCAGTGCGGGTGGGAAGGTATGGTATTGTTTTTGGAATCATGAACCGTAACTCCCCCAAAGTATTACGCCGCAGAATTCAGCAAGGGTTCGGAAAAAATGAATATTATGTAACCGCCAACTTCTACACGCCAAAGAGACTGATCGAGACGATTCATACTGCGCTCAAAGGCCGACTTTATGAGATACAGTGGACTGCAACCGGGCTTCCCAGATGGTTCCCCATACAGCAGTGGGGCCTTCCTGTCGGAGATTTCTTCGGGCTCCATGTAAAAATGACGGATGTAGAATGAGTGCTTTTAGCAACAACTCCGGAAAGATTGGAATGGATCCATTCAGGCAACTACTTCTTCCTTACAGAGGAAAAGTACGGAAGGAGGTTGTAAAAGGGCCTGCCTTTGGTGTGGATACAGCGGTCATCGATCTTGGGAATAACCTGGGCCTGGCTGTGTCCAGTGATCCGCTCTCTCTGATACCTTCTCTGGGGCTGAGAGAGTCTGCATGGCTCTCGGTACAGTTGCTTGTGAATGATATGGCCACAACCGGTTTTCCTCCCCAATATGCACAGTTTGTCCTCAATCTGTCTCCTGATACCACCCGGGATCAGTTCAGCGAGTATTGGAAATATATTCACCAGTTTTGCGAGGAGGCCGGTGTAGCGATAACGGGGGGGCATACCGGACAGATACCAGGCCAGAACTCTACGATTCCCGGTGGGGGGACGATGTTCTTGAAAGCTCCGCTGGACCAGATTATCACCAGCGATGGTGCGGAGCCGGGAGATGTCATTGTGGTTACCAAAGAGACTGCTCTTAACTCCACGGCTATCCTGGCGATGAGTTTTCCCGATACAGTTAAAAAGAATCTGGGTCATGAAATTTATAATATAGCTTGTGATAATTTTTATAGAACATCTTCCTTACCCGATGCACTCGAAGCGGTTAAGGTGCTTAAACAAAAAGAGGAGATAAAGGCGATGCATGATGTGACCGAAGGAGGTGTGCTGGGTGCGATCTCTGAGATGGCCGAGGCTTCGGGATGCGGATTCCGGGTAGAGGACCATAAAATTCCATCTTCGGTGGCACCAAGGCGAATTGCACAACTTTTCAAGTTTGACCATAGACTATCCGTTGGAGCCGGTTCGATGATCATGGCGGTTAAACCGGGGTCGGAGCAAAGATTGATCCGGCACCTTCAAAACCACTCCATTCCCGCTACAGCTGTGGGGAGGATGACCGAGCCGGCTGCCGGGCGGAAAATAGTTGAAAACGGGGAGGTGAAAGGGTTTGATTTTGATGGAGTCGATCCCTACTGGAACGCCTATTACAGAGCACTGAGTTCAGGATGGACGTAATGAAACAAAAAAATAAAAAAGATCTTACAGGTGGCCTCTATCTCGTGGCGGACCCCTCTATGGATAAGAAGGAGTTGCTTTATAAACTGGATGAAGCCCTTTTTGCGGGGGTTCAGGTTGTTCAGATATGGAATCACTGGCCCTCCTCATTTGACAGGGTTCAAAAGGAGAAATTGATCTCTGAAGTCATGGCCCTGGCCCGACCCTATGGGAGTCCCGTTCTAATCAACGAAGAGTGGGAACTGCTGAAAACCACCGATTTGGATGGTGTCCACTTTGATAAGGTCCCCGCTGACATCGGGAAGATCCGGGAGGCGCTCCACCGGGACTTTATCCTGGGGATTACCTGCAGCAATGACCTGGAGATTATCCGCTGGGCAAATCAGAAGAGAGCGGATTATATCTCCTTCTGTTCGATGTTTCCCTCTTCATCAGCGGGCAGCTGTGAAATCGTAGATGCTCAAACCGTAAAAAAAGCGAGGGAAATTACCGATCTGCCGCTATTTGTTTCGGGCGGAATCACACCGGAAAATCTTCCTGAACTAACGGAGCTACCTATCAGCGGTGTAGCCGTTATATCGGGGATCCTCGGTTCAGAGAGTCCGGGAAAAAATACAGAAGCTTATAAGAAACAAATTACAAGACTTTTCAACATCTGAATTAGATATTATGACTGAATCATTTGCAAAAAAACTATGCTGCCCGATCGATAAGAGCGATCTGGATATGAAAATTTTCGCAAAACAGGAGGATGGGGAGATTATTGAGGCTCTGTTAACCTGCACATCCTGCCGAAGATATTATCCCGTCATTTACGGGATTCCTATCATGACTCCGGATGAATACCGGGACAAGGCAATAGAAGGTGCGACGCTGAAAAAGTGGGGCCTCCATCTGGATGGGAGTAAGGAGGGTACTTTTTTACTTGGGGAGTTGCAGGAGGAGGGCGGCGAATAGTTCTGCCAGGCCGGGTTTATTCCACCGCTGTACGTTGAGTTTTCGATATCGGGTATGGCGCTGGCCTGCCGCAGAAGATCGCAGAGCCAGGCTATTCATTAATCTATCTCTGCTGAAGTGAGCTTACCCGAAGTTCCATGTGACTCCCCGCCCGTTTTCAGGATGCGGAAACTCCCATGTTACGGCTCCCTGATCGCATGCGTACATACAGGTGCCGCACTCTATGCAATCTTCTACCTGAAAATGCACGAGGCCCTGTTCATCTTTTGTATAGCAATTTGCCGGACAGACGTAGGTGGTGCAGTGGTGGGGACAGACAGAGTTGCAGATCTCTGTATCCACTCTGATATGGGGCTGGAAATCTGATAACCCCTGATTGCGGTAGCTGACCAGGCTGAGTCGTTCGGAGAGTGTTGCTATCTTCATTATTCTTCTGGTTTTGAGTTTACAGCTCTGTAAGAGTGTCGTGAATGAGAAAGATCTAAATTGATAACGTCACCCTGTTACATCGATTTTGCGCCTTTGAAACCGATTTTTAACAGTTCACGCCAGGAACTGTGTCGTCTGACGGACTGGCTGAACAGATGACGCGCCTTGCGTGTTGGTTCATTCCGTATCTGAAAGAAGTTGCGTCCGAAATCACAAATCAGATTGGGGATACTCTCTCTAATAGCCGGGTCGTGGAGCAGCTCTACAGCATCCTGGAAATTTCGAATATCCTTCATTACATAGCTCTCATCCAGAGCTTCCTGATACTTTTTCAGGGTGCTGTTTCCAAAATCGCCTTTCCCTTTCGCCTTCACCACTGTCTCCGCCGCCATGATTCCCGACCGCATCGCATAATCCATTCCCTGTATCGCTCTCCCCGCATTCATCAATAAGTTTGCTGCCTCACCGCATATCAAGAGCCCCGGTTTATAGAGCTTTTCAGGGATAAGCCGCCGATCTCCCGAGGAGACCACATGAGCAGAGTATTCCACAATCTCTCCTCCCCGGATAGTATCTGAAATCACCGGGTGCTGCTTAAAATGATTCAGCAGGTCGTAGGGTGTCTGACCTTTATTTCTGAGGTCTTTTAGTCCCAGGACCAGGCCCAAAGAGATGGAGTCCCGGTTCGTATAGAGAAATCCCCCTCCCTCTACACCGTTGGTGGCATAGCCAACAAACTCGTTGCTCATTCCGCTCAGACCATTTAACTGGAAACGGTCTTCAAGTTGCTTTCTGTCGAACCTTATAACCTCTTTAACACCTGTAAGTATATGATCTGCTGGAACGTAGGAGCTCTGTAGCCCCGCCTGCCGGGTCAGAAGATTATTGACCCCTTCCGCCAGGATAACCGAATCCGCATAGAAAGTTTCATTACCTGCACGAATACCCACCACCTTGCCCTGCTCCTCGACCAGCTCCTCAACAAGAATATTGGTAGCCAGGAAGGAATCCATCGCATAGTCACTTTCGGCTATCGCCTGTTCCACTTTATCAGCGAGCCAGCGGTCGAATCTGGATCTCAATACGACGACTCCGCTATAGGGAGGGCTGTTAAAATGGGTTGATTTGAAATCGATGGAAAATGAGGACTCCTTATCCAGGAAGGTGAGCCTGCGATGATTTATAAATCGCTCCCATCCTGCATTCGGATCTTCCCAGTAGGAAGGGACCAGTTTTGCAAGGTCACTTCCCCAGAGAACACCACCCGAGACGTTTTTAGATCCCGGAAATTTACCCTTTTCTATCAGGAGGAATTTCAGATTATTCCGGGCCAGGGTCAGCGCGGCGGACAGACCCGCCACTCCTGCTCCTACAACGATACAATCGAATTTGTCATCCATATTAAACTTTTTAAATGCCTTTTATCTATAGAGGTTCGGACATGCCGTCCCTAACCTCCCGGAACTTTTCATCCTGCCGATTGTACCGTGGTGATTCGATAGAGGCATGAAGCTCTTTTCTGACTTTTCAGACTCGGGCTGTACTCACCCGGTACCATCCTGAAGAGTGCCCGGGTCAACTTGTCAAACAGCTCAAGTGCATACTGAGCAAGCCTCCATAAAACAGACTTCTACTCTCCCACTTTGAATTTTTTCAACTCATCGATCAGAGGGGGCAAAATCTGATAGAGATCCCCGACGAGGCCGTAATCGGCAATACGAAAAATAGGTGCGTCCGGGTCGTTATTGATTGCGACAATCATTCTGCTGTTGGCCATTCCTGACACGTGTTGGATGGCACCAGATATTCCAACTCCGATATAGAGGAAGGGAGAGACAACCTTGCCCGTCTGTCCGATCTGGAGGCCCGGCTCATAAGCACCCGATTCGGTAAGTGCCCGGGAGGTGCCTATGCTTGCGTTCAGTACGGTTGCCAGTTCTTCAATAAGTTGCCGTCCGGCCTCATCTTTAACCCCTCTTCCTGCAGCTACAATCACTTCTGCTTCAGAAAGGTCCGTTCGTCCAGGATCAGAGTGCACGATCTCCCTGAGCACTGTGCCCACCTTATCCGTCGAATAATTGAATGAGATGGGTTTTACAACCGGCGTCCCCTTTTTTTCTATCCTTTCATAAGAACCACTCAGAACCGAGATAAATACCGGTGAACCGGATGCTTCTGCTACAGAGTAGATTTTAGAGGCCATTACGGGACGTTTCCCTTTAACTCCATTTTCTGTCAATTCAAATTCTGACAGATCACTCAAAGCGGCTGCCTGTTTACGTGCGGCAATGGCACCTAAAACATCTTTGGTGCTCTCGGAAGATGCAAAAGCCACCATACGTGGATGAATCTCCTCGGTTACTTCAGACAGAGCAGTGATCAAAGGGGCATTGAGAGGATTCCGGAAGAGCGGATGTTCGATGGTATAGAGGGTATCCACTCCGGAATCAGAGAGCTGATCTGCTATTCCGGAACTATCATCGGTGATAACCAGGGCGCAGGAAGGGAGCTGATGCTGTTCTGCCAGTTCATTACATCTGGATAACACCTCCAAAGAGGCGCGTGTGATTTTTCCGTCTTGTACCGTAAGAACGGTTAAAAGGTTACTCATAGATTGTGTGCTTTGAAGTTTGTCCCATTTTCATGTAATGATTAAAAAGTTGAATCCGCGTGCATTTCTCACGCGTCCTGCTTACCTGATTCTATTCACTCTATCCGGACTCCTCTGCACCGTTCAAAACTCTACATAGTTTATGCAGCGCTTCAGAGATCAGAGCACAGTGGTTTCACGGCCGAGCGCCCGGACAAGTTCGCGGGCGATCTCCTCTGGTTCCCCCGTAAGTTTTTTTCCAGGTTTCCGGACAGGCTTCTCTTCATAACGAACAGTTCGGGTCAATACATCCTCGTCGGGAATGTGGGAAATCAGATCGTGCAGGGCGATAACGTCAACCGGTTTCTTTTTAGACTGCATAATTCCTTTCAGGCCCGGGATTCTAGGGTTATTCATATCGTTGGAGCAGGTAACCAGTCCGGGGGACGGAAGAGTGATTATCTCTTGTCCCTGGTCCCCTTGGCGTGTGACCAGCAAGACCTCTTTTTCAGACGAGATTCCCACCGCGTTGGAGACGTAGGGGAGGGAGAGCAGTTCTGCGAGCATGGAACCGGTAAGCCCTGCATCGGTATCCTGACTCTGTTTGCCGCAGAAGATATAGTCATATTGTTGATCCGAAAAAAAGGCTGCAAGGATTTTTGCGTGGATATAGGAGTCGTAACCTGTTTCATTCACCACAATATGAGTACCGCGGCCGGCACCCATGGCAAGCGCCTTTCGTATGGTGTCATTCGCGTCTTCAGGGCCGGCCAGCACGACTTCTACTGAACCTTGGACTTTTTCAGCAAGTAACAGGGCTTCTTCAACCGCAGAAGCATCATAGGCGTTCATGCTTTTGCGGTCATCGTCCAGAATGAGCTTCCCATCTTTCATATGAAGCGGGGCATCGATATCCGGAACCTGTTTAATACAGACAAAAATTTTCATAAATCCTTATCTTCTTTTCATCATTGTTTTATGGAAACGCTTTTCTGACTCGACAGACAATATACAAAACGTGACCGGAAAAAACTTTTCCCGATGGAAAGATTGAGATCGATCTCAAGTTCCACAAATAGTTGTGAACATCAAATTAAAAGCGCTGCCATTTAATTTGAACTGTACAATCCAGTAAAAGTATTATTATAATTGGATGCAATCCATCACCATATCGTGGATCCGGATAGAAAGCCTGTGAAGAATATTTTACCAAAAAGATCGGCACTACAAACTGCAATCATTGTGGTAGCGACCGCATTTGCTGGTACAATATGGACCTGGGGAGAGCCAGTTTCAGAGAAAATGATTGCTATTCGATACGTTCTGTTCGGTTTCTCAGCACTAGCTGCATTCATTACGCCCTATCTGCTTTTTCCAGACAAATACCGCTCTGTTATGCAGCTTGCCAATCCGGACGGGAGCGCGATATGGCGGCATCTTTATGGAAAAATGAACCTGATTGTTCTGACGGGTGCGGTACTTCTGATTTTTATGGCGTTAGGCGGTATTTTTTCAGGTAGCGGAAAATTTCTGGAAATTATTCTGTCTGCTGTAGGGCCGATCCTTTTCTTGTCAGCGATCCTCCGTTTGGCCTGTTACAGATATCTGCAATCGGGGCCTGATTCCCAGTTCTGGAGTGAATCGGAGAAGGGACGAAGGTACCGAAAAAAAGCGGCAGATCTTTTTAAATATCCTCTGGATCCCGGTTCCATTCCAAGCCTGATGAATACCGTTTTGATATTTCTGACCGGTTCACTGCTTATTCTGCTCGGAACCATCCTCTTCGAAACGGTCTCTATTTGGTCAGAGACGTTATTATATTGTATCTTCTATCTGTTTACATATATAATGATACAGAGGCAGAGAATGTCGGTTGTAAGGTATTATTATAGCACAAACGCTTTTTTTGGAGAGTTTTTCAGAGAAAATCAGGACGGAGACGTGAAACAAACTGCCCCGACGGCAGATCAGCTCTGGTGGGTACCTGCCCGCCTTCAGCCACACGTATGGCAGCTTACCCTGCAGACGGATCGCATACTGCCTGCCGGGAGAATGATCGCAGCCGGCCATGCAGCGATGCTTTTTATTGCGTATCAAAATCCGGGAGCCGATCTGCTGCTGATGCTATGGGCTGGATTTGCGCTGTTGCATCATCTTTTAATTCCTTTGTCAGCACGTGCAGATGTGGCGCCGGGCTGGCTCACGCAGTGGGTTGCAGGATTTGGAATTATGGTACTCAGCCGGGCATGGATGCAGGTTCGCTGGGTCCTGCCACTGCTTGTCGGAATGAATCTTCAATACTTTATTTTTGGGATACCGGGGTTTCGGGATCAGCTCACAATTCTCCTGTTTTATCTCATTACAGCACTCCTGACAGCAGGGCTGCAGCATCTGGCCGGTAGTAATTTTAAAATGACGGCATCTTAAAATGTTTGTGATAGAAAATTTAACTAAGCAGTATAGAGCTGGACGTCCGATTTTTCAGAACCTCCACTTTCAATTTGAACCTGCACAGGGAGTGGGCATCATCGGGCCGAATGGCTCCGGTAAAACCACATTTTTACGGCTATTGTCTGTCACCTCCTTCCCCACAGCAGGAAAGATAAGCTGGAATGGTTCGGATATTCATAAAAATCCAAGAGCTTATCTGAACAATGTGGGGCTGGTTCATGATGAAGAGGGGTTGCCCGGACATCTCTCAGCCTATGAACTGCTGGAGTGGATACTCCGCAGCAGAAATAACTGGACAGACAGCTCCCCTGGGGAGATAGATCATCTTTTTGACAAACTGAGCCTGCAGGATCGCCACGATCTTATAGGGACCTATTCGACGGGAATGAAGAAAAAAGCCCAGTTGGCTGCGGCTTTTATTGTCCGTCCCCGGGTGTTGATAATGGATGAGCCTTTAAGAGGACTCGACAGAGAAACAAGAAGTATTGTTTTGCAGATGATTGCGGATATCATAACCGAAAACAATACGCTTGTATTGATGGCGTCCCACTATGTCGGGGCGGAGAGCGAACTTTTTGACAGAGTTATAGAGTTTCCTTTAACTCAAAGTGGCGCAATGAAATAAGTTTAAAATCAATAAAAAATATTAATTCAGACATTCCATGAACACTGCAATATCGGAAATTAAAATTCCGGAAGTTGAACTCAATATCTACTCGGTCAGAAACCCTGTAGAAGTTCCTATCGTAGAGAACTATGTTGTAACCAGTGAAGTGAGTCCGAATTTTGTTCGTCATATCACATTTGATATTTCGGGAACTGACCTGGTAGGACGGATCAGAGCCGGACAGTCTGTTGGTATTCTCCCTCCGGGAAAAGATGAAAGAGGAAGAGCTCATAAGCTCAGACTCTACTCCATCTCCTCCTCAACATCAGGCGAAGGGGGAAAAAGGCATCTGATTTCCACAACGGTAAAACGTACCATCGAGGAACTGGATAATAAACTCTATCTGGGGGTGGCGTCGAACTATCTGGCAAACCTGAAACCAGGGGATAAGGTGTTGATGACGGGCCCCAGCGGGCGGCGATTTCTGCTGCCTGAAAATGCAACAGATTTCAACTATCTCTTCTTTGCTACGGGAACGGGCATCGCACCCTTCCGTGGTATGATCAAGGAACTCTTTGAACAGAATTATCTCAATCAGTGTGTGCTGATTTTTGGGTGCCCCTACCGGACAGACAAATTGTATGCCGATTATTTTGAGAAGATGAACCAGGATCATCCGAACTTTCACTACCTGCTCAGTATCTCCAGGGAGGAGAGGCGTGCGGATGGAAGTAAACACTATGTGCAGACCCAGCTGCAGGACAGAAAAGAGTTGATTTCCGATATCCTTTCCAAGGAAAATACTCTCATCTATATCTGTGGGATGAAAGGGATGGAGTCGGGGATTTATACAGAGATTCTGAAACAGGGTTTTGATGAGTATCTGGATATCAGGCGTGAGCTTCCTGAGGATCTGGATGAAATCCCGCGCGATAAATTTAGCCGCTATGTCAAACCGGGCATCCGCACATTTGAAGAGGTCTATTAGGTCTTTTACTCATCCTCCATTTTATCTGCTTTGCGTTTGATCGAAGGGACCCCCTCCAGAGTCACAAATTTGTAGGGAAGAATGTTCCCCCCGTATTTCTCGGTATATACCTGAGTGAATACGGCCCCAATCAGTATAATAATGATATTGTAGTAGACCCAGATGATAAAAACGATGAGGGATCCCGCAGCACGGTAGGTGGTTGCAACATTTGCCGCAGAAAAATAGAATGCGATGAGATATTTACCCGCCAGAAAGAGTAGCGTGGTTATGATTCCACCAATGAATACATCTTTCCAGCGGGCATGCACATCGGGTAAAATTTTGAACAGAAGGGTGAATGCGACGATGGCAACTGCGGCGGTGCCAAACTGGGTAAAAATGAGGTACAAATCTATCTCCACCAGAGGGATCAATCCTGTGAAAAAATTACTTATGATTCCCAGGACGGCTTCTGCAATGAGGGAGCTAACCAGCAGAAAGCTGAGTATAAGTATCATTCCAAAGGAGATCAGCCGGTTGAGTGCAAAACTCTTTAAGGAGCTCATTTTCACCTCTTTCACATTCCAGATCTTGTTGAGTGCATTTTTTAACTGCATAACCACCGTAGTTGCACCGAAAAGGATGGTAAAAACAGCGATGATAGTGGTAAGCAAACCCGCTCCTCCACTGGTTCTTTCACCGATCGTGGAGCTTATATTTTGTATGACCTCATCATCCAAGTAGTCACCCGCAATAGTACGCAACTCAGTAAGGACGACCTCTTCACTCAGAAAAAAAGATCCTACGGAAACGACCAGTATAAGCAAAGGCGCAATGGAGAAGATCGTGTAGAAAGCTATAGCGGCACCATAGGTTAAAATGTTGTCCTCGCCTGCTTTTGCAACGGTCTTGGCTATCAGATCACCAATATCTTTCAGAATTGATTTCATAAATTAAAAAGGGTTGCCAGTGCGGTGTCAATCTCGGTTCGGGTATTGTAGAAATGAATTGATATCCGGATCATTCCCTCCCGTGATGAAACAGAAATATTCTTTTTCCTGAGAGCAGAGACCAGCTCTTCAGGATCAGTATCACCGGAAATTTGAAATGTGACAATCCCTGAGCGGTATGAGTCCTGAAGGGGGGAGATGATTTGGACGTGGCTCTGTTCCCTGAGTTTCCCGATCGCATAGCCCGATGTATCCAGTATTGTTTTTCGGATGTGTTGAATTCCAATATTCAAGAGCATTTTTATGCTCTCGTTCATTCCGATAAAGCCTGAAGTATTGAGCATGCCTGTCTCCAGGTGGGAAGAGACAGTCTTCCAATCTTGTTCGAAGTTGGAGAGCTGCCAAGGATCTTTTACAGACTGCCAGCCGGTTTTATAGGGCTGAAGCTGTTCTGCGAGAGGGTCTGACAGATAGAGAAAACCTGTTCCGGCAGGGGACATCAGCCACTTATGCCCGCCGGAGGAGAGAGCGTCGATTCCATACTCAGTGACATGGATAGGTACGGCTCCCACAGCCTGAATTCCATCAACAATAAAGTAGATATCCCGGGCGCCGCAGATTTCACCTATGGTTTTAAGATCCGCTTTAAATCCATTCAAGTATTGGACGGCACTGATGGAGAGCATCCTGGTTTGGGGAGTGATGGCTTCTTCTATCATTTCAGGGGTGATTTTCCCATCTTGCGGTTCCAGATAGACAAGTTCCACCCCTTTCCTGGCCAGAGCTCTGAAAGGCTGGATGTTTGCAGGGAACTCCATGGTATTCAAAAGTATCTGATCTCCGGCTTGCCAGGGAAATCCCTCCGCTACAGCAGAAAGCCCATCAGATGTATTTCCTGTAAGTGTGATTTGATCACTCCGTTCGGCATGCACCAGGGCAGCAATATTTTTTCGAGTCTCTTCCACTGTTTGAAGCCAGATTTCAAAGTTCTCTACACTTCCGAATGTACGCTCCCGAAGGTATTTCTCCATTGCCCCATAGGTCGCCAGCGGAAGAGGGGAGACGGAGGCGTGATTCAGATAGATGAGCCCGCTTTTATAGTGTGAAAAGAAATTTCTGTAGTGCGGTCCGGGTTCGGATATAGACATGGTGTCAGGTTATTAGATTGTCAATTTGAGTTACTCCTGCGCTTACGGCAAATTTCATTGCTTCAGAAGCAGGTATATCAAGTACGGTGATACGGTCAGGTGAAACCAGAAATAAGTTTCCAGAAAAGTTATAGGAGTGTGGGCAATAGACTGCCACTCGGTTGCTTACACCCAAAATCCGGAGATCGGTTTCCGTTAAAAAACCTATCCGGTCCAGGTCCTCTGTCATCTTGACGAGCACGGGCCGGTTGAACTTTTTCTTCTCCCCGACAAAGGCCTCGGTAAAATCCTTGAAAGCGTGATAGATTATTTTAATCAGGGGTGTCTTTCCCATCAGACGCTCAAAATAGGCGAATATAGGCTTTGAAATCGCCCAGGAAACGGCCATTCCAAGCATCATAATCCCCAGAAAGGCGGTCACTATGCCCAGCCCCGGTATATCAAAAGGAAGCCATGAGAAAAGCATATTGTTGAGTGTTCCGTCCAGCCAGTTTGCAATCACCAGGATGATGTAGAACGTGGCAAATATCGGAAGCACAAATAGCAGACCCCGGAAAAAATAGTTTAATATATTTTTCATCATGACGAATCATTGGTAATCATTTATGTTTCAATATACCGAAAGGAGGCAATGTTCCATGACAGGTTATTGAATATCCTAAAAAAGAGAGAGATTTCTGAAGGAAAAGTTCTGACGTCCCCGGGCCCATCTTCTGGATTGTAGGTCGGATGCTTCTGTTGGAAGGGAGAGGTGTGGCCCTCTGTTAAAGGCCAGAATGACACGGAGTGTGTGATGAAGTGTTATCGGGACTGGTTCTGAACTATCAGAATGCTTATTTGAAAAGATAAGGAACCAATAATATCTTTTGATTTATTTCAGATATCAGGAATTTCGGTACTCTATTCCAAGCTGGTCCATCTTGGAATAGAGCAGCCTGCGATTGATACTGAGTAGCTTTGCAGCCGCTGTCTTATTCCATTGTGTTTGATTCAGAGCGCGCAGAATCAGATCCTTCTCGACATTTTCAATGATAGAATGGAATGGTATGGTGCTCCGATCCGCCATAGTAAATTGCCATGAAGCTCGTTCTGTGTTCAGGGTAATGGAAATATCTTTTTGTGTTAGAGTGCTGCCCGGGGCAAGTACGACAGCGCGTTGAATCACATTTTCGAGTTCACGTATATTGCCGGGCCAGTGATATTTCTGCAGTAAGAGAAGAGCATCCTCGGAAATAGTCAACCTGCGCTGCTGGGAGAATTTTTTCAGAAAGAACATTGTGAGGTCTCTGACATCCTCCATACGCTCCCTGAGAGGTGGGATAGGCAGGTGAATCACATTCAGTCTGTAGAACAGATCTTCCCTGAAGGATCCCTCTTTTACTTTGGATGAAAGGTTTTTATTCGTTGCAGCTAAGATTCTTGCATTGGTATGGAGGGTCTTCTCACCACCTACACGTTCAAAAGTAAAATTCTGAAGTACTCTTAATAACTTGATCTGCATCGGGAGGGTGAGAGCATCTACTTCGTCAAGAAAAAGGGTTCCACCATCTGCAAGTTCAAAACGGCCTTTTCTCTGTCTGATTGCACCGGTAAATGCCCCTTTTTCATGGCCAAAAAGTTCACTTTCCAACAGTGAATCGGGTAAAGCACCACAGTTGATTTTGATGAATGGACCGTTAGCCCGTTTAGAATGTCTATAGATAGCATCAGCGATTAGTTCTTTTCCTGTACCGCTTTCCCCTTCAATGAGTACAGACGTCTCACTGGGCGCTATTTTCCCAATCATCTTGAGCAGTTCCCGCATCTTTTTACTGGAGCCGATAATAAACTCTTCAGCCGAATTGAAGCCCCGTGGTGAGTCCGGTATGGTGGAGCCCGGTTTGACTGCTGATTCTCTGAATAACACGGCCCGCCTGATCAGGCTTGTCAGTTCATCGATATCAAAAGGTTTTTCCAGATAATCAAATGCACCCGACTTCATTGCTTCAATGGGATGTTCTGATGTGCCAAAAGCAGTGAAGATAATAACAGGTGTGTCCGGTACCTGTTTATTCAGTATTCTGAGGGCTTTTAAACCTGACATTTGAGGCATTTTAATATCCATTAAAATGACCCTTGGGTGGTATCTTAAGGAGTGCTCTATCGCTTGATGTCCTGTCTCGGATTCCAGGACAGAGTATCCTTCAGCTTCCAGGATCTCAGAAAGATTGAGCCTCATTGAGGGTTCATCATCTGCAACAAGTATCGATATGGGTTTCATCTGGCAAATGTTCTAAATGAGAGCCGGAAAGGTGAGAATGCATAACACTCCCATCGGCTTCTCAGGATACAATGAGTTCCCTTCCGTTACACCAGATTCATTCTCCTCTTGTTTATCTTCAAAACGGATCATGCCGCCATGGGCCTTTACAATCTCATGACATATGGATAACCCAAGTCCTGAACCCGAATGCTTGGTCGTGAAAAACGGATCAAACACTTTGTCGATCAATTCCAGGGGAATGCCTGGTCCATTATCCTGAATACGTAGCTCAATCTGTTTATTTTCCGGCTGATAATCAACCCTAAGTAAAATTTCAGGGGTTCCGTCTATAGCTTCTACTGAATTTTTGAAGATATTGATGAAGACCTGTTCAATGGATTCCCGGTGCGCATTGATAGGCGGGATGGTTTCAGTTTCTTCATAACGAAACAGTATTTCCCTGTCTGGAAAAGATTCTCTGCAACGAAGAATCTGTTTCTGAATTACTTCTTTCAGTTTTACCGATTGCCATTGTTCTCCGGTCGGTTTGGTAAAAACCAGCAATCGTTTTATAAGACTTGAAACACGGTTTATCTCGTTATAGACAATCTGGAGCGATTCAGTGCTGATGATGAGTTTTCCACCCATCTCTTTTTGATGTTTCTGGATGGCCCGCTCCCAGATCTGGACTCTGGTTTTAATAATTGAGATAGGAGTGTTAATCTCGTGAGCTGTACCTGCTACCAGGTTGCCGAGGGCGGCCATTTTTTCACTCTGAAACAGTTCCCGCTCAAGTTTTTTTCGTTTGATTTGCTCTAGTTGCTGGATACCAGTCATATCATTTATAGCGCGACTGATGCTTCCGAAGACTCCTGACTGTTTTTTTAACCGATAATCGGGATTGTGTTTCATTATTTGTAGACCAGTCTGTATCTCTTCCAATTGCTTTTTTCGGTGCCAGTACAGAAATAAGATCACAATAAGCAATAGAAGAATACTTCCTGTGGTTAGAAAAAAAGTCCCGCTACGAATACTGTTTACTGCATTAAGTTTTCGTTCCAGGTGAATTCTCGCCCAGACGGCTCCGATTATTTCATTGTCCAGATAGACCGGTTGAGTCGTGAGAGGAAAGATGGCCGGGTCAAAGCGATGGAGATGTGTCAAAACCTCCTCTCCTTCGACGGATTTGCGTACCTGCTCCCGTATGATATTGTAGGAGCGAGGCGGGGGCCCAAACGCAGGCTTGGGATCATTGATGGTTGGAAATCCATATCCAATGAACGCATCCAATGTATAAAAATAGTAACCACCCTCAACCAGGTGAAAATTGTTTAAAACTGATTGTACCGATGCCGATAGAAGGGAGTCTGCCATTCGCTCATCCGCTTTGGTGATACGGTCTCTCCCTGCAAGATACGTTTCCCATATTGGTTCAATAGTTTGCTCCCCATCAAGCAACAGTTTTGCCGATGCAGTTCGTGTGAAATTCATGTTATCCCGGATGATCTCTTCTGAAGATTGTACCACTTTATTATATAAATAATAGCCGGTGACAAGTGTAAACAGGATAATGACGGCGACCAGAAGAAGAAATCTGGGGTCTTCAGAAATACGAGTCATGACTTGGTTAAATCGGTGTGTATTTGCCCTCATTACGATATGCATAAATGATGCCAGACTAAGAATAGACGAATTTTAAAGTCTGAATTGCCTATTTCACACTCCACTGTGTTATAAAATAACATAGTTGTAATGAAATGCCACACCCCGCTTTGGTGGCGATGCTCAGGTTATCGTTATAAGGAGAAAAGTATTATTGGCATGATTTTTGTCTCTTCATGGAAGCGGGTGATTTACATGAGGCTTAAAAAAACCAAGGACTTGCTTAAGAGTTGCGATAGCTGAAAACGGGTCCGATGAACTATCACCTATTTCATACTACTGATATACCTCAAAACAGTAGGTTGACAAGTTAATGGTTCTTAAAAGGTCTCTTAAAATATATAACTAACTCAAAAACAGGTGAACTCTATGGATCCTCAGGTATATATGCCAGACAGAACCAGAGATAGTGCTTACTCCATTCTAATATTAGGGCTGACCTTCGTTCTTGTCCTTGTGACACCGGTCCTATTGCAGGCTGCTTATTCACCGGATGTAGATTTTCAACAGATTACGATTTCAGGTACCGTTACTGATATTCGTACGGGAGAACCATTGCCAGGGGCTAATATTTTAGTGGAAGGAACTACGATAGGTACTTCAGCTGATCTTCAGGGTTTTTATGAAATCAGAGATTTGGAGCCGGGCTCCTATGTGCTGTTATTCAGGTATATCGGATATGTAGACACTCGTCGGGAAATTGAAATTTCAGAGGATGGACCGGTTACCCTTCATGTGGAACTGGAACGGGAGGCGGTTGGCCTGGATGAACTCGTTGTTACTGCAACGGGTAGTGTGCGATCACGGGAAGTAGGGACCAGTCAGGCACGTCTGACAGCTGCGGAGTTTGCGGCCGCATCTGCTTCCAATCCCCAGGAGATCTTATCTGGCCGTGTCGCAGGCGCCACCGTTTTAGCTAACTCTGGACAGCCGGGAGCTGGTGGTACGATTCGGTTGAGGGGAAATAACAGTATTTCTCAGAGTAACAACCCGATCATATATATCGATGGAATCAGGGTCGAAGGGGGAGACTCTCCCAGCCACCAGGCCTCTCGGCAGACCTCGTCACCCCTAAATGATATTAACCCGAATGATATCGAAAGCATCGATATTGTCAAAGGTGCCGCTGCAACGACGCTCTATGGTACGGAAGCCTCCGGCGGGGTAATCCGTATCACCACGAAACAAGGCAGTGAAGGAGTCACAATCTGGAATGCTAGTGTAACAAGCGGTTTTAACAACATGCCTCATTTTGGACCAAGAAAAGATAATCCCACCGGTCTTTTTATGGGCAGGTGCAGGGGTGATGGCTTGGAGAGCTACGATGGAGTTCGATTTGAGGAAGTAAATTGCCCTGAGAGTGGTTCGTGGCTTCAGAACGGGCTTGTACAGAGGTACAACCTGAATGTTTCAAGCGGAATAGATGGATTTACTTATTATGTCTCCGCCAACTATAAATCAGAAGATGGGGTGATTCATGATGCTGGAGGAGATGCCGGCGCCGGATTCCGGGGCAATTTTCGTTTTACACCTCTGGAGAATGTCTCTGTCAGTTATAACACCTCTTACAATCAGGCCATAACCGATTGGCTGCCGGAAGGAAACAATGGAGATGGATTTGTACTCAATGTGAGCCGGGGACCTGGCGGAAACTTTTCCGGGGCTGATGGATGCAGTGACCAGAATGTGGCTTGTGTGGACAATTCTGAAATCATAGAAAGTAAAAACCAAAGCACTCGAGAGCACTTTATCAACAGTCTCGTGTTAGAAGTGAACTCCGGTGATCGATTGACCAACAGAGTGACTTTAGGCTATGATTACAATAACTATGAATTGGAGTCCACACAATATTTTGGCTATTCAAGAACTCCACTCGGTCAGCAAAGTCTGGTTAACTGGAATAAGTCGGTACTCTCTTTCGAATATCTCGGTACCCTACAGTTATCCATCTCACAAAATGTAAATTCTACACTGAATTGGGGGGGACAGCTCTATCAAAATGATACATCTACACAACGGCTGTTTAGCGAAGACTTCTCAGGGCCGCAGGAACCCACGTTAACCTCCGGTGCCAGAACCAGTGTGACAGGCGACACCAAAATTCGCGTGGCAACTGGCGGGTTTTTTGGACAGGCGATGTTCAACTATGATGACCAACTTTTTATCACCCTGGGGGCGCGTGTGGATGGACACTCGGCATTTGGAGATAACTATGGACTCCAATTCTATCCTAAGGTCAGTGCTTCTTACGTTCTCTCCGATTACGATTTCTGGCCAGTTGAGTGGTGGAATACTTTCCGTGTGAGGGCAGCAGTGGGTGAATCGGGCCAGGCACCGGGGGCTTTTGATGCTGTCCGTACCTGGTCTCCTGTTGCAGGTGAAGATGGTCAACCTGGATTCACACCCAATCAGATTGGTAATCCGGATCTGGGGCCTGAGCGCAGCCGTGAGTTTGAAACCGGCTTTATGGCAGGGTTTTTCCAGGGTAGGGTCAATGCAGATGTTACGTACTACAATCAGACGACTACAGATGCTTTAATACCTGTACCGGCTGTAGCGTCCGAGGGATTTCTTTCTTCCCAGGTACAAAATATCGGAGAGCTGAAAAATTCGGGACTTGAAGCTGAACTGGAGATCACTCCGGTTCGAAGTTCTGACCTGGACTGGAGTCTGAGGTTTGGTTACTCCAAAGAGAAAAGCGAAGCAGTAGATCTGGGGGATGTGACCAGTATTACCATAGAAACATTCGGGAATACCTATATTCGACAGGGGTACCCGGTTCCTTCCATTATTGGTGCTGTGATAACAAATCCCGATGAGATTGCAGATCCAGTATATGATGAGGATCAGTTTATCGGTCCGGCCTATCCTGATCAGTCGATTTCGCTGGGTACAACGTTAAGGTTCAGAGAGAATTTGATTCTGGATTCTCTGGGTGAATTCAAGATGGGCGGATACATGGTTAATGGAACAGCCTATCAAAATACCGGACGGGGAATCTGGCCGCCCTGCTACGCTGCACAGAGGGGGGATATTAACTCGCTTACAGCTATGGATCGTGCACAATGTGCCTTAACGGGTGGACCGATCACCCGTCGGTATGATCACTGGATAGAATCTACTGACTTTTTCCGGCTGCGTCATGTAACATTGACCTATATCCTGCCTCGGAACTGGATTCCTGAGAATGTACGCTCTGCCTCCATTGCAATTACTGCACGAAACCTCTTCACCATTACAGATTATCAAGGTACCGATCCCGAACTGGATGATTTCAGAAATAGTCTGGCAAGAAGAGATTATTACAACATGCCGACCTACAGAACATTTCTCGCAACACTTAACTTTACATTCTGAGGAGATACTATGAAGACACCCCGGGTACTGATCAAATATAGAAAGAGGCTTTTTGTCACATTTACTTCTCTCCTTTTGCTTGTCCTGATGGGTTGTGAAGTTCAAAATCCAGGCCCGATAGCAGAGAGTTCACTTAATTCTACGGAAGCCATTCCCGGGCTTACAGTGGGAATGTCCTCCGATCTTTCACTGGCGGTCTCCCAGACGACCTATTGGAGTAGCGTTTGGGCAGATGAATTGACTCATAGTGGTACTTATGCGGCTCCCACTATATTCAGTACAGGAGTCATACAGAGCGAGGATGTCGATCCTTGGTGGAACGATGCACAAAGAGCACGCTGGGTAGCTGAAAGTGGAATAGAAAGAATTGAAAATCTACTTGGCGAGGAATTTAACCAGAGTGAATACGCTGCCAGAGCAAATTTATACGCTGGTTATGCAAATCGCATTTTGGGAGAGCACTCTTGTGATGCCGTGATAGATGGGGGATCCAGAGAACCTTATACTCTATTTTTTGCCCGTGCTGAACAACAATTCAGCCGCGCACTCGGAATTGCAGAACGAATAGGTAACGGAGATCTGAGAAATGCAGCACTTGCGGGCCGTGCATCGGTTAAAGCGGCTCAAAATGACTGGAGTGGGGCTGTAGCAGATGCCGAACAAGTTCCGGTGGATTACCGGTTTGATGCGGTATTCTCTCTCAATAGTAGTCGAGAAAATAATGGTTGGCCCGCCAACACCATAAACCGTGGTGAGCTATCCGTTTGGGGCACACAGTGGGAAGGTTCAGAAGATACAAGAGTTCCACAACGCCCCGTTCTCACCGCTGATGGAGAGATCAATACTGCAGCGAATGGTTCTACTCCATGGATTACACAGTTGAAACATGAAACTGATGCAGATAATATTGCTTTGTCGAAGGGTACCGAAATGCTACTCGTCCGGGCGGAAAATGAATTGCGATCGAACGAGAATGTCGGGGAGGCCATCTCCCTCATCAATGAAGGGCGAGTCCATCACGGTCTGGAACCGGTGACCGCGGCAAGCATCGATGAAGCCTGGGATCATTTACATCGTGAAAGAGGGGCTGATTTATGGCTCGAAGGGCGCAGGTTCTGGGACTTGCGCAGATGGTTTGCAGATGGGACCGGCACCCCTTCTTATCACAATTTTTTAGAAGGCAGAGATACCTGTGTTCCTATCGGCAAGCAGGAGTTGGATAACAACCCCAATCTTTAATACGTCAGTATGAAATGGGTACAATGGGCTCCTGACGCGGTGCCGGATAAACTGTCATTATTATCATTTATCGAATAGAAAATAGAATGATTGCATACACCCTTAATAAAAGAACGAATATATCCAGAGTACTTATCCTCTTTTCAATCTGCGGGTTAATTATTTCATGTGCTTCATTACAGCAACCAGCACATGACAGTTATCAATCGGACAGAGGTAAAAAAGTGATCGCAGAAAATGGGATGGTAAGTTCGGCACATCCTCTGGCCAGTGAGGCAGGTTTAGAGATGTTAAGAAAAGGAGGGAACGCAGTCGATGCTGCCGTAGCGACAGCTTTTGCTTTAAATGTTGTAGAACCCAACATGTCGGGTATTGGAGGCGGTGGCAGTATGCTGATCTGGGATAACGAGAATACGAAAGGCGATTATGTCGATTTTTACTCCGCAAAAAAAGCTGAAACCTATCTCAGAAACGGAGTGGATAGAAACAGTGAAACTGAATTACTGTCTGTCGGTATTCCCGGAACTGTGAAAGGGCTCTTGCAAGCCCTTGACAAATATGGAAATTTAAGCAGAGAAGAGGTAATGGCACCTGCTATCCGACATGCAGAAGATGGATTTCCTGTCTATTTAACACTGGCACAGTTTATTGAAGAGAATGAGGATAAACTAAAACGTTATAAGGGATCTGCAAATACTTTCTGGCCAGACGGAGAGCCATTGCAGGCGGGTGAGTTACTTGTACAAAGTGAGCTTGCAGCTACTCTTTCAAAAATATCTGAAGGGGGGGCAGACCGGTTCTATAGTGGTGAACTGGCTGAAGCTATGGTCAATACATTGAATGAAGGAGGGAACCCTGTAACTCTTGCTGATTTTACTGATTATGAACCACAGTGGGATAAGGTTCCTTTATGTGGTACCTATAAGGAATATAAAATACTTTCAGCACCACTACCCCAAACGGGAGTTTATATCATTCAAGCATTAAATCTGTTGGAACCGTATGAATTGAAGTCCATAGGCCTTCCTACAACCTCTTCGGAAGCATTCGATATACTGGCCTCTGTTCTGCGTTTGAGCAGTGCTGACAGAGCCCGATATATCACGGATCCAAACTGGGAGGAGATACCGGTACATGGATTGATATCAAAAACATATGCTGGTGAAAGAAGAAAACTGATGGGAACAGATAAGGTGCCTTCTGAAATTCATTATGGAACACCTACAACAGAAACGCATGCAGATATCGCACCCGGTTGTGAAGAGTATGTACAAACGGACTCTCTTCCATTAGAAATGTCAGAACTTACCGGCACCATAAAACCTGCTTCCACTATGTACAACATAGACTCGGATGAGGCAGCTGGAACAGGAGAAACAACACACATCTCCGTGGTGGACAGTGATGGAAATGCAGTTTCCTTGTCCACTACACTCAGCCCGGTCTTTGGATCGGGTGCCTGGGTTAACGGATTTATACTTAACTCCTCCGGATATAACTTCGATCATATGGAACATGAACCGGATACCCGTGCAGGAACTCATCCCTACCGGATCCGTGCATCTACTATCTCACCTACAATTATATTGAAAGATGAGAAGGTTCAGTTGGTAATTGGTGCTCCTGGAGGGGGAAGGATTCCCACAGCTGTTCTTCAAAATATCATTTACATTCTGGAATATGACCTTGATCCACTGGATGCGGTCAAGATGCCCAGAATCTTTCCCGACAGCCGCAATCCTGAGGTGCAGCTGGAGAGGGGCTTCTCCGGTCAAACACTGCAGGAAGTAAGAGCGATGGGGTACGAAATTCAATCTCTCTCTAGTGGATATGCACGACTGTATCTGGTTGTCAATAAGGATGGAGAGCTGATTGGGGTGGCAGATCCACGACACGACGGGGAACCAAGAGGCTACTGAGAGTTTTTCAAAATTCCTAAACACTCATCCCTCAGAAGTTGAAGAATGATTCATTGGATCACCGTGATTTTTCTTGTGGTGAACCAGGCCTGCCCGTCCGGCAGCGTCGAGGTGAGCCGAACCATATAGATGCCGGTGGCCAGTCCGCTTGTACTCCACGTCGTTTCATGGGCGCCTGCAGTCTGAGTTTCATCTAGGATGGTTGTTACTCTCCTTCCAATCGAATCGTACAGTTCCATCAAAACTTCAGCACTTTCCGGTATCTGATAATGAAGGGTTACAAAATCGCTTGCAGGATTGGGATAGGCCAGTAGAAACCGATGCTCCCCGACGGGTTCCTGTTCTGCTTCGGTCAGTAGTTTCAGGTATGCCGTAAATTCCTTTAGCTGGGTCCATCCCTCTTCCGATTTCTGTAGTCTGGCAAATGCTGCACCTTCACCGGCCTTCATTTCGAAACGAAGATTTTTAGCCGGACCTGAATCAAACTCTACCAACCGGGGTTGAGCTACAGGTTCCATAGCATAAACAAGAATATCTACTCTCTCTGAATCGAGTGGAAACCAGAGATAGTGCAAGCCGCTTTCTGTCCTGTAGAGAAGGGGTTCTGCGGCAGGAGCCTCTTTCCTTATACTCAAAAACCCTGCAGTTACAAATCGGGGGGACTCTTCGGTAGAGATCAATGACTTCCGGACAATGGGGTAAGGCACTTTTTCGCTTCCCGCCGTTCGGTTTTCAGACTCCTGAATCTCGGTTACCGCTTCTTCAATCCGGTAATTGCCTGCCAGGGGTGAAGTGTGCAGGAAAAGGTGTCTGTCTGCCCGGGCGTCTGTTCCTGATGTTGTAGCCCATGAGAACCAGCCGTTCTCTGTGAGGGTTCTGTCGCTGTTACCATGATATCTCATAACAAAATCTTTTCTCCCGGTTATGGCTTCTATATCGTTTATATCGATCACGTAGGGGTGTTCCCCTGCCACTGCAATCACGGTCCGCTGATAGTTGGCTAAAGAGGATTCAGGGCGTTCAAATTCGAGCTGTACGGACCCTTTCAGAACCTCCGTTTCTGGTGAAGGCTGGTCATAGACCAGATCGGCAGGATGGTGAACACTCACTTTGCGGATGTCAGAAACTGATACATATGGGCTCTGGAGCCCTCCCTCATTCTGGGTGGTTACGAACCCTGCAGTATGCCGGATATCTGCTGCGTTGTACTGCATGGTATTGGTGTGAAGATAACCGTTCCAGCTGCTGTTCGTTCTGGTATACCCTCTGTCGTACCCCGGATCGACCAGGTATGAGTGGTGATCCCTGTAATAGATCAGTTGCAGCTGGTCGGGCTGTTCGTGACCTTCTCCGGCATCGATTGCCTGCCCGCGTTCTCCGTTCAGGAGAAGATAATGGGATCCGTTTTCTGCATCGGTTCTCCGGATCACCAACTGCATTCCATCACTGTCTTTAAGAGGTGGAAGTTCCGCTGCGGCAGATTTCATGCGGGGAATTGCGGCCTCTACCAGGTAGTACTGATCTTCGGGAAGATCTTCTGAGAGATACAGTTCCTGCTTTTGATGAATCGTGGTAAAGAGGGATCCTGTGTACCCATCGCCATAATCGGATGTCCACCGAAGCATCCGTGCAGATTGCACAGGCCGTTTGTTGCCATCATCCAGGGGAGGAAGGGAGCCGTCGGGTGTTGAGAGCCCTGCCAGCCACAGGACCGGGTTCAGAAACCAGGAGCTGTGAAAAGGATCTTCAGGAAGTGGTTGTGTGTTTAGCTCCCTGACTACATGCCAGAACGCAACGGCATCCTTAAGTACGAAATCAAAGTAGTAGGGGCCTTCTGCCCAGTACGGCTCCCCATTTCCCGTCTGGTATGCCCAGTAAAGATCTCTTTCTGCAGATTGAGTGAGATGACTTGCTCTTAATATAGCCTCTGAGAGATATTCCGCACTTCTTTCTTGTTCCGGTTCTCTCTCGTGCTGAATCGCAAGGGAGGTGTACCCAAGTGCCAGATACGCTTTCAGGGGTCGGTTCCCCGCTTCCATCACATCGGCCCTGATGGTGATGCTTCCTTCAGCAAAGGACACCTGTTTCTTGATTCCCTGATCGTAGAGGAGATGTAGGTCTTCGTTCATACGCTCCATGAGTACTCGTTTTTCCTGTAAGGAGAGCAGCGGGCCATCTTCCAAGCCATAGAAAGAGTAGGCATTCTCAATTCCGAGGTAGAGGTCGACTGCTCGAGCAGTATTATAATAGGATCGAAGGGCATCCAGGTAATCAACAAAGGGCTGTTCTTCTGTAAGCTTGGGTACCAATTTATCCCCTTCAGAAAGCGATACCAGGGCTCTCCTCAGCTGCTTGATAAGCTCAGTGT